>DLTU01000004.1:6834-15905 GCA_002500385.1 Candidatus Neomicrothrix sp. UBA7828 | reverse complement strand
CAAAGGTAAATGCAGAAGCTATTGATAAAGGCTCCTATCCGAAATTTGAGAATCTAGTCGATGGGTTATGCGTGGCACATGGTTTTAGAAATCCGAATCTTTACGTAATTCCTGACTCAGCTCCAAACATGATGATGGTAGGGAAAAATAGCTCACAAGGAAACCTGATAGTCACAACTGGACTACTCAAAAGAGTGAATAGGGTTGAATTAGAAGGTTTGATAACTCACGAGCTAAGTAGAATACGAAACAGATTAGCTTTGCTGGACTGCACGACGGCTGTCCTGGTAGCTAAACCTTTCGTTCTTTTACCGGGCTTTGGTGAAAGTGGATGACTGCAAAATTATTTGCCTCTTGGGCGGTTGCTGAGACTGATTTGCAAGCAGTAAGTCTTACGAGGTATCCGACCGCTCTTGCCAGTGCATTGAGTAGTTTAAATATTGATGGAAGGGAACCCAGAGTTAACCCAAAGTTCTGTAGACACCTATGGATAAATCCACCGGCGAACGCATTAATCAAATCTGGATTCAGCACGAGGGATCGCGTAGCTGCGTTATCGGAATTGTGAACTCAATCACAATAGAAAAGTAAACACAAGTTATGAAATACCGGTAGCATCATAATATGGATAATGATGACATAACCTCACGAACAACAGGAACTGTACGAGTAAAGCGTGGCCTAGCTGAGATGCTCAAAGGTGGAGTGATCATGGATGTCGTAACTCCTGATCAAGCGAAGATAGCCGAGGATGCCGGAGCGGTTGCCGTTATGGCCCTAGAGCGAGTGCCTGCCGATATACGCACCGACGGTGGGATCGCAAGAATGAGCGACCCAGAAATGGTAGAGGGAATTAAATCAGTCGTAACAATTCCAGTTATGGCAAAGGCACGAATTGGGCACTTTGTTGAAGCACAGATTCTTGAATCGTTGGGTGTTGATTATGTTGACGAGTCCGAAGTCCTTTCTCCAGCAGACGAAAAACACCATATAGACAAATGGGCCTTCACGGTTCCTTTCGTATGTGGAGCTACAAATCTTGGAGAGGCTCTTAGGCGCATTTCTGAAGGCGCTTGCATGATTCGAAGCAAAGGTGAAGCTGGAACCGGTAACGTAATTCAAGCCGTTCGCCACTTACGAACGATACTTGGAGATATTAAAAAAATTGGCCAAGCTGACTCTGTCGAACTTTATGAATGGGCAAAGCAACTTCAAGCTCCAGTTCAACTAGTTGAAGAGGTTGCGGAAACAGGCTCTTTACCAGTACCTATGTTCTGTGCTGGTGGAATTGCTACACCTGCGGATGCGGCGCTAGTTATGCAACTCGGCGCTGAAGCTGTATTTGTTGGGTCCGGTATCTTCAAATCGGAAAATCCTGAACCAAGGGCCAAGGCAATAGTCGAAGCGACCACTAATTACAACAATCCAGAAATCCTAGCAAAGGTCAGCAGGGGGTTAGGTGGCCCAATGACCGGCATAGGAATGGATGAAATCAATATCAATTTCGAAGAGCGTGGCTGGTAACCATTTGCATGTCGGTGTACTGGCACTACAAGGAGCTTTCGAGAGCCATCTAAAAACCTTTGAAACGATGGGTATAGAAGCCCTTCCAGTTAGATCCACCCAAGATTTAGATCGAATTGACAGGATTGTTATTCCAGGTGGAGAATCAACGGCAATTCAGATGCTGTTGGAGTCAAATTCGCTTCGTCAACCTTTGAGTGAACGACTATCCGATGGCATGCCAGTATTTGGAACATGTGCAGGGATGATAGTCCTATCAAAAGCGATTCTTGATGGTCGAGAGGACCAGTCACCGTTAAACGCAATCGATATCGTAGTCCGAAGAAATGCCTTTGGACGCCAAATTGACTCCTTCGAGTCCTCAATTAACGTTAAGGGTTTGAATGAACCGTTCCCAGCGATCTTCATAAGAGCTCCGATAGTTGAGAGTGTGGGGGATAGCGTAGACGTGTACGCAGAGATTGATGATCAAATAGTTCTTTGTGGAAATGCTTCAACACTAGTAGCATCATTCCATCCAGAACTTTCGAGTGATACTCGAATCCATGAGATGTTTCTTTCCATAGGGGAATAAAAAACAGGCAGGGGCAATATGTCAGGTCACTCTAAATGGGCAACTATCAAGCATAAAAAAGGTGCTGCGGATAAGAAGCGTGGAAAGTTATTTGCCAAGCTTATAAAACAAGTTGAAGTCGCTGCCAGACAAGGTGGGGGTGATCTCGATGCTAACCCTACTTTGAGGACGATGTATCAAAAGGCTCGCGACAATTCAGTTCCCCTAGACACCATAGAAAGGGCGATAAAACGTGGAACAGGTGAGTTGGAAGGAGTTAATTATGAAGATGTTACGTATGAAGGTTATGCCCCTAGCGGTGTTGCGCTATACATAGAGACGCTGACTGATAATAGGAACAGAACTGGCTCAGAGGTTAGGTCAACGTTATCAAAGAATGGCGGATCATTAGCGGAACCTGGATCTGTCGCATGGCAATTTGAAAGAAAAGGAGTGATTGTTCTAGATAAGAAGATAGATGAAGACACAATAATGCTTGTTGCTCTTGAAAATGGAGCGGAAGATCTTGTTGACGAAGGTGATACATGGCGACTTACATGCGAACCTGCCGACCTTAATAGTCTAAGAGATGCCCTTGACGCATCTGAAGTGCCATCTTTATCGGCTGACTTGACATTTCTGCCCACCCAAATCGTTGCTCTTGAAGACTCCTCATCCGCTAAACAAGTCTTGGCACTGATTGATCTACTTGATGAGCTGGATGATGTGGATTCAGTACATGCTAATTTTGATATCCCAGATTCAGTATTACAGGAATTAGCTGGATAAGTAGAATCCACCGGATTTGACAAAAAAAACCCTATCATCGTACATATGTTCGTATTAGGTATAGATCCGGGATTGTCACGTTGTGGTTACGGTCTTATAAAAATTGGAAAGCCCAAAGAGAAAGCCGTATCTGCTGGCGTTATCCGAACATCCCCTCACGAAATGACATCTGTTCGACTCTTTGAGATAAGAAATGAAGTTCGAGCACTTATTTCTGAATATAGGCCAGAGGTAGTCGCTATTGAGAGGGTTCTATTTCAACGCAACGTAAAAACCGCCATTTCTGTAAGCCAAGTAATCGGAGTTATTATGGTCGAAGCATTGGACGCTAATTGTGAGGTCGCTGAATATTCGCCGACAGAGGTCAAGCTAGCAGTGGCAGGATACGGAGGCGCACAAAAGGCTGAGATCCAGACGATGGTTCAATTGCTTCTAGATATTGAAAAGAAATTGGACCCAGTTGATGCAGCTGATGCATTGGCAGTGGCTCTGTGTTATTCGGCAAATCGCTCTATGGTGGCCCGATGACAATAGGAAGTCTTCGCGGTGAAATCACAGTTAAGGAAGATAGCGAAATGATTATTGAAGTAAATGGTGTAGGCTACCGACTTCAGGTTTCAGCTTCCACTTCTGAAGCTTCTCACATAGGCCAGCCAGAGACTCAGTTCTATATACATCATCACTTTCGTGAAAATGAGCAGACGCTATATGGGTTTCTATCAAGATTTGAGTGCAAGCTATTTGAGGCATTAATTTCAGCGCATAAAGTAGGTCCTGCACTAGGGTTGTCAATTCTGTCAACCTATGGTCCCGACCAGCTAATAGATATCGTCAATTCACAGGATATTGACGGGTTGTGTTTGGTTCCGGGAGTAGGAAAAACAACAGCTTCAAGGTTGCTAATAGATTTAGAAGCAAAATTTAAGAAACTATCAATAGGCTCGGATCATCTTCCCTCAAAAGCCGACACTACACTTAACGATGGCATAAAAGATGTGCGCGACGCATTATCTGGACTCGGGTACGGTTCAGAAGAAATCTATGCAGTCACAAAAGATCTGCCACCAGAAACTGAAACCTCAGAGCTAATAAAGCTAGCCTTGCAGAAACTCGCAATAAACTCGAGATGACAAGCTAATAAACTGATTATGAGAGACGAATTACTTTCCCCAAAAGAATCTGAAGAGGAAAACCATTCAGATGTAGATATGAGTTTGCAAGATCTTCGTCCTGATTCGCTCAAGGATTTTGTTGGGCAAGCCGAACTCAAAGAGCATTTAGAAATTATTCTTGGGGCAGCCCAGATGAGAGGAAAGCCTTCAGACCATCTACTGTTCGCCGGACCTCCCGGATTAGGGAAAACGACATTAGCCAATATCGTTGCAGGCGAAATGGGCGTTGCCATGCACAGTACTTCAGGTCCAGCGCTTGAACGAGCGGGAGACCTAGCAGCGATACTGACTAAGCTCGAGCCAGGCGATGTTTTGTTTATTGATGAAATACACCGCCTCTCAAAAGCGGTTGAAGAGGTTTTGTATCCAGCAATGGAGGACTTTCAACTCGATATTGTGTTAGGAAAAGGTCCGGCAGCGAGATCAGTACGGCTAGCAATTTCACCTTTTACTTTAGTAGCTGCGACAACTAGGACTGGCTTGATAACAGGACCTCTACGAGACAGATTTGGGCTGGTCGCCAGACTGGACTACTACACCGCAACGGATCTAGAAAAGATAGTTACACGTTCTGCGCGCATTATTGATGTTGAAATTGATCAGGCCGGAAGTTCTGAGATAGCTAGAAGAGCACGGGGAACACCGCGAATAGCAAATAGGTTGTTACGTCGAGTGCGTGATTATGCTGAAATGAAAGCAAAGGGAATCATAGATCAAGCAACGGCAAACGAAGGACTCAAAGTATTTGGGGTTGATGGTAGAGGCTTAGATAAAGTAGATCGTTCTATATTGAGTTCTCTATGCAAACAATTTAGCGGAGGGCCAGTGGGGCTCTCTACACTTGCTATAAGCGTTTCTGAGCCCGCCGAAACAGTTGAGGATGTGTATGAACCGTTCCTTATTCAGCAAGGTTTCCTAATGCGAACACCCCGAGGAAGAGTCGCAACTGATGCGGCATGGCAACATCTTAATTTAGAGCCCCGAAAGCAAACAGACTCTCCTAAATCTAATGATCTTTTTTCGGAGCTTGAGGAATAGAAGAGCTAAATCTTGGACATTTCAAATTTTGACTATGACTTGCCAAAAGACTCGATTGCTCAGTTTCCTTTGGGTCAAAGAGACGAATCCAAGCTCTTGGTCTCTACCCAAGATGTTGAGCATATGCACACAAGAGATTTCCCGAACCTTTTAAGGCCCGGAGATGTGGTAGTTCTCAATGAAGCTCGTGTTATGCCGGCAAGATTAAACTTGAGGAGAGTTACCGGTGGATCTGTTGAAGTGTTAGCTCTTGAAGAGGTTGACAATGGGAAGTGGGAAGCACTGGTACGTCCCAGCAGAAAGATTCAAGTTGGTGAAGAATTACTTGATCAATCTGGGAAAGCAGTATTACGTGTCGATGAAGTTACTCATAAAGGGACAAGGTATATTTCACCCATCAAAGCGGAAATGAGAGAAATTTTTAGTATCCACGGAGAAATTCCTTTGCCACCCTATATAGAGAACAACGGAATTGATCAGAGTCGATATCAAACCGTTTATGCACAAAATGAAAATTCTGTTGCTGCGCCCACAGCTGGTCTGCACATAACAGAAGAAATCATTGATAGATGCTCAGCAGCTGGAGCATCAGTGGTGACGGTTAACTTAAGTGTGGGCATTGGCACATTTCAACCTATTGCAACTGACTCCATTAATGAGCATGTAATGCATTCCGAGAGATACTTCGTCGAGGCTGACGTCTGGGAAAGTGTCCAGAAAGCAAAGAGGGTCATCGCTGTAGGAACAACCGTAGTGCGAACCCTCGAGTCAGTTGCATCCACTGGGCGCTTAGAAGGGAGAACTGAGCTTTATATTAAGCCAGGATTTCAGTTCAGAGTCGTTGACTCCCTGTTGACTAACTTCCATCTACCTAAGTCAAGCTTGCTGGTGATGATTGAGGCATTTATGGGAAAGAGTTGGAAAAATCTCTATTATTTAGCACTAAAAGAAGGATATAGGTTTCTTTCATTTGGTGACGCCATGTTTATTGAACGTGGTGAATAGCTACGATAAATGGAAACATATGAGGTCAGAAGGTAAGTGGTGAAGCCTAATTTTGAAATAGAAGCGACAGCTGGTAATGCGCGTGCTGGAGTTCTATCTATGCAAAGGCATGTTCTTGATACCCCAACTTTCATGCCAGTAGGGACAAGAGGGTCAGTCAGAACAATCACGTCTCAAGATCTCGAAGAATTAGGTGCAGATATCATTCTTGGGAATACGTATCATTTGATGTTAAGACCTGGCGAGGACCTCATTCAAGAATTTGGTGGGATTCATGGATTTGCAGACTGGAAGCGTCTTATTCTTACTGATTCGGGAGGCTACCAAGTCTTCTCATTAGAGCCTGATGTAGATGATGCTGGTGTTGAGTTTAAATCTACCTATGATGGCAGTCTGCACAGATTAACTCCGGAAAGAGCCGTTGACATACAATGTGCATTAGGTTCTGATATCCAAATGGTTCTAGATGTTTGCCCGCCAATCCCTGCTGAGAAAAGAGTTCTTGAACTCGCTGTTGAGAGAACTCATAAATGGGCGATAAGAGGACGCAATCACTTCTTATCGAAAGAAAAGAGTTTCGAAAATGAACGCGCTCAATTTGGTATTGTCCAAGGCGGACTAGACCGAGAACTGCGACGAATTTCAGCTGAACAAATTGTTGATATTGGTTTCGATGGGTACGCAATAGGTGGTTTATCCGTCGGGGAAACAAGGCAGGAAATGATTGAGCCTATGCGGATAAGTGCTGAGGGACTTCCTGAGCAACAACCACGGTATTTTATGGGCTTAGGGGATCCAGCAGGACTGGTTCAAGCAATTGCATGCGGTGTTGATATGTTCGATTGTGTTTGGCCAACAAGATTAGCAAGGCATGGCACAGCGTTAACGATGAAAGGGCGCGTTAACTTGGGAGCAGCCAGATATGCAAAAAGTGATGATGCCATTGATCCGGACTTCGATTCAAGTCCTGCAAGTCGGTGGTCACGGGGCTACATACGACATCTTCTATCTGTGGGTGAACCAGTAGCTGCTAGGCTTCTTACTCTTCATAACCTTGCATGGATAATCGACTTTATGAAACGTGCGAGGATATCTATCATTCAAGGGACATTTGATGATTTTCAAAAAGAAACACTCCAAATTTGGGGCTAATAAGAAAGCCGATTTTCCTCAATCAGTGTGCAACGGCTAAATAAATATAGAGGCTTATTTCTTTTTTTGTTTACTTTTTCTGATTAACCAAATTATTCGCAAACACATCGGAACCTTACAATGATCCGGTAGCATTTGGAATTGACCACAAGATTAGGAGATATCAAACTATGGATGGTGTTTTAATCCTACCTATATTGCTTTTGCTTATGTACTTTATGATCCTGAGACCACAGCAAAAACAGCGAAAGCAACAACAAGCAATGATCTCAACTCTTGATGTTGGTGATGATGTAATACTGGAGTCAGGAATCTACGGGACGGTAAGTGACCTTGACGGGGGGACTCTTTTTATTATGGTCGCTGACGGTGTAGAAATTAAGGTTGCAAAAAGTACTGTTGCTAGGATGATCTCATACGATGACGATTCGGAGCTAAATTAATTTATTTCTATTAGGGGTTAGAACAAGAGATGAAGAAACAAGTTCTCCTCAGTGGTAATTTCGATCAGAATCGAGCAGAAGATACTGCGTTAGTGCTCAAATATGGTTCACTGCCTATAGAATTTACTACTTCAGTTTCATTAGGGGGTTAGAACAAGAGATGAAGAAACAAGTTCTCCTCCCTTTAGTTTCAATTCTTGTTATCGTTGGCGGATTATTTGGATGGTCACAAGGTGCGGGCAATAGTGTTCTGCTGGGATTGGACCTTAAAGGTGGGGCAGAGGTTGTCCTTGAACCTGTTGAAGATACAGAACTTAGCGGGGATGCACTCGATGAAGCTCTTGATAAATCTGTTGAGATAATCCGTAATCGTGTCGATGGTCTAGGCGTTGCAGAACCGGATATAACACGTCAAGGAAATAGAATCGTGGTTCAACTCCCTGGGGTAGAGGATCAAAGCAGAGCTTTAGAAGTTGTTGGCCAAACAGCTGAGTTACGCTTTAGACCTGTTTGTGCGATCCTTCCTGCTGTACCAATAAAATTAGACCAGGTAAATAACCAGACTTCTGATGAGGTAAACGATGGACCAGTCGGAATTCTTCCAACCGACCAAGACGAACTCCCAGAGGAGGGTCCAGAAGGTAGCGAATCTCAGGCAATGGGTTCAACTCCTGATGGTATTGGATGTGAAAATCTAGGGTTTGCTCTTGAGGATGCTCTAGGCATGGAAAACACCGTAGCGGATGATGACGAAGCAGAGAATCCGGTTATTTTTCCTCTGCTTGACTCCGAAGGAAACCCTTACCAACGATTACTTTTAGGAAGAACTATGCTCACTGGGGCTTCGCTTGAAACAGCGGATGCCAGCTTTGCAGGGGGGTTTGAATGGCAAGTTCTTCCTATCTTTCGTTCCGGAGCAGACGGCATTGACTTATTCAACGCAGCAGCTAATGCGTGCTATAACCGAACGTCAAAGTGTCAAACGGGACAATTAGCGATTGTTCTTGATGGGGTTATTGAATCAGCACCTAATGTGAATACCCCTTTCTTTGAAAGAGACCAAATTGTCATAAGTGGTAATTTCGATCAGAATCGAGCAGAAGATACTGCGTTAGTGCTCAAATATGGTTCACTGCCGTTGGAATTCGGAGACCCAACTGATCCAACAAGTGGCAGTAGAGTTCGTTTAGTTTCTGCAACACTCGGCCAAGATTCTTTAGATGCGGGTATTACCGCCGGACTGGTTGGTCTTGCGCTAGTCGCCTTGTACATGATCGCCTACTACAAGCTATTAGGTTTGGCAGCGATGCTTTCTTTAGCGGTGTCTGGAACCATGTTGTGGGTAATCCTCTCATGGCTATCTGAAACACGAAGCTTGGCATTAACGCTGGCTGG
>DLTU01000004.1:0-6447 GCA_002500385.1 Candidatus Neomicrothrix sp. UBA7828 | reverse complement strand
GTTTACTTTGAGCATTTAAAAGAGGATATAAGGAATGGAAGGACCCTGCGTTCTGCAGTGGATCAGTCATTCCCAATAGCCTTTAAAACAATCTTTTGGGCTAATCTCGCTTCTCTCATTGGCGCCGCCATTCTTTACTTCCTTACAGTTGGTTCGGTTAGAGGGTTTGCTTTAATGCTTGGCCTGGCATCAATACTTGACTTGGTGGCCACCTATTTCTTCCTCAGACCTGTTGTGAAATTAATGGGAATGCAGAAAGCAATACAAGATCGATCGTGGTTAAGTGGCTTACCAGTTTCTGATGGGGAGGAGTCGTGAGGTTGCTTAGGAGAGTTGTGAGTTTACTTGGGAGGATGTATAGGAATGAAACGTCGGTGCCCTTCGCGAAACTCTGGAAACCTGTAGGTTTCTGTTCTCTTTTGGTACTGATAATTTCAGTAAGCGGTCTTGGATTCAGAGGATTGAATTTAGGTCTAGAATTTGAAGGGGGTGGAGCATGGGAAGTCTCAGCCACTGGAATTGAAGCGGAAGAGGTGCGAGATGCATTGCGCCCACTAGGCATCGCAGATGCACGAATCCAAACAGGCGGAGGTGTTCTTCGTGTTCGAACCGAGCTCTCTAAAGTAGCGCAAACGTTGCTTGAACAGGGTGAAAGTGGTGACCCTATAGTTGCACAGGTGACGGCTGCTCTTGCAGAGTTAACCGGTCAGGACAAATCAGCTATCAGCGTCTCGACGGCTGGCCCATCTTGGGGTGAAGAAATAACAGATAAAGCTATTAAAGCGCTGATTGTCTTTTTCATTGTTATTGCTCTGTATATAACGATTCGGCTCCGGTGGGAAATGGCAGTAGGGGCTTTACTCGCAGTTGCACATGATATTTTGATCACTGTTGGCTTATACGCACTTTTCCAGTTTGAAGTAACTCCGCCCACTGTTATAGCGTTCCTAACGATTATGGGTTACTCGCTTTACGATACTTTAGTGGTGTTTGATAAGGTCAGAGACAATGAGCACATGCTCGCCAACTCGAAACTAACTTATACCTCGGTAGTGGAAAAGGCGTTGAATCAGGTTTTCATGCGGTCTGTAAATACTAGTATCACATCTATTCTCCCAGTTGTTTCGGTTTTGGTCGTTGGGTCTGGCATCATGGGGGCAGTTACTTTAAGGGAATTCGCCTTGGCACTCCTTATTGGTCTGATAATCGGAACCTTCTCCTCTCTTTTCATAGCAGCACCTACAGCAACTCTCCTGCGCAACAGATTTGGTGACGCAGATGCAGATAGCAACAGATCGTATCGGCTAAGTGAGGCAGTAAAGAAAAGGTCAAAAAGTTCGCAGGTCGCAGTAAAAGCACCATCAAATCCAGCGATTCCCCCAAGGCCAAGGAAAAAACGCAAATAACTAAGATGTCGCGATCCAAAATAGATTTGAAGAAGTTCATTCAAAATGTTCCGGACTTCCCCCATGAAGGAATCAACTTCAAAGACGTATCGCCTTTATTAAAAGATGCCGTTGCTTTCGCAACAGCGGTATCGCTGATGGCAGATGCAGTTAAAGACAAACAGATAGACTATGTTGCTGGTATTGAAGCTCGAGGATTCATCTTTGGGTCTGCCCTAGCAAATTTGCTAAATTTAGGCTTCATTCCTATTCGAAAGCCGGGGAAACTTCCGGGCGAAATTATAGGCCAGAGCTATATTTTGGAATACGGCGAATCTTCGCTCGAGATGCAACGTGACGCTGTATCCAAGGGATCAGATTTACTAATCGTTGATGATATTCTCGCGACTGGTGGAACTGCGAAATCTGCTGCAAAACTAGTTGAGCGTATAGGCGGAAGAGTTGTTGGATTTGTATTTCTAGCGTCGCTTGAGTTCCTGAACGGAAGAAAAGAGATAGCAAATTATCAGCAACATACTCTTCTGACTTACGACTAATGCTTGCCTAGGATAGGCTTATAAACATGAGTTTGATTACAGCAAAAGTTAGCTTGTGGAATCGTATTGAAGAGGATCCTGCAGCTGAACTTAATCAGGTGTTGGAAATGTTCTTAAGGCACCATACCACCGCAAAAACAGATCAAATTCAAAGAGCTTACCAAGAAGCCCAAGAGGCGCATCACGGTCAAATCCGTAAATCTGGAGACGCTTATATTACCCACCCAGTTGCAGTAGCGGAAATAGTTGCATCTCTAGGGCTTGATGAACCAACGATTATAGCTGCTTTACTTCACGACACTCTTGAGGATACCGAAGAGGCTTTTGAGCGGATCGAAGAAGTGTTCGGTGATGAAGTGGCTTCTATCGTTGATGGTGTTACCAAACTAGAGCGAATAAAATTTGAAACTAAAGAAGCTCAACAAGCTGCCTCAATGAGGAAAATGTTAGTGGCAGTTGCAAAAGATATTAGAGTGCTTCTAATCAAGCTCGCAGATCGTCTTCATAACATGCGCACAATCGCGTCATTGCCTAAGTGGAAACAACAGCGAATAGCAACTGAGACTCTAGATATTTATGCTCCTCTCGCTCATCGACTGGGTATGCAGGGTTTAAAAAATGAGCTGGAGGATCTCTCTTTCGCTGCATTGCACCCTAAATGGTACGCGCAAATTGACCAAATGATAGCTGATCGGGCACCTGAGAGAGATCTCTACCTTGCTCAGATTTTGGCCGATGTTAAGTCCAGACTTGATGAATTGATGGTGGGAGCAGAGGTGCATGGCAGACCCAAACATTTCTGGAGTATTTACGAGAAAATGGTAATAAAAGGTAGGGAGTTTGATGAAATCTATGACCTCATGGGCATTAGGGTAATAGTTGAATCGGTGAAAGATTGTTATGGGGCACTTGGTTCAATCCATGCCACTTGGCACCCAGTTCAAGGAAGGTTTAAGGATTACATAGCAATGCCCAAATTTAATCTCTACCAATCTCTTCACACCACTGTGGTCGGCCCTCAAGGAAAACCACTTGAAGTTCAAATAAGAACACGTGATATGCATCACAGAGCTGAACATGGTGCAGCCGCGCACTTCAGTTATAAAGAGCAAGTAGATGAAAAAGAATATATGTGGTTTTCGCGCATTATTGATTGGCAAGAAGAAACTGAGGACCCACTTGAGTTCATGTCAAACCTAAAGATGGATTTAGATCAGGATGAGGTTTTTGTTTTTACACCCAAAGGTGAAGTCGTGACCCTTGAGTCCAAATCAACTCCTGTTGACTTTGCATACACAATACACACAGAGGTAGGTCATGCCTGTAGAGGCGCTCGAGTGAATAAACGTCTTGTCCCCCTTGATACGGTTCTTCAATCAGGCGATACTGTGGAAATCCTAACTAGTAATGCCCAAGAAGCTGGACCATCTCAAGATTGGTTAAGATTTGCGAAGACGCACAGGGCAGGGTCAAAAATTCGACAGTGGTTCACACGCGAAAGGCGAGAGGATGCTATCGATGCCGGAAGAGAAGCACTTGCTGAATCTCTCCGCAAGGAAGGCCTGCCTACATTCAAACTCCTGAAGAGCGAGACCGTACAAGAAGTCTGTGAAACACTGAATTATTCGGATTCGGAAGCGCTTTATGCAGCTATCGGTGAACAGAATCTAAATCCGAAAAGCGTAGCTGGGAGGTTTTTAGAAATCCTCAAAAAATCAGGGTATTCACAAGGAATTCCAGCCCCATTACCAAGCCACCGAGATAGAAAAGTGGGGAAGGGAAAGAGAAAGCGAAATAACGAAGTTGGAGTTGTTGTTGAGGGTGTCGACGATGTAATGATCAGGCTCGCTAAATGTTGTACCCCTGTTCCGCCAGACGAAATAATGGGTTTCGTTACCCGAGGAAGAGGAGTCTCCATCCATCGAAGTGATTGCGCCAATGGCGTGGCTTTGGCTTCTGGGCATGCGAATCGGTTGATAGATGTGGAATGGGATGATAAGCGAGGAGGCACTTTCACGGCATCGATAGAAGTAAAAGCATTTGATCGAACGAGGCTACTCGGAGATGTTTCAACAGTCCTCTCCGATGCAAGGGTGAACATCATCTCAAGTTCTACCCGAACCGGAACTGACAGAATCAGCGTTATGAACTTTGAGTTCGAATTAGGAGATGGTCGTCACTTGGACTGGTTGATAAGCCTCATACGTCAAGTTGATGGAGTATACGATGCCTATCGAATTTTGCCAGGAAATAATAAAGGGCCATCACTTCAAAAGGCGAAATCGTGATAGCAGATAATGCACCGCTGAAAGCTCATCACACCCAGAAATCAGCTAGCAAATAATGATGAAATTTAAAATTGTTCAGATGAATGGGTACAAGATCAAGGAAGTAGATCTCTTTCTTGGCAAATTAAACAAATGGCAAGCAGGCGGCAAGAGCAAAACAATTATCACAAAACTTCAACGCGTAAAGTTTTCTCTGACTAATAAAAAAGGCTACGACCCTAAAGAGGTTGACGACTATTTAGACTCGTTGCTCAATCAAAAGGCGGTTAAACCAAATACGCTCTCTAACGTTGGGATTGAGTCGAATTACGCAACGGATCAATTACTTACTCCAGCTCCAACTATTACCAGTAAGAGATTAAGGGAACTCTCACCTCCATTAGTTGAAGAAATTGGATATGAAAAAGCGGAGGTTGATAAGTTCTTACATTTGATTGCTGACACACTTCAGTTATTTGAGGAATCAACCTACGAGGAAATACAAAAGATCAAAGCAGATCAGTACGACCCTGACAGTGAAACACCTAAACTGCTTTCCGCAGATCAAATAAGGTGGGTCTTATTCACAGTGAATGACTCACATGGATATGATATTCTAGCTATTGATGCCGCAGTGAACCGCTTATCAGATGCTTTAGAATACCACTGGCGGAAATCCGTTTAGCACCACATTTCATTCACGTTCCTTAATAGCACCATAAGGACCATCAACCCTGTAGTCTTGCCACATGAGTAAATCACAATTCCAAGCCCCCAAAGGGACCCGAGATATAATGGCTCCCGAATCAAAAAGAGTTAGCAATCTTCTGAGTATCTTTGAAGAAACTCTAAACTCTGGTGGTTACGGTCAGATTATCTCACCGATATTTGAAGATATTGGAGTGTTTCAACGTCTTGGTGATAGCTCCCAGATAGTCACTAAAGAAATGTTTGATCTCTTTGATAAGGATACTAAGAACCCCCAACATCTCGTTCTGCGGCCAGAACTGACAGCAAGCATATGTAGGGCTTTCGCTCAGCATCGGCCAGTTACACCATGGAAAGTTTGGTACCAAGGACCCCAATTCAGATATGAAAAGCCACAGGCAGGTCGCTACCGGCAATTTCTACAAGTCGGAGCGGAACTACTAGGGTCTCCCGACCCTCATGCCGATGTCGAGATCATAAGTTTAGCTTCACGATTCTTTCAAAAAGCGGGATTATCAAACACTAAGCTACTTTTAAATTCACTTGGCGACACTGAGACCAGGGCCAACTATAACGATGCGCTGATCGGGTACTTAAATTTGAATCAGGCTGACCTCAGTGAACAGTCACGAAACACGATGCTTAAAAACCCCTTACGTGTTCTTGATTCTAAACGAGAGCAAGATCAAGCAGTCATAAAAGGTGCACCAGTTATATCAGATTTTCTAAATGATGATTCCAATAAACACTTTCAAATTGTTCAAGAAGGTCTTTCTATGCTGGAAATAGAGTACGAGCTAACTCCCAGGCTAGTCCGAGGTCTGGATTACTATACGAAAACAACATTTGAATTCATTGCTCCTGATCTTGATGCTGCTCAGAATGCTGTGGGAGGAGGAGGCCGCTATGACGGACTTGTTGAAGCTCTAGGAGGTCCGCCTACAGAAGGCATCGGGTTCGCCATCGGTATAGATCGAACATTATTAGCCTGTGAAGCAGAAAATATCTCTGAACCTATCAACAATATAGACATCTTTATTATTGACACTACCGGCGGAGATGAGGCACTTATCTTGTCAGATGAATTGCGGCAAATCGGATTCAGCGTTGATAGAAGTTTTGACCAGCGGTCGATAAAATCTCAAATGAAGGCGGCTGACAGGTCAGGGGCTCAGCTAGCAATCATCATAGGAACTGATGAACTCAACGAAAATCAGGTTACCCTTCGAAACTTAAGAGGCGACGGAACACAAATTGCTCTGGAACGCCAGTCACTATCAAAGACTTTACCGGGAATGTTACAGGAGACGACAAAATGACTATGCGAACTCACTACTGCGGCGAGCTCAGATCAATCGATATCGGTTCAACTGTAACTGTTTGTGGTTGGGTGGATACTCGCAGGGTACACAGCGAGCATCTAGCTTTTGTCGATCTCCGTGACCACACTGGAATTATCCAATGCGTAGTCGATGAGAAATTAGACCTTCGGTCAGAGTTTGTTGTCTCAATCACCGGAACTGTCCGATC
>DLTU01000034.1:7994-29222 GCA_002500385.1 Candidatus Neomicrothrix sp. UBA7828 | reverse complement strand
CCATGTTTGTTCCTCTTCAGTAAGAACAGGAAGAGGTGGCGCATTTACGGCGGCCTCTTTTCTCAACTCTGAAGTTATTTGCACGAGGTTTTCTTTTTTTGTAGTCTTCTGCTTTTGCACTTCAATATCGAATATAAGAACTTCTTCTTTAAATTGTGAAGCTCGAGCAAAAATCTCCTTTTGGGAGTTCATTACAAACGAGCCTCCATCAAAAACCAATTCATCCTGCGCTCCGACTTGGTTAACGTAAACAATTGGTATCTTCGTTTCCTCTACTCGTTCTTTGAGAACCATTTCTCTCGTCTGTAGTTTCTCTTTTTCATACGGTGAAGCATTTAAATTTAAGATCACTTGAGCGCCTAATGCAGCAAGATCAGTACTTATTCCGTTTGGTATCCAGATATCTTCGCAAATGGTTATCCCGATATTAACTCCGCGTATTTTATAGATTTGCAACGGTTCATTTCCGGGTGTGAAATATCTCTCCTCATCAAAAACTCCATAATCTGGAAGAGCTCGTTTGCTGTAAGTGCCCACTACCTTTCCGTTAAAGCAAATGGCTGCTGCGTTTGATGTTCTTTTAACTGGG
Organism: Candidatus Neomicrothrix sp. UBA7828; assembly: GCA_002500385.1. Taxonomy (GTDB): domain Bacteria; phylum Actinomycetota; class Acidimicrobiia; order Acidimicrobiales; family UBA8592; genus UBA8592. The sequence continues at coordinate 28,633 of DLTU01000034.1, read as the reverse complement.
TCAGCAGCTGCGGCTTGACCGTTGACAAATCCAAGCACGGCAACACAATCAGAAGTGTGGCTCGCTATTTCTTTGAGCATTTCTTGGGTGTCGTGCACAAAACCTCTTTTGAGCAGCAAATCTTCGGGTGGATATCCACTAACTGCAAGTTCTGTAAATACTGCAATATCAGAACCCTGATCTTGGGCATTTGTATATGCAGAAAGAATCTTTTTTTTGTTGCCGGAAAGATCACCAACGTTAAGGTTCAACTGGCAAGCTGCAATTCTTAATGTAGCCATGTGTCCAAGGTTAGAGGCTATTACCTAGGTGTGGATACTTGGGAAAGAGAGATTGCACTAATTTATTATCACTTCGAGTTAGAAAGGTGGCAGTCTTTGCAGTGTCAGGAAGTAAACTGTGTATGTGAGTGAACCAAACCAGATTGAATTAAGCACCAGTTTAAAAATTGATTTTGATAAGTTGTCAAAGATTGGGGTCAGTGGACATAAAGTTATACCAGTCGTCGTTCAGAATGCTGTCACGAAGGAAGTTCTTATAGTGGCGTATGCCAATAACGAAGCTGTCGCGGAGACCTTTAGACGCGGCGAAGCCGTCTTTTTCAGCACATCCAGGGAAGAATTATGGCACAAAGGTGCTACATCAGGAGACGTACTTGCAGTCAACGAGGTCCGGATAAATTGTGAGCAGAACTCATTACTTTATCTTGTGACACCTCAAGGGCAGGGAGCCTGCCACACTAAGGATGAATCTGGAAAGTTCCGATCGAGTTGTTATTACCGATCAGTCTTAGATAACCAAGAGCTTAAATACGTTTAGGAAGCTCCTGAGAGAGGCCTTAGCTTAAGGCCTCTCCAACAGTATTTGTCATAAGAGCCGCAACCACATACGGGTCGGCATTAGCATTTGGCCTACGGTCTTCGAGGTATCCTTTTTGATCCTCGGCGACTTGCCAAGGAATTCGAATGGAAGCTCCTCTGTCAGATACGCCATAGCTGAACTGATCAAATCTCTGGGTTTCGTGCTCTCCAGTTAACCTGTCTTCGATACCCACTCCATAACCTGTTAAATGCTCTTCTGGCTTTCCGGGTGCTCCGAGTGCCTCACATGCTGTTGTGATTGCATCAAAACCATCTCTCATGGCTTGAGTTGAGAAATTAGTGTGCATACCTGCCCCATTCCAGTCACCTTTCATGGGTTTCGCTTCAATGCTTATCTCAACATTGTGCTTTTCCCCAACTCTATAAAGTAGGTAACGAGCGATCCATAAGTGGTCGCCAACTTCAACAGTTCCGGCTGGACCTATTTGAAACTCCCATTGTCCTGGCATTACTTCTGCATTAGTACCAGATATTTTAAGCCCAGCTTCAATGCAAAGAGTCGTGTGTTCTTCCACTGCATCTCTGCCATGTATTTTAAGTGCGCCTACGCCACAGTAGTACGGGCCCTGAGGAGCTGGAAATCCATTTGGTGGGAAACCCGCTGGCCAACCTGTTGATGGGTCGATCATCGTATACTCTTGCTCTAAACCGAACCAGGGATCTTGGTTCCCATACTTTTCTTCGGCTTGTCTAGCAAGTGCACGCGTGTTCGTTGGATGCGGAGTTTCCTTATCCGTAAGGAATGTTTCACACATCACCAGGATGTTATTTCCTCCGCGGATTGGGTCCGGACATTGAAATACAGGTTTTAATACAACGTCGGAATTATCACCAGTTGCTTGATTTGTCGACGACCCGTCGTATCCCCAGATACCTGGTTCATCGCCGTCAACTAGGATTTTTGTTTTTGATCGTATCTCCGCGGTTGGCTCTGTGCCATCAATCCAGAGATATTCAGCTCGGTAGGTCAATTGATTTCTCCATTCTTTTTCAAAGACTGAAATATTTAGATAACTTAAAAAAATAGTTAGTAAATCATCTATTTACAGTTAACACGACTCTAGAGCGTAAGTGACAAAGAAATGTTAACAGAGTGTTAATTTGACTTTGATAAGGGGACTTTTGCTGTAATTTGGTTAGAAATAATATATGGAACCCAAAAAAGATTACGTATTAAGAACAGTGGAAGAGCGAGGGGTGCGTCTTATTCGCTTGTGGTTCACCGACGTCCTTGGACAATTAAAATCACTGGCTATTTCCCCAGCAGAACTTGAAGCTGCTTTTGAAGAGGGTTTACATTTTGATGGATCTGCTATTGATGGTTTTAGCAGAGTTCAAGAAAGTGATGTATTAGCGATTCCCGATGCCAATAGTTTTGAACTATTGCCATGGGTAGATCCTTCGGAACCAACTGGTCGGATATTCTGTGACATCCATAATCTTGATGGAACTCCCTTTGCTGGTGATCCTCGCCACGTATTACGAAGGAATCTTCAACAAGCAAAAGAAAAGGGATTTACATTTTTCACTGCTCCAGAAATTGAATACTTCTACTTTGAAAGCTCAAGAGATACTATTCCTCTCGACAACGCAGGCTATTTTGATCTAACGACACTTGATCTTGGAAGTAGCCTACGACGCCGAACATTAGCAATGTGCGAAGCCATGGGTATACCAGTTGAGTATTCATTTCATGAAGATAATGCCAGCCAACATGAAATTGATCTTCGTTATACCGAAACACTCGACATGGCCGACAACATCATGACCCTGCGTTTAATCGTTCGTAAGATAGCTTTGGATGCAGGCATTCATGCAACATTTATGCCAAAACCCTTAGATAAAGGTCAGGGGTCTGGGATGCACACGCATATGTCTCTCTTTGAAGGCGATGTGAATGCGTTCCACGATTCAGGTGATCCCATGGGCCTTTCGGATACAGCCCGTAAGTTCATGGCCGGGGTCCTTCATCATGCTCCAGAGTTCACAGCGGTAACTAATCAGCTTGTAAACAGTTATAAACGAATGATAGCTGGTTATGAATCCCCTGTTTATGTAAGTTGGGCAAGAAATAATCGATCTGCACTTGTTCGTGTCCCCGTTCACAAAGCAGGAAAAGCCTCCTCTACAAGAATTGAATATCGAGCTCTTGACTCAGCTGCTAATCCGTACCTGGCATACTCTGTTATCCTTGCTGCCGGTCTAAAAGGTATTGAAGAGAGCTACGAACTTCCCAGCGAAGCCGATGATAATCTTTGGTCACTCAATAGAGTTGAAGCACGTTCATCTGGCTTACGAAAACTTCCTCAAGATTTGCGGCAAGCATTAGACCTTATGGAGGATTCTGATCTTGTAGCTAATGCCTTGGGCGAACATATTTTTGAATGGTTCCTAAGAAACAAAAGATCTGAATGGGAACTCTATCAGGGACGAGTCACTCCATTCGAAATTGAACAATACTTGCCGGTGTGGTGATGGAAAACAAAAAAACAAACTCAAATAACTCTATACAAATGAAAATTTCGTTACATCAACAAATAACACTTATCCAGAAGAGTTGAAAAGATGTCTCCTTTGCTTGTGTACCCAGACCCACCTCCGCCAGAACTAGCACAATCACTTGACCTTGCGGGCTTTTCATGGAAGGCAGTCGCCAATTCAGCAATTGCTGATGAACAATCAACAGATCAAGAATGGGCAGGGGCGGTTATTGTTGCTGATGAGGACCCTAATGGTGCTTTTGCGTTTGCTAGATTCTTACGAAAAAAACCAAAGCCTCAGCAAGGTATTTTAATTCTCTTAAATGCGACACAATTAGGTCAATTAGAACTCCGAGATGAGTTATTTGATGATTTTATTTTGACCCCTTTTAGACATCAAGAATTAGAAGCTCGATTGAAACATCTCTTCTGGTCCCAAGGCGTTGACAGTCGAGGTGAAGTCTTAACTCATAGTGATCTGATCTTAAATCTCGAAACATACCAAGCAGCTGTCAACGGACGTCCTCTTGATTTAACTTACATGGAATATGAGTTGTTAAAATTTTTAGTTTCACACCCGGGGAAAGTTTTTAGTAGAGAGACATTGTTATCACGTGTTTGGGGGTATGACTATTTTGGTGGGGCTCGAACAGTAGACGTTCATATCAGAAGGCTAAGATCAAAATTAGGTGAAGAACACGCAGGATTAATCCAAACAATCCGTTCTGTGGGGTACAGCTTTGGTCAATCCAGATGGGGTTCTTAATCAAAGAAAATGGAAATTTAAGACAAGACTTCTAGCTACTGGGTTTATGATAAAAATCTTTTTGACTTAAATCGTAAAGTTCAGTCCCTTGATTTTCTCTATCAACCTCTTTTTGCAAGACAGTTCCAAGTAACCCACTAAACAACAATCCTGTCATAATGATAGATACTGGTACGATAACGATTAGCAAAATGATAATGACTATCGTTCCAATCATGAATTAGCTCCTATGCGCACTCGCTGTTTGATCAGCTATCTCTATTCTAGCCCAAGCCTCAATCTCCACAACAGCTCCAAGCGGTAAGGCTGTGACAGCAACAGCAGAACGCGTAGGCCTATGCGAACCAAATTCTTGTATATAAATAGTATTCATGAGCTGATAGTCATCTATATCAACAAGAAAAACAGTCGTCTTAACTATGTTTCGTAGTGTGAGGCCCTCATTAGTTAGAAGAGCTTTAAGATTTTTAAATGTCTGAATCAATTCAGCTTCAAGTCCACCAGAAACTAATTCGCCGTCATGCAGACCTATTTGCCCAGATGTGATAAACCATTCTCCTGTCTGTAATATTGGAGCATATGGTCCGATTGGCTTTGACATATCTTTAGAATACCTGTCCTGATTGATGAACTATGAGACTCTTAGCAAACTCTTGCTAAGGGATAGTAGAATTTAATAATGTTTTCCAAGGTTATAAATGCTGACAGCAAAGCTTTATCTAGAAGGTTATTTCTCTTAGGTACTGGGACCATGGCACTTTCAGTAGCATGCTCGCAAAATATTGTGGGCCCTGAAGACCCTTCAATTAGTAGTCTGCGTTACTTAAAAAGTGGTTTTGCTGATGGCCTTATTAGTCCATCAACAATCATTAAAGGAGTGCCTCAACGAGCTCCTTTTTTGCTTTATGGGTCTGATGGAATTCCAATAGTGAATAATGTCCCAAGGTCAATTCCAATAACTTTGCAATTCCCATCAGGAAAGTCACTTGAACTTGAATTAAAAGAGTTTAGTAAAGGGATTCCGACTCCGTATTTCCCTATGTTCTTTGAATCAAACGAAGTAGGACTTCATAAAGTAGCTTACGTAATCGATAAGAGTCCTCAATCGCTTTCTTTTCTAGTTTCAGATAAAGGTGATGTCAACTTAGTACAAACCGGGGACCTATTGCGCAAAACAGAGATACCCACTTTTAATAACCCCTTAAATTTCTCAGTAATTTGCACTCGATTTGATCCCTGCCCTTACCACTATGTGACTATTGAAGAAGCACTCTCAAATTCTTTACCAACTGTTCTGCTAATTTCTACACCAGGTTTTTGCCAGACAAGTATATGCGGCCCTTCTCTAGAAATATTGATAGAGCTTCTTGGAGAGAACACTAATAAGCTCAATGTCATACATGCTGAAGTCTATATTGACCCCGAAAAAATAGCAGAAGCAAATAGCTTTCAAAGTTTATTATCTCCGGCAATAAGAGACTATGGAATGACCTTCGAGCCAAGTTTAATAGTCGCTAATAGCAAAAACACAGTGGTTTCACGCCTCGATTACATGTTTGACAAGCTTGAAATGGAGAATGCTTTATCTCTAATTAACTGAAGCTTTGTCCGCACCCACAAGTTTTTTGGGCATTTGGGTTATCAATGCTGAATCCCGACTGGTCAAGGCCATCTTTATAGTCAAGCGTGGCACCCTGTAGAAGCATTGAACTTGATGGGTCAACGACAACTCTTATAGATCCAAAGCTTAATGTTTCATCGTCATCAGCTATGTCTGAATCAAAATACATTTCATAGCTAAAACCTGAGCATCCCCCTGGTCTTACCGCTACGCGAAGCGCCAGATTATCTTCACCCTCATCTTTAATTAATTGATCTACTTTTGTGGTTGCTGAATCTGTAAGTGTTATCACTTCTAACTCCAATTAATAGGCTTTTACCATTTTACAAGAAACTAAGGCAGAGAGAAAAGGTTGTGCCAAAAAACTTTGTATGATTTTTTTATGGGAATAGATCAATCCGGTCTTGAAATTAAAGAGAAAGTCATAAATCAACTAAGAGGAGTCGTAGACCCAGAACTTGGCTCGGACATTGTTGATCTAGGAATGGTTAAGGAAATTGACTTCAAAGAGACCGGGGACCTACAGATAACGATTGCTCTAACAACCGAAGGATGTCCTCTTAAAGCCCAAATTCAAAAGGATGTTCGGTTGAGAATGAAAAACATCTCGGAAGTTTCGAGCGTGAAGATTGAGTGGACTGAGTTAACAGACGAAGAACGAGCACAAACAATGGATCGAGCGCGTTTCAATTTGTCAAAGGAAGATGTCGTGACTCAAATTCCTCGGACAACGAAATCAATTATGATCGCATCAGGGAAAGGTGGCGTCGGTAAATCTTCAGTAACTGCAAATATTGCTACTGGATTAGCTTCAAGAGGTTTTACAGTTGGCGTTCTTGATGCTGATATTTGGGGGTTTTCTATTCCACAAATGCTTGGAGTTGAGGGAAGACTAGCTGGTAATGAAGAAACGAAAAAGATTGTCCCCTTAGTTAAAAATGTAGGGGCCGGTACGTTGAAGATTATCTCAATGGGATTTTTAGTTGATGAAAACAAGGCATCACTTAATTGGCGGGGTTTAATTTTGAATCGTGCTGTCCGCCATTTTCTGGAAGATGTGGAGTGGGGAGATATGGATTATCTAGTGATCGATATGCCTCCAGGAACTGGTGACGTACAAATGGGATTGGCAAAAATGCTTCCAAAATCAGACATGATCGTTGTCACCACCCCATCTAAAACAGTACAAACTGTAGCAACTCGAGTAGCTAGCATGGCACAAAGTTACTATTTACGAATCGCTGGAGTAATTGAAAATATGTCTGCTTTTATTAATGAAGAAGGCAACCGCTATGAGATATTTGGAACAGGAGGGGGAGAAAAGCTTGCGCAAGAACTTGGCGTTCCTTTACTTGGCTCGATTCCGATTGATCCATTCGTGAGTAGCGGCTCGGATACCGGAGTTCCAGTAATTCTCGGAGAGGGATATGCCGCTGAATCTTTAAATCTGATTGTTGACGAGGTACTTGCTGCAGTTCCAAAGGTCAATCCAATAGATTGCACGGCTCATGGTTCCTTAGAGACTTCGGTAACGATCTCAAATAGTTAACGAATCGCCCATCCAGCTTTCAGATGCTTAACTGATTTTTCTTCAGCGAGTTTCGTCAAATGAACTTGCACCGATTCAGCTAGGCTTTCAATATCTTCCGTGTTTGAGCCCTTTGAAGCACTTGCGGTTGCGATTTCGGTTGGAGTCCTGGCACCTTTCTTCAAAGCTTTCAAGATGTCTTGATCAGTCTTATCAAAAGATTGAATAGCAGAAGATACAGCTTTCTTGGGGTCTTCAATCACATGACCAAAAGCTGGAGCGAATCTCTTTAACCGCATTTTTTGTATCTTCTGAAAACTTTGGTGGTACGCCGAAAGATTGGAGGAACCTGAGATTAGAGGGATCGACTGATCATCTGAAATTAGCTTTCCACAAATTAGAGTTCTCTCTTCTTCTAATAGAAACGATTTGTGATCAGTAACTGGACCGTCCATATCGTGGATAGTAATTCTGAACTCGGTTCCCAAAATTGTGTCGCCATCTTGTGGAGTTAATCTTCTAGCTCCTGTGCGTTCGATTAGGGCATCAATTGCCCCAGCATGCTCTGGATCAGAGCATGTGCTAGTGACCCATTTGATTCGATCTCCACCGCAACCTATTACAGAGTCCAAATGGACGCTATTTTCCGGACCCGGGTCGATAACAACAATCTCATCAATGCCTATGAGATACGTATTAGTTCCGTATGACCTTTGGGGGCTTGGATTTAATGCAAGAATTCTTCGCACCAATGGACTTAACGCCCGAGCAACTCCAGGAACTATCTGCTCCGGTCCTTCTTCCTTTTCTTCTTCCATGTGTAAAAAAACCGTTGAGACCTTTCTTAGTCATCCTGTGATTCGGGAGGATACTCTTCGCCATTATCTTCTGCGTGTAGGTCTATAATTCTACCTTGATCATTCCGATAGAAGAAGAAAGAATTGCGAGAATTATTTTTTTTGCTCTCGTTATAATTTGATTTATCAAATATTGAAGCTCTTTGTTTAAACCTGCTGATGATAAGGCCTCGAAAAATATGCCTTGTTAGTGGAAATAGCAAAAGCAGACCTAAAGCATCAGTTAAGAATCCAGGAGTTAACATCAATGCTCCAGCAAAGAGAACTAAAGCACCATCGACTAGCTCTTTGTTTGGTATTTGCCCCATAGTTAATTGGGTTTTGATTTTTCGAATTATTCCTATTCCTTGTGCCCGAACTAGCCAAGCTCCTATAAAGCTCACCATTATTAACAGGAGGATTGAATTAAATACGCCTGTGTTCTGAGCAACTTTAATAATCACATATAGTTCTGCAATCGGAATAATTATGAAAAGTAGAAACAAAAGAATCATCATTTTATTCTATGAGTTGTTTCTTAACCTTTGACTAAAGTTACGAGTGGGTTATTTTTTAGATTTCATTAAATTCTTTTATGAAAAAATGGTTTGAATCGTCCTAGAGTCAATATATGGATAATTATCCCCCTTCTGTAAACGAATTAGTAGAAACCTATTCCAACTCAGGAATACCTCGACCTCTTCTCGTGGAAGAAGTAAGAAGAGCGATAGATGAGGGGATATGGGAAAGTTTAGATGAACGGGTTGAAACACTTAGAAAATTAGCACTTCAAGAAGTTCTCAATGCAACCGGCGTGCTTTTGCACACAAATCTCGGTCGTGCGTCCTGGCCGACAACTTTCTCCGGAAATCCAGTAAATCTTGAGCTTGATTTAAACTCAGGTTCTCGAGGATCTCGACAAGGATATTTGGGTCGCTTATTTGCAAATTTATGTGAAACAGAGGCAGCTATGGTGGTAAATAACTGTTCATCAGCGGTGCTACTTATTCTTTCTGCTTTAGCGCATGAGAAAGGTGTAGCAATTTCCAGAGGAGAAATGGTAGAAATAGGCGGAGGTTTTCGGGTTCCAGATGTTCTTGAATTATCTGGTGCATATCTGGTTGAAGTCGGAACAACCAATAAGACACGGCGGGAAGATTACGAAAGGTCTATTAACGCTCACCGTGACGTTTCAATGATTATGAAAATCCATCAATCAAATTACAAAATTGTTGGTTTTACAGAATCTGCTGAGATCAGAGAATTAGCTGAACTCGGTGTACCTCTCGTAGCAGATATTGGATCGGGGTTATTAGACGAAAATTGCTTTTGGCTTGAGAGTGGTCCTCCCAACTGGCTTATAGGAGAACCTGGTGCTCGACAAACGCTCGCTCAAGGAGCTGACATTGTCACTTTTTCATCAGATAAGTTACTAGGGGGACCGCAAGCCGGAATCATAGCTGGCAAAGCAGATCTCATAGAAAAGTGTCTTGACCACCCATTTGCTAGAGCAGTCAGACCTGGGTCTTTAGTTATCTCATCTCTTCAAGAGCTTTGCCATAAATATCTCAACCGTAATTGGACTGATATCCCATTTTGGAAAATGGCTTTAACTACTAAAGATGAGCTTCAAAGACGAGCAGAGCAACTCAAAATTGGAATTCCTGTTCCACTCAATTCCGTACCCGGTGGAGGAACGCTTCCTAGCGTCGAAATCCCATCGTTTGGTATTCAAATAGATCATGATATTTCAAAGGAACTCCGAGATGGAACCGCAAATAATTTACCAATTATTGCACGAGTCGAAGACGGGAAGACTCTTCTTGATTTAAGAACTATTCACCCTTCTTTAGATGATCAAGTGAAGTCATCATTGAAGCAGATTATCTAGGATTGTGAAGAAACACGTTATTTGTACAGCCGGTCATGTTGATCACGGGAAATCTACCTTGGTAAATGCCTTGACCGGAGTTGACCCAGATCGATGGGCAGAAGAAAAGCGTAGAGGACTAACTATTGATTTAGGTTTCGCTAAAGCTGATAGAAGCGATAATGGCTTGGTCTCATTCATTGATGTTCCAGGCCATGAAAGATTTTTAAAAAACATGCTTGCAGGCGTTGGAGCAGTTGATGCGTGCCTTTTCGTTGTTGATAGTAGTGAGGGATGGAAACCCCAATCCGAAGAGCATCTTCACATATTGAATCTATTAGGAGTGAGGAGGGGCTTAATTGCTCTCACAAAGATTTCTTTGGTAGATGATGACTTACGTGAAATTGTTACCCTTGAAATAAAAGACCGCTTAGAAGGCACTTTCCTTGAGAGTGCACCTATTATTCCAGTTGACAGCGTCACAGGCACAGGTATTGATTCCTTGTTAAAAGAATTAGAAAATATGTTGGAGGATACTCCTGTTGCGGAAGATCATGATAGACCTCGTCTTTGGATTGACAGAGTATTTACAATAAAAGGTACTGGAACAGTCGTAACAGGAACTCTCACTGGTGGTTCACTAAAAGTTAATGATGAAATTGTTATCAATCCAGAGAATTTTGTAACGAAAATCCGCTCTCTTCAGTCTCACGATGAGCAAATTTCAAATATAAGCCCAGGATCTCGTGTTGCTATTAACTTAGCTAATATTGATCATCGAAGGATTGGAAGAGGAAGTGTTATCACTAATCCTGAACAATGGTTTCTTGCATCAACATTCGATGCTGAATTAGATGTTCTTCCAAATATTGAACATGAGGTATCGCGGCGTGGCGCTTATCTGGCATACATCGGTACAAAGGAACAATTTGTAAAGGTTCGAGTACTCGGCGGTGAAGTAATCACTGCTGGAAGCAAAGGTTTGATTCGTGTGTACATGGATGAGAAGTTACCTCTTATGTTGGGTGATCGACTTATTCTCAGAGAAAGCGGAAGAAATGAGACTATAGGCGGTGCGATAGTATTAGACCCTGATCCCATTCTGCGAGCAGCAGAGGCAAAGCCTGATAGCTCAATAGACAGAGTAATCAGTGAACATAAATGGATAACCCCCTCTCATCTTGAGGCACTAACTGGAGTGCGCAGAGGCGAAGATGTGCCTGGATGGATCGTTGATCCAAACTGTCTTGAGGACATGATTACTGATTTATCTCAAAGGCTACTAACTGCTGGAAATTTAGGTATTGATATAACATCACTTGATCAATTCGAGCGAGCTGCAATAGGCCTACTTGAAGGAGTTTTGATTGAAGGTAATTACCTTCGGGTAGAAGGGGCAGATAACTTTTCAGACCATCCTTATCTGGAACAATTGGAATCGAACCTCTTTAAACCACCAGATGCAGATGGCGTAGATCCAAGAGAATTACGTGAATTAGTGCGTCGGGGATTTATTATCGAGCAGAATGGGATTTTCTATTCACAAAAAGCAGTTACAAGTGCGGCGAGAAAGATACAAGTGCTTCTGAACAAAAATCCAGAAGGAATAACTGTCGGAGAGGTTCGCATAGCCTTAGATAGCACGAGAAAATATGTGCTTCCGCTTCTTAACTATTTAGATCAGATAGGTGCAACAGTTAGAAGAAATGATGTTCGGTTAGCAGGGAAAAGATTAACCGAAACCATATGACACCTGTTAAGCATAACGCTATGTTTATAAGAGAAATAAGTGAAGGTAATGAGAAATATGGATTCTGGACCAACACCTCACCTTGAAGGCATTCATGGTGATTATGCACCTACAGTTCTTCTACCGGGGGATCCCAAAAGAGCTAGATTTATAGCTGAAAATTATCTAACAAACGTTAAATTAGTTAATTCTGTGAGAGGCGCTGAAGGGTTTACTGGAGAATTCAACGGGACTCCCGTTTCGGTTCAATCAGTTGGGATGGGAGTTCCTTCTGCGTTGATTTACTACACGGAATTGATCAGGTTTTTTGGGGTCAAGAAATTGATACGAGTTGGCAGTTGCGGAGGATTAAATGAATCTGTTCGTTTAGGTGACCTAATTTGTGCATCCGCTGCCGGAACTGACTCTGCTGCAATTGAAAAGCTAAATGATGGCCTAAGTCTTCCTTCCATAGCAGATTGGGAATTACTCTACTCAGCAGTAAATGTTGCAAATAATGCAGGAATATCGATGGCTGTTGGACCTGTTTTTACCAGCGATTTATTTTATGGACCTGACCCTGAACTATTTTCTAAGCTAACAAGGCATGGAATTCTTGGAGTTGAAATGGAGATAGCAGGTTTGTATTCACTCTCGCAGGCAGAGGGCACTCAGGCACTAGCTCTTGTGACTGTTAGTGATGACATAATTCGACAGGAGATAATGAGCTCTAAAGACAGGGAATCCACATTTGACGAGATGATTCAAGTCGCATTAGGGATTATTTAGAACTGGTCTTAGCTTTTCAGTTAAACAAACGATTATTAGCTTATTGGGGTTATCTGTCTTCGCTCTGTTTCATTAAGCCCTCCCCATATTCCATGCTGTTCTCCTATGCGAAGTGCGAAGTTTAAGCAATCATTTTTCACTGAACATGTTTGACAAATCAGTTTTGCCCGACTTTCACGCTCTCTTTTGTCGGATTTTCTTTCAAAATGTGACGGAGGAAAAAAGATCTTTATCTGAGGACCGCGACAAGCAGCACGAACCTGCCATCTTTGATCATTCAGAACTACGCTCATGACCCTCCCTCAAAGGGAACCTAGTCAGAGTTTTTTCATTGGGCAAGAAAAAAATAAAAATTTGACCAAAATTCAGTCATCTACTCAAAAATCGCTTTAATCTATTCCCTATTTATTTGTGTTGTTGCAAACCTTCCTCTGATCATGATTGGCATTCCTCTAGTCATGAGCACTAGGAATCCGATAATGCCTACCGACATGGGTATCCAAGACATTTGTACATTTATTTCGTAGTACAGAAAGATTGTTCCAGTTGTGAACATTATTTGACCTATCAATGTCCAAACTCTTGGGACGACCGTTTGAATATCTATGGCAAAGGCGAGCATTGAAAAGATTATAAGTAATAAAGCCCATAGCCGGAATGGAAGAATTGTTAAGCCGTATGCGCTTAACGCTACCGAAATTGCACCAATTACTCCTGCGATACCAACTCCTATTGAAAAGAATTCAAATAATAAGAGTGCTAATCCAGAAACAAGAAGCAGGTAAGCTATAGGGGGACTCGCAACGGTGTGCATTAATTGATCAACTAGATTTAAACGATTAATTTTCGTTTTTGTAAGAGGTGATAGTCGAGGGCCATCATCTGTCTGAATCACTTCTGAAACGAAACTATCACGATTAACAAGAAAATCTCCAAGAGTAGGGTTTGCACACCTAGCAAGCTGCTCTTTCTCAGTCAAAGCTTTACCTAACTCATCAATTTCCACTCGATTACACTGAACCAGATTAGCTTGAATAGCTTCATCCCACTGAAGAGTGCTAGTTCGTAAAATTTCAATTTTTTCTTGATAAGAAACATTCAATTCCATGCTTGAGAAGACATTTTTACCTGTTTTCCCGATTGATGACCCTATAGATACACCAAGTGAATCAGCTAAAAGAGCTAATTGAGCAACTTTCCCCTGAGAAGTTGAGCCCGAGGGGCCAACCCAAACTTCTATTGGGATGGAAGAATCCATAAACGCTTGTCCCAGCGCTATTAGCCTTTGATCGGAAATCACAGCTTGTTTTGAATTCATTTGCAAAATCAAAGCATTTGCTCCGTTATTTTGAGCATCAATGATTGAATTTTCAAGAGCTGAGGCGAGAACATCATCAAGTAAGCCACTCACTTCAAATACTTCTACATAACCAGGATTGAGTGATTCTTGGCTTTCTTGCCCGTGGAGTTGTTCGGCCGACAAGAGCGAATAACTCAAAACAAGTGTTATCAATAAGAAAATTTTCAAACGCGAGGAATCTAGAGTCCTAACGAAAGGGGTAAGTCGCATATCTTTATCTTATATGTCTTCAGATTCCCCTAAGACATCAAGGGCTTCGTTAACTGACTCAGTGACAGTTACGATTTGATCGAAACCCGTTGTTTTGAGTAGGCCCAACAATGATTCTCTCTCGCATGAAACAACGATTTGACCATTATTTTCGCCTGCTTTTCTGATACTTCCAATTAATGCGCCTAGACCTGCAGAGTCCATGAATGGTACGTTACTAAGATCAATAAGTAGCTTTGATACTGTTGCTAGTGAGCTCAATGCATCTCTAAACTCATCAACGGTATAAGCGTCAATTTCACCAGAAGGTCGACACATTGAGAAATCGTTATTGCCTTCAATATTGATTTCTAACATAGATGTCCTCTTTTAAATAAGAAAGATTGTTTAGTGGTAATAGTAAAGCGAAAATTCATGTTTGTATAGCCCATTTGATGACAGCAAGGAACCAAACTTTAGGGTGTGAATAGAGTTGAAGGTATTTGGACGATAGTGTTTAGCTATGGATAGAGTTCTTCTAGCTACTGATTCTGATGAGACTGCACAAGAAGCTTTTGCTGCTTTGTTAGGGCCAGAAACTTCCGTTAGTCGAGTGAAACGTGGTGAGGATGTCCGAGAAGTAGCCGCTGAATTAGAGCCGGATCTTGTTATTTTAGATTTACAGATTGGCAATATGGGAGGCGTAGCTGCCAGTCTTGACTTAAGACATGAAATCACTGCTGGAAGAATCAAACCATTAAAAATCATTTTGTTGTTAGATCGCGAAGCAGATACTTGGATTGCCAATGAGGCAAAAGCGGATTGTGAGCTTGTAAAGCCACTTAATGCTTTGCGTTTACGTAAACTAGCAAAATCACTTCTCTAAATTTTTAGTCGGGTAGGCGGGATTTGAACCCACGACCTCCTCGTCCCGAACGAGGCGCGCTACCAACCTGCGCCACTACCCGTATTTCATGCCTGAGCGTATTGTAAACATTAATAAACCATACGCACTATCTCTTAGATTCTATTGAGGGGTCAACATATCTTTGGCGTCCACAACATAGTCTTTTCTTAGTTATGTGAAGGGTGTCTATGCAGATTTCAGAATTTCAAAGTCATATACAAAATGTTTACGGTGAAAAGGATCGAGAGCGCGGTATTGCAATGTCAGTCGCCTGGTTAGCAGAAGAAGTTGGAGAGCTCGCTCAAGCAATTAGGAAAGGAACTCATGATCAACAAGTACACGAATTCGGGGATGTGATCGCATGGGTATTTTCGTTAGCAAATCAAGTTGGCGTTGATGTGGAAGAAGCCATTGATCGATATGTAACTAACCCACCGTAGAGATTTACCTAACTAAGTAGTGACTCAGCTATTTGAATGGCATTTAATGCGGCACCTTTTCGCAAATTATCGCCTGAGAGAAATAAGTTAATTCCGTTTTCAAGGACTGTATCTGGTCTGATACGTCCTACGAATGTTGGGTCAACTCCTGCAGATTTCAAAGGGGTGGGAATGTCCTCAAGAACGACTGCTGGAACTTTACTAAGAATATCTTTCACTCTTTGAGCAGTTATATGATTCTTGAACCCAGCTGTTATTGCTAGTGAATGTCCAGTATAAACTGGGACCCTGACACAGGTTGCTGTGACAGCTAGATCATTAATTTCAAGGATTTTTCTGCTTTCGTCTCGAAGTTTTCGTTCTTCGTTTGTTTCCATTAATTCATCTTCAACTAATGCCCCACAGAAGGGAACAACGTTAAACGCTATTGGCTCTGGGAAACTTTTTCCTGGCGGAAACTTAATAGACTGTCCGTCATGGGTTAGGTCTATAGCGATCTCGCCTGCCTCACGTATTTGTTCACTTAATTCTTGAACTCCAGCTAATCCTGCACCTGAGGTAGCTTGATAAGTTGAAACTACAAGTTCACAAAGACCAGCTTCTAGATGCAACGGTTTTAGGACTGGCATGGCGACCATCGTTGTACAGTTAGGGTTAGCAATAATATTCTTTGGAATGTTCTTAATGGCGTGCGAGTTGACCTCAGGAACTACCAGTGGGACTTCAGGGTCCATCCTCCATGCGGAAGAATTATCGATCACAACTGCCCCTGCAGACGCAACTTTTGGAGCTAGTTCCTTTGATAATTGTCCGCCCGCGGAAAATAAAACAATGTCTAAGTTGTCCCATTTTGCTGTAGCAGCATCTTCTACGAGAATGGATTGTCCTTGAAATTCTATTTCTTTGCCTGCACTACGAGATGATGCAAAGAACTGAATTGATTGCATGGGGAACTTTCTTTGCGCGAGAATTTCGCGCATTACTGTTCCGACTTGACCTGTCGCTCCTACTATTCCAATCTTCATACTTTGAGCGTACTCACAAGAACAGGTCTTTGTGGGGCTTTTCCACCCGAACGAGGAATTTTAGTTCCTACTAAGAAATTCTTTGATTGTTTCAATTGCATCTTCAAAGACTGGGAAGATATTTTGACCATCAATTTGTACATCACGTGAAGCATGTATCTGTTTAGTAATTAGATAATTTGGATTTGGATTTGATACTAACTCATGTTCTTTAGGGAAAGAAAAGAATGACTCCATATCAGGAGTTAACACAGATTCATGGCTTTTTTCTTCTTTGAAATTTAAAAATCTTCCCGGCATGGTATCCCGCAGTTGCTGGATTGTACTTTTTCTTGAGGTAATCGAACTATCGCTATTAATTGATGCTTCTTCGTCAACTGAATCGCTTTCAAGCTCTATACCTCGCCATTTAAGTATCACATTGGGATCATCTTCACATTCTTTCAAAAGCTGGAGCAATGCGGCTATCTCATGGCGACAAGGTGTTGCCCAATCAGGGCACACATGATGAATTTGTATTTCAGTTACTTTTGGTACTGCTTCGTGTAGGTTACCGGAAAGTACCGCTCGCCTAACATTCTCCGATGGTGGAGTGGTGTGGATTTCAATATCAAATGCTCTTTCTCTCTTATCGTAAATTTCAAATGAAACTGATCCTTGCTGAACAAAGAAGTCTCTCACAGCTCCCTTTCGTTGAATTGCTACACCTGGGCCGAGAGGATCTTTATAATTCGTATACGCTGCAATAAGTTGCATGATGCTCTCTCCGAGCTGTGATGACGGTTTGATCATTCTTGAACCGCCGTTGTTAAATTGAGAGAAAATATTTCGCGAAGTTGATCAGTCCCCATATCAGTAAACCATTCATCACCAGTGCCTACGCTTTGAGAGGCAAGTTCTTTTTTATCGATGAGTAATTGATTAATTCTTTCCTCAAGTGTTCCACGGCAAACTAGTTTGTGGACAAAGACAGTTTTCTGCTGGCCTATTCTCCATGCTCGGTCAGTAGCTTGATCTTCTACTGCTGGGTTCCACCATCTATCAAAATGAATAACTCTGTTTGCAGACGTAAGGTTAAGACCTGTGCCACCTGCTTTTAGCGAAATTAAAAGAGCAGGTGGTCCTTCTTCATTTTGAAATTGATCAATCATCTTTTGACGTTTATTTCTCGTGACTCCCCCATGAAGAAAATCTGGTCGCGTTCCGATTGTTTTCATCAGATGCTCAGATAAGAGATCGCCCATAACACGGTATTGTGTAAAAACAAGCACTCTTTGTCCAGCTTCGCTTATTTCAGTAAGCAGTTCTTCGAGCCGAGAAACTTTTCCTGACCGCGCATCAAGATTGCTTCCATCTGCTAAAAAATGTGCTGGATGGTTGCAGATTTGTTTAAGTTTCGTCAAAGTTGCGAGAATCAACCCGCGACGTTTCATACCTTCTGATGCTTCTGCTTCTGTCAAAAAATCATTGAGGACAGCTTGATACAGTCCAGCTTGTTCGTGGGTGAGGTGTGACCAAACAATTTGCTCTATTTTTTCAGGAAGATCAGGTACTAAAGATTTATCATCCTTCGTTCTTCTTAAGATAAAGGGGTCTGTTAGCTTCCTCATATTAGTCAAAGCGTTATGATCTTTTTTCTGCTCTATTGGTGTTGCAAATTTATCCTTGAACCAAGTTACTCCTCCGAGCATTCCAGGATTGATTGCATCTAATATTGACCAAAGCTCAGACAACCTATTTTCTACTGGTGTGCCTGTAAGCGCTATTTTCTGGGCCGCAGTTAATTGACGTATTGCTATCGCTGCATGGGTTTGATGGTTCTTTATGAATTGGGCTTCGTCACAGATAACTAGGTCCCAATTTACCTTTGATAGAGTTTCTATATCTCTTGTAGCTGTTCCGTAAGTACTTACGACGATATCAAACGAGTTGACCATCCCTATAAGGTCATCTCCTGTGGGTCGTTTGGCACCGTGCAGTATGAGAACATTTAAATTTGGTGTGAAGAATGATGCTTCCTGTTCCCAGTTATGGACTACTGACAATGGGCAAATAACGAGGTTGGGGTTTTCAGAGGTTCTTAATTGGATATGTGCTAAAGCAGTTGGTGTCTTTCCTAACCCCATGTCGTCAGCCAGACATCCTCCAAGCCCTATCCGGCTAAGAAACTGTAGCCAACTAAGCGCTCGTCTTTGATATGGCCGAAGCGAACCTTGAAATGTACTGGATTCATTTTCCTCAGTTAGGTCAGTATCTGGTAGACCATCGATAAGTTTAGTGAGCCAATTATCAGCCGTTTGATTTTCTGGAGAAAACAAAGCTGTTTCGAATTCTGAATTACTTTCCTCGGTGCCTATCTCAGCGGTAATTCTAAGTAGATCTGTAGGGGTTAGGTGGCGATCATTTTTTCTTCGGTTCTCTAATTCTTTTAATGCAATTTCAGCCTGTTGATTATCTATATGAACCCATTTCCCTTTTATTTGAACAAGGTTAGTTTTGGACTCAGCTAGCTGAAGAAGCTCATGTTCAGAAAGTGACTGGTCTCCAAGTGCTAAGTCCCAGTCAACATCAACCATTGCCTTTCCGAGATTTGCAGTGATTCCTCCTTTCTCACTAGGAGTTGCGCGTGCAGCTAATCTAATACTTTGTTTTATCAAACCTTTTGGGACAAGAACTGGAACTCGTAATCTTTCACAAATATGGATACCGTCTATGAGTAGGAGTGAAACATCGTCGATGGATAACGTTGCTGTATCGGTAGTTGCTTCCAACCCTATATGGTCTAATCCGGGCACGCTGGAACTTATAAGGTCGATAGTTTCACTCATGAATCTTCGTAAAGCATCAGGATGATCACTTAGTCCGAATTCAGCGGTCAATCTTGTGTCAAGCAATAGATCTTTCCAAGTAGCAACATTATTTGGGGATGTATTGTTATATGCCTCAAAGATTATTTTCCAAGGTTCGTCTTTATTATTTGGTAGTAATCTCATTTGGCAAGAAACTTTGATTCCAGTTTCAGCGTGTAACTTTTCGTATTGAAGGTTTGACGATAATTCAAGTAGAGCATTATCTATGTTGATCGTGTCTGTAATGAAATAGCCTGATGTTTCTGACAGTGCCGTACAAATATTTCTAAGAGATTTTATATGAGGAGAACGTTTACGTGGTAGGTGTGGCTTCCAGTTTGAATACTGGAGGATTTGCCGGCAGGATGCATCAACTAAATGATTCTGAAAACTCATAAGTTCTTCTTCAGATCTGAACCCAACTACTTCTGGCATCGACTTAAAATGTTGTCTTCGTTGTTGGGATAAGTCTTCATGGGTCAAGAGATTCCACATTGCTTTCCAACGGAGACCGTCATGAGTAAGTGACGGAAATATTAAGTCATTTCCTATTGCATGTATTAGGTCATTTAAGAGTTTATGCATCCATTGCATTGAGGGACTCCACCTCTGATTTGGATGTTTTTTTGAGAAGAGATGGTAAATATCGGTTGGCTTTACTTCTAAGGCTGTAATTGATTGCTGATTTATTAGTGGATTGTCTATGATGCAGGTCGCGAGATTGGCATCACGCGTGGCCCACCGATTACCTACAAATGTTCCTGCTAGCCTTCGAAGTTCTACACCGTTGATTGGGCCGTTATTATCCCAACCCCAAAGGAAAGTTCCTTCGTGGGTATGGGAAATGTGAAGTGACGATGGGGTTTTGTTCCAGTCGATTACAACTCACCCTTTGTCCAATTCAAATGCTTGATGCAAAATATTCGTAGCCTTTTCGATATCTGCTTTATTCACGACACAAGAAACTCGAATTGCAGATGTAGAGATCATATGGATATTTATACTCTCCGATGAAAGAGTTTCGAAGATTGTGGCTGCGACTCCAGGGTTGCTTGCCATTCCGGCACCAATAACTGATACGCGGCCTACTGAATCATCTGTGCTGACTTCACCTGCTCCAATTTCTGAGGCTACGGACGTCATTATTTGTTTACCTATTTCCATTTGTTCAGTAGGTAACGTGAAAGAAATATCTGTAACTCCTTCCTCGGATGTGTTTTGGACGATCATGTCTACATTAACGTCGCTATCAGCTAGTGGTCTGAAGATAGCTGCAGCTATTCCAGGGTTATCTGGTACCCCCGACACCGTTACTTTCGATTGAGATGTATCGGGAACAACTGCTGAAATAATAGGTTTTTCCATTGAA
>DLTU01000034.1:639-7642 GCA_002500385.1 Candidatus Neomicrothrix sp. UBA7828 | reverse complement strand
CTCCCAGGTGAATGCTGAGCGAACATGTAATTTAACTCCGTATGAACGAGCAACTTCAACTGATCTCATAGCTGGTTTTGGGCATCCTACTGCTGTCATTTCAAGTAATTCATCAAAACTTATAGACGGTATTTTTTTTGCTTGTTCACAGACTCTTGGATCTGTTGTAAAGACTCCTGACACATCAGTATATAACTCACATGCATCAGCGTTAAGAGCGTGAGCTAACGCAACTGCAGTTGTGTCTGAGCCTCCTCTTCCGAGGAAAGTTACATTATTATCTGTTGAGACGCCTTGGGATCCTGCAACAACAGCTACTCGTCCTGCGTCTACAGCTTCTTGAACACGTTGAGGATCTATTGTAAGTATTTTGGCATTCTGGTGATTTGTGTCCGTTAAAAATCCCGCTTGACTTCCCGTGAATGAATCCGCTGGAACCCCCATGTCGTGAAGAGCCATGCACATCAAAGCTATTGCTTTTCGTTCACCGGCAGTAATGAGCATGTCCATTTCCCTTGCAGGTCTAGTTTGTGATACTTCCGAAGCAAGGCGAAGCAGGTGATCTGTTTCTTTTCCCATAGCGCTCACGACAAGTACGACTGAATGTCCATGGTCTTTAGTTCTTTTTACATGATCAGCTACTTCTCTCATCCGATCTGCATCGGCTACAGAGGTACCACCAAATTTTTGAATAATTAAACTCACGTGATTAAACGGTACTCGCTATGTATAGATTTAGCGTGTTATTTTCGGTTACAAATTGTGATCTCTTGATCTTTTCATTCTTGCTATTCCGGTTACATACGAGGGTGATCTTTTTGATTTTCCTAAACGAAAACGTTCACAACGGATTACTGACCATTCGTTAGCCCAAAGTGTGCCGCTAATATCATATTTCGCTGACCCGTTGTATCCGTTCGGAATTTTTGTGCGTTCACAAAAGTAAAACTTTGATTCGGGAGTCAAGTACTGTCCCAGCTCTAAAAGAAATTGAGGAAGGTCAGATTCTGAAGCAAGGTTTCCAATTGAAAGAATTGCATCGAACTTCGAGTCAGTCGGAACGTGAGGCCATTCTATTATTTCTGTTACCGCTGGAGGTATTTGCGTTGGAAGGTTCTCTTTGGGAAAAAGAAGTAGAGAATTTCCATAGAGATCTGAGATTAAGCCTTCTACGATCTTTTGGTACTCTAATTTTTCTATGAACACGCTGTCTATTTTAGTTTGATTGTAAAGTAACAGTTCGCTTGAGGGTTCTAATTTCTCCATGAACGGTGAGCAGACCGTGGGTTAGATTTATTAGCCCACCATCGTCCGCTGAATCTCCACTTGTATGAAATGAGTGGCTTTTCATCCTTTGGCCATAATTGTTTGAAAGCTTTAAGAATTACTTCTCTTTCATCCTCATTTGGTTCAGGCGTAATTTGTATGTATAGCGGTTCTTCAGTCATTGGATTTATAGAGGAATCACACCATGTTTTCGTTGCGGTAAGTCTTCTCTTTTTGATTTCAGAACAGAGAAACCAGCAATTACTTTTCTTCTTGTCTCTGCTGGGTCAATTACATCATCAATATAACCACGCTCTGCTGCAATATATGGATTAGCGAAACGTTCAGTGTAGTCATCTACTAATTCGGTTTTTTTAGCTTCAGGATCTGCCGCTGATTGAAGTTCTCTTCTATGCAGAATTTCAACTGCTCCTTGGGGTCCCATTACGGCTAATTCAGCTGTTGGCCAAGCAAATGAAAGGTCGGATCCTACTGACTTAGAATCCATGACAACATATGCGCCTCCATAAGCTTTTCGTGTAATGACCTGAATACGCGGAACTGTTGCTTCGCAGTATGCGTAGAGAAGCTTTGCCCCATGTCGAATGATTCCTCCGTATTCCTGGTCTACTCCAGGCAAGAATCCAGGTACATCAACGAGTGTTAACAAGGGAATGTTAAACGCATCGCATGTACGAACGAATCGTGCGGCTTTTGATGAGGATTCAATATCTAATACTCCAGCAAGGACAAGTGGTTGATTTCCGACTATTCCTATGACATTTCCGTCTAGATGTGAAAATCCGCATACGATGCTCTGAGCCCATGAAGGGAAATATTCCATGAACTCTCCATCATCAACTATTGAGCCGATTATTTCTCGCATGTCATAAGGAAGATTTGGACTGTCTGGCATCATGTCAGCGAGTTCAGGACAGAGACGTTCTGGGTCATCTGTTGCTTCGATTAGCGGTGGGTCCTCCATATTGTTACTTGGGAGGAATGTCAGAAGGGTTTTAACTGCGTCAAGTACTTCCTCTTCGCTATCACTGACGAATGTTGCTACCCCGGATTTACTTGCGTGACTTGTTGCTCCACCTAATTCTTCTAAAGTTACCTCTTCACCGGTTACTGTTTTGACAACATCGGGACCGGTAATGAACATGTGTGATTTCTCTCTGACCATAAAAATGAAATCGGTCATTGCTGGACTATAGACTGCTCCTCCAGCGCACGGGCCCAGTATTACGCTGATTTGTGGTATTACTCCAGAGGATTGAACGTTTCGATGAAAGATTCCTCCGTAGCTATCTAGACTTACAACTCCTTCTTGAATTCGTGCTCCAGCTCCATCGTTGAGGCCTATCATGGGGGCACCAGTTGCTAATGCTAAATCCATTACTTTGTGAATTTTTTCAGCAAATACTTCACCTAGAGCTCCACCCATTACCGTGAAATCTTGGCTGAAAACAAATACTTTACGTCCGTCAACGGTTCCCCATCCTGTGACAACGCCGTCAGTGTATGGTCGTGTTTCTAGACCAGCTTCATGAGCTCGGTGGCGAGCTAACATGTCTAATTCGTGAAATGAGCCTTCATCTAATAAGTAGTCAATTCTTTCTCGAGCAAGGAGTTTTCCTTTTTCGTGTTGACGCTCGATTGCTCGTTCAGGCCCTGCCTGAAGTGCTTCTGATTTTCTTTTTTCAAGTTCTTCTATTTTATCTTGCATCGTGTAATCAGCCATTGCTGTGTAGCGTAATGCGCGTATGGCTACAATCCGATGACTTAACCTATAGTTATTTGAAAAAAAATAAGATTTATTCATTTTTTGCCTTAAAAATAGGTGTTTTAGGGTGTGAAATAGATTGAAAAAATTGTTGGAATACTGTTATTTACTATCAATGTCAGCGAAGAATGATAGAACTATTTTCAAGAGTCGAAGAGATTTCGATATTGGGAAAAATGATTTGTTTCTAAGAAAGGAATGAAAAAGCAGTCAGGATGGAACTGAGGATCGTTACCCGCATTCGGGTTCAGGTAAACACTCTGTCCTTGGTTATAAGATGGCACGACTTGAGTCCGTGATTAATTCATCACATTTAAGTAATTTTATGAGAAAACTGCAACTTACCAAGGTATATAACACAACATTTATTACTATAAATACGATATGATCGCCTCTAAAATTTCTTATTGAATACGAGCGGTCATAGACTACTAGTGGAATGTGTGGTGATTGAGTGAAATTTGGAGTTATCGGAGCTGGTGTTACAGGTTTAGCGACTGCCCTTGAACTTTCTCGAGATGGTCACAATGTAACCATTATTGAACGTGATCAGACGCCAATGCCTAAGACCCATGATGAGGCATTCGATTGGGATAGAAGGGGGGCTCCACAGGTGCGGCACTCCCACGCTCTTCTTGGGCGATTGCACAATATTCTTAGAGACAACCACCCTGAAGTTCTGAAAACACTTCTTGATACTGGAGTTACCGAGATCAATTTAGTTGATCACATGCCGGAAACCCTCGACGATCGGCAGGTATTAGATGAAGATCTTAATCTGCGTATGCTTGCAGCTCGCCGGACAACGTTTGAATGGGTTTTACGTAGTACGGTCATGAACAAACCAAACGTAGAAATACGAACTGGGCTGGGTGTTACTGGTGTAAAGAAAAGTGAAGCTGTGATTCCGAAAGTTACTGGACTTTATTTTGACGGTGGTTTAGACGAAGATTTTGATTGCGTTGTTGCGGCAAATGGCAGACGATCAAACGCTCCAGGATGGCTTAAAGATGCAGGCATTGAGACTCCGGCCGAGGTTGTTGAAGATACGGGAATTATTTATTACTCACGCTTTTACCGTTTACCTGACGGTATCGACCTCCCTGTTGGCGACCGATTGGTCGCAGGTGATCTAGGGTATTTGAAATATGGAGTATTTTGGGGTGACAACGGAACGTTTTCAATAACTTTCGCTACATCTGATACTGATAAAACATTTTGGGGAATAAAAGACGTCGAAATGTTTGAAAGCGTTGTCGATGCTATTCCTGCAGCAAAAGAGTGGATCAGTCTCGGAGCTACCCCTATTACAGATGTTCATTCAATGGCTGGTCTACTAAATAGAAAACGTAGTTTGAAAAAAGATAACGAAGTTATTGTTGATGGTTTTCACTTGATCGGTGATGCCCTCATATGCACCAATCCTCTATACGGAAGGGGTTGCTCAACCGGGTTTTGGCAGGCGCACCTGCTCGCTAATTCAGTCCGGGACCACGGGCAAGATACTACGGCACAATCAGAAAGTTTTCTCTTGAGTGTTGAGCAAAACATTTTACCTTGGTATCAAGCGTCCGTTGATTCTGATCGAGGCAGCAGAGCAGCTTCCGATGGGATAGATGATGATATGGCTATTATGAAACGTTCAATCTTAAAAGAAGGTCTGATGCCGGCTACACGATCTTCGGCAAAAGTGTGGCGTGGATTTATGAAAATGATGAATCTTTTAGCTGATCCCTCAATTCTAACGGAACCGGAGATTAGTTCAGAGATTATGAAAGTTTGGGCAGACCGCGATCAAAGAGGGCCAGAGCCAGCTTTGGGACCCACAAGAGAAGAGATGGTGGATTACCTGAAACTCACTCATGTTTCCTAAAGTAATTACAAAAATCGCTCTTACTGTTTCTCTATTCCTCTTATCGATTAATCTTCTTGGTTGTGGGAGTGAAGAAGTATCCACGTACCGTAACCAAATAAGTTCCACAGAAAACGAAACCGTTGAAACTTTGGATATTGCTGATGACGCTCCCCCGGCTTCAATAATCTGGGAGTCTTGTTATCAGAATTATGAATGTGGGGTAATTGAAGTTCCCATTGACTATCAAGGACCCAGATTAAAAACTATTCAAATTGATCTCATTCGCATTTCAGCATCAACTGAACCTTCCTTGGGCCCTTTACTCATAAATTTTGGAGGACCGGGTGCTTCTGGAACAGAGCTGGTGTCAATGTATGGATCATTGTGGGAGTTCGCTTTTCCTGAATTTGATGTAATCGGTTTTGATCCACGTGGAGTAGGAAGATCAGCACAAGTTGAATGCCCTTTTGAACCTGACAATGATGAACAGTCGGTATTTGAGGATGGGGAAGACCTCAGTGAGCTATTCCAGCAAGCAGAGGAGTATGCCAAAGCTTGCGTAGCGATGAGTGGTGACCTAGCTGTGCATATCGGAACTAACAATGTCGCACGAGATATGGACAGAATCCGAGAAGCTTTAACAGTTGACCAAATTTCCTATTTAGGCTACTCATACGGTACTCGCATCGGAGCTGTATACGCTTCCCTCTTCCCTGAGAACGTTCGAGCCATGATCCTTGATGGACCAGTGTCGCCTACAGATCATGTAAGTTCCTTCACACCAATACAGGGCCAAGGGTTTGAAACAGCCTGGAGTCGTTTCGCTCAGGATTGTGATAGTGACCGGTCATGTCCTCTTAATCAATATGGTGGCGCAGAAGAAGCTTTTAATACTGTCAATAATATTTTGAAGGCATCGAACCTTTCGGTGAATGGAGGAAGAGAACTCACACGTGGAGAGTTTATGCTAGGCACCGCCTCAGCTCTGTATTCTCCCTATAGCTGGCCAGTTCTCATAGATGGATTTATGGCAATGCTTGATGACGGTGACGGATCAATTTTGCAAGAATTAGCTGATCAATTAGCTGGACGAAGAGATGACGGATCGTATGACAATTCACAAGCAGTGCTGTTTTTAGTTAACTGTGCAGATGATCCGAAACGGCCATCAAAAGAATTCATCAGGGAAGCCATTGATGAGGTGGCTGATCAGCTACCACATTTCGGGCCAGTAATACGAGGCGATACGGGTTGCGCTGGACTTGAAGAATCAATTGACCCATTACACGTAGGTAAAGCAGATTTAGAAACACCAGCACTTGTTATCGCTATGGAAGGAGACCCCGCTACTCCTATAGCTTGGGGGCCAGGACTAATTGACTCTATTGGTGATGCGGTTCTCATTACCTCTGATGGCGATGGCCATGGAGCTTTTCTTACAAATAGTGAATGCGTAACAGATATCGTATTCGACTACTTACTTAACTTAGAAGTTCCTACAAATGGGTGGAGTTGCGAGGAGCCTTAATTAATTTCTAACGAATAGTTTTGAAAAAGGTTCGTAGGTCATTAACGAAAAGTTCAGGTTGTTCAAATGCTCCGAAATGACCACCCTTTGGCATTGTTGTCCAATGGGTGATGTTATAGCTCTCTTCACACCAGCGACGTGGCGATCGAATGATCTCCTTTGGAAATGATGCAACGCCAGTCGGGATTTCAACTTTATCTCCTCCACCAAAACTGCCAAAACTCTCCCAGTAAAGGCGTGCTGACGATGCCCCTGATGCTGTAAGCCAGTACAACATAACATTATCAAGCAATTCATCTCGGGTAAGAGTGTTCTCTGGGTGATCATCGCAATCCATCCAACTCCAAAATTTTTCAATAATCCACGCCATCTGACCAACTGGTGAGTCTACGAGACCATAACCCAGTGTTTGAGGTCTTGTACTCTGCTGTTTTGAGTATCCTGAGTCCCATTCCTGGTAATAGGTGAGACCTTCTAACGCTGATTTTTCTTCATCGGTAGGATCTTGTAATGATTCAGGTGTTGGGCGACCGATGGGCATGTTTATATGGATTGCATCACAGTGCCC
>DLTU01000034.1:0-217 GCA_002500385.1 Candidatus Neomicrothrix sp. UBA7828 | reverse complement strand
CAGCAATTTTTTCAACTCCCCAACCTGATTGGGAAGGTTTCCCAGAGAACCCGTATCCGGGTAATGACGGACAAACTACATGAAACGCATCTTCAGCTTTACCACCATGTTTCGTTGGATCTACGAGAGGTTGTATGACTTTGTGGAATTCAACGATTGACCCAGGCCAGCCATGCGTAATGATAAGAGGGTAAGCATCTGGATGAGGTGACTTCTG
>DLTU01000016.1:0-7442 GCA_002500385.1 Candidatus Neomicrothrix sp. UBA7828 | reverse complement strand
GGCTCTGAGTCAATAGACTCGGCGATCAAAATTATGAGAAAAGTAGCAATCCTGCGAGGTGAGCCCGAACGTCAAATCATCTTACGACGCGGTCGGGGGTATCACGGTGTAAATGTTGGTGGAACGACTCTTCAGGGTATTCCTGCGAACCGAGAAGGGTGGGGAGATTTACTTCCGAAAGTATTGGAAATAGACCCAACAAACATAGAGTCAGCAGCATCTATTTTTAAAGAACACGGTCAGAATATAGCTGGAGTAGTAACTGAAGCTGTCCAAGGGGCGGGAGGTGTCTTTCCCCCTCCAGATGGCTTCCTTGAAGGACTTCGTCGCCTGTGCGATGACAACGGCTCCTTGCTCGTTTTCGATGAAGTCATTACTGGATTTGGAAGGACCGGAAACTGGTTCGCTTCCGACACCTACAACGTAAAACCAGACCTCATCACATTCGCAAAAGGTGTGACAAGTGGATACCAGCCGATGGGTGGTGTGCTCGTTAGTAGAGCAGTATGTGATTTATTTGAGCAAGACCCAGATTTTGTTTTCATGCACGGTTACACATACAGCGGTCACCCAGCTGCTTGTGCTGCTGCGATTGCGAATATTGACCTCATAGAAAAAGAAGGCCTCGTTGAACGGGCAAAGCATATAGGGAACAGGATTTCGCAGGGCCTTGAGGCACTTAAAAGTGATGGGCTTCTATCTGAAGTTCGTGGAGTTGGGGCTATCTGGGCTGGGCAGATAGAGGGAGCCACAACCGAACAAGGACTCGCAGTTAGGGATAAAATGACAGAAAAAGGAGTGATCTGCAGGGCAATAAATGGCGCACTAGCATTTTGCCCTCCACTGATCATCGAAGATCAAGACATAGATCATATGCTTGATATAGCCGAACAAGCAATTAACGAAATCATGAGCTCATGAAGCGAGCCAACCTACGTGTTTTGGATGCTGAGGGTTCTTTCGAATCAATAGGTTTCCTACATGGGAAGCATTTTGCAGATGAGATCCAACATTATGTTAAAGAAAGAGTCAAACTTGTAGCCGCAGGATCTTGGTCTGGTAAGCAGATCAGCGAGCCCGACATTATTGACCTCGCCGAGTCTATGATCCCCGAGCACCAACATTTTGACCCCGAACTATTTACTGAAATGAACGCCCTTGCAGAAGGAGCAAATATTTCGATAGCTGAAGCAATCATTGTTGGAGGCTTTACTGACTTCGTGGACACGGTCAGGTCAGCAACAGGTGGGGTGACTCCACCCGAGTTGCATGAAGATGACTGTACCGCAGTTTTAGTTCCTAACTCACGGGCTAATGGAGAAGGCTTTCTTGCCCAAACCTGGGACATGCACGATACCGCAACAGATCATGTACTTTTGCTCCGGATAAAACCTGATGAATGCCCTTCTGCACTTATTTTCACCACAACGGGCTGTCTAGGACAGATAGGAATGAACAGCCAGGGCTTAGCAGTAGGAATTAACAACCTCACAAGCAACACAGGAAAAGCCGGAGTGGTGTGGCCATCTGTTGTCCGATCGATGCTACGGCAGGAATCAGCAAACGATGCACTGGATGTTCTAAGTAACGCTAACCTTGCCGGAGCTCACAACTACCTCATAATTGATAAGCAAGGAAATGGTTTCAACGTAGAGGCCATGCCCATAACGCAGACGGTCACCCAACTGGAATCAGTACCAATCGTCCATACTAATCATGCAGTGTCCGACGTGGCTCAAGAAGAAGAAGCTGAACGGCCATCAGACCTTTTAGAGAATTCAATTCTTAGGCTCTCAAGGGGAAATGAACTCCTGGAGGAAGGTGAAATCGGACTGGAACGCTTGATTAGCTTAACGCAAGATGATCAAGCAATATGTAGAAAGCCTGAACCACCGCACAGAATAGAGTCAAGCGGTGCAGCTATTATGAGACCAGTAACTGGTGAGTTCTGGGCTTGTTGGGGTCAACCATCACACAATGATTACGAATTAATCGGGTGGCATGATGATTGACGAGACGATTGTCCACGTCGGCCAACAGTCCGGCTTGTCTTATAGGCATCCAAAGCCAGAATGGTCAGCAGCGATGGAAAGAATTGAGCTTTCATCATTCCCAACATCAGATCCAGAAGATCTCTATAACAAAGAAGAGCTAGAGGTGCTATCTCGGGACTTCCCCGAAGGTGGCTTTGTTGGATTTGATGGGGACTCAGCTGTTGCAATGGGTTTAGGTGTACAAGTTGACTTTGATGAGGATAATCCAGTCCACACAGTCCACGACATCATGCCGGGAAATGGAAGTTCTGGCCACATACCCAGTGGAGACTGGTACTACGGCACCTCTATAGCTGTTAATCCGGATTACCGACGGAAAGGAATAGGTGGTGAGCTGTACCTTCTGCGTAAACACGTATGCGTAACGCATAACCTTAAAGGGATTATTGCCGGTGGAGTAATGCCTGGCTTTGCAGATTATAAAGAAGAAATGACCGCCGATGAATATATAAGAGCCGTAAGAGAAAAAACTATTTACGATTCAACACTTTCATTTCAGGCGAATAACGGCTTTGAATTGGTGTGTGCTTTGCCAAATTACATTGCGAATCCAGAGATTGATAATTATGCAGCTCTAATCATTTGGCGAAACCAAGATTACAAGGGGGACTAGGTATGGAGAACGGAATTGAAGGAGACCAAGCTTTCCGTCGTAAGGATTTGCTTGGCAGAAATCCTGAAATGACTTTCGGTGGGGCTCTCTCTTTTCTGAGGAGAAACTACACTCGCGATCTAGATGATGTTGATATTGCAGTAACTGGAATTCCTTTTGATATGGCAACCTCAAACCGGCCAGGAACACGACTTGGCCCCAGAGCAATACGTGCGGCTTCAGTTGGTTTAGCGGAATTAGAAGCATACCCCTTCGGGTTCGACCCATTCACACACCTAAAGGTTATTGACTACGGGGATTGTTTTATTGATTATGGTTACCCACAAAGGTCTGCTGAAATTATAGAGCAGCACGCAGACGAGATCATCAGAAGCAAAACCATGATGGTAAGTATGGGAGGGGACCATTTCGTAACGTATCCGATCTTGAAAGCACATGCTAAGGAATACGGCCCGCTGTCACTCATACACTTTGATGCTCACAGTGATACTTGGGAAGATGATGGAATCAGGCTTGATCACGGCTCGATGTTCTTGAGAGCTATTCGCGAAGGAATTATAGATCCAAATACATCAGTACAAATAGGAATCAGAACACATAATTCAGATACGTATGGATTTACCGTACTTGGTTCTCCTTGGGTACACAGAGAAGGAATTCCTGCAGTTATAGATGTAATTCGCGAAATCGTAGGTAAAAGAAAATCATATTTAACATTTGATATTGATTGTTTGGATCCAGCCTTTGCACCAGGTACTGGAACCCCTGTATCGGGAGGTTTAAGTACAGCTCAAGCCTTAGAAGCAATCCGATCTTTAGGAGAATTTGAGATAGTAGGAATGGATGTAGTCGAAGTTGCACCTGCATATGACATCAGTGAAATAACTGCGATTGCTGCAGCAACACTATTGCATGATTTCATTTGTCTGCAGGCAATAAAAGCAGGAGCGGTTCCACAACCATTCGGTTACATCTAGTGGAAGGTATCATTAATAGGGGGGCTTCATGGTAGCTGCAGTTGAATTAAAAGCAATCACGAAAAAATTTGGTGATGTTGTCGCAGTTGATAATGTTGACTTAGTTATCGAGGATGGAGAATTTTTCTCAATGCTTGGCCCTAGTGGTTGTGGGAAAACCACAACCTTGAGAATGATTGCCGGCCTTGAATTTCCTACTGAAGGTAGTCTCTCAATCTTTGGAGAAGAAGTTGGTACCCTAGCGCCTAATAAAAGGTCTGTGAATACTGTATTTCAAAATTATGCGCTTTTCCCCCATCTAAGTGTCCTCGACAATGTCGGTTTTGGCTTGAAAATGCAAGGTGCTGACAAGAAAGAAACAAAAGCTCGGTCAATGGAAATGATCGAACTTGTTCAATTAAACGGTTATGAAAAACGAAAACCTTCGCAAATGTCTGGAGGGCAACAACAGAGAGTTGCTCTTGCACGAGCTTTAGTAAATCAGCCAAAAGTTCTTTTGCTAGATGAGCCACTTGGCGCTCTTGATCTTAAGCTCCGACAAGAAATGCAGGTGGAATTAAAGAAACTTCAACGAGACGTTGGAATCAGTTTCGTATTTGTAACACATGATCAGGAAGAAGCTCTTACGATGTCCGATCGTATTGCCGTGATGCATGAAGGTAACCTTTTGCAAGTAGCAAGTCCAGAAGAGATATATGAGACACCTGCAAATAAATTTGTGGCTGATTTCATTGGAAGAACGAACCTTCTTGAAGGAACAGTCTCTGATAACCAAACAATTATTCTGTCCAACGGAATACCAATCAAAGCGAACAGTAACTTTTCTCCAGGAACAAAAGTTTCAGTTAGTATCCGTCCGGAGAGAGCTACCATAACGAACCAAACTGAAAACGGGGACTCTCTTTCAAGCATTAATGGAACGGTTGAAACTGTTACATATCTAGGGAATGCCCGTGTTTATAATGTCCAATTTACATGGATGTCACTTGAGGTTCGTGAGGAGAACCGAATAGGGGTGGAATTATATGAACCTGGAACTCCAATAACAGTTAGCTGGGAACATGACGCTGTCTCAGTCGTAGCCGACTAATGACTATTACATCGGACCCAAACGAAGCAGAGAATAAAGTAACTCCACAGTTTGAAAAGGCTGCTCAGAAAAAAGAATCAAGAAGGGGTCTTCTACTGGCCCTTCCGTCTTACGTCTATCTAATCATTTTTTTCGTTATCCCCTTATTCATAGTTCTTGTATATAGCTTCGCAACTCGTAACCGTTTCGGGGGAACAGATCTCTCAGGGTGGAATCTTGAAAGCTATGAAAGAATAGCTGAACCCATTGTTCGAACTATATTGTTTCGCTCGCTGTGGTTAGCGTTCTTAACTACAGTTATCTGTCTTCTCATTGCATACCCTTTTGCTTACTTCTTATCTACGAGGCGACCAGCGATACGAAATGTCATGTTGGTTTTCGTCATGATTCCGTTTTGGACCAATTTCTTAGTTAGGAATTTCGCATGGAGGGTAATTCTTGGTAACGAAG
The DNA here is from genome assembly GCA_002500385.1 of Candidatus Neomicrothrix sp. UBA7828. Classification (GTDB taxonomy): domain Bacteria; phylum Actinomycetota; class Acidimicrobiia; order Acidimicrobiales; family UBA8592; genus UBA8592. The sequence continues at coordinate 2,258 of DLTU01000016.1, read as the reverse complement.
GTCCGCTGACAAAAACAACAGAGTTTCTAGGCCTTGGAACTCAAGAACTTCTTTTTAGTCAGAAAGCAGTCGTTCTGGGCCTTGTGTATGGTTATTTGCCTTTCATGATCCTTCCTTTGTATGCAGCAATTGAACGCATCGATGGCCAACTTATTGAAGCGAGTAGGGACTTATACGGCTCGGCATGGCAATCATTTCGAAACGTTTTGCTTCCACTGTCCATGCCAGGAGTAATAGCAGGATCGATTTTGGTTTTTATTCCCAGTATGGGGGCCTACGTAACTCCAGAAATACTCGGGGGAGCTAAAACAACGTTATTAGGAAGCTATATTGTTACTCAATTTCTGACGGCTCGAAATTGGCCATTTGGGGCAGCTCTTTCGTTCGTTCTAATGGCAATCATGCTCATAGGAACAATCATATATTTCCGTAAAGGAGGTAGGACACTATGAGCTCAGCAGTTGAACCACGTGGCTGGGCCAAACTTGCATTGCATCTAAATGGCTGGTTTGTTTACCTCTTTTTTTATGCGCCCATTATGCTGTTAGTCCTATTTTCTTTCAGTGATAACCGGAATGTAGGCATATGGGGAGGTTTCACTCTCGATTGGTATCAGGAGTTCTTTAACAGCTCAAATGCTCAAGGCGCACTCTCAAATTCAGTAAAAATCGCTTTAGTCGTTACTTTTGTTTCAGTCATTTTGGGGACAATGTCTGCTTTGGCACTCGAAAGGTTCACTTTTCGAGGGAAAAAAGTCTTTGATGCATTGCTTTACTTACCCATAATTATTCCCGATGTGACTATGGCCGTAATGCTTCTTCTCTTTTTTGGAGAGTTCTTTGAATTGCTGGACATGGCCTTTGGTTTTCAATTGCGGAAAGGGTTCTGGTCAATAGTAATCAGTCATATTGCATTTAATATTAGTTTCGTTTCGGTTGTCGTCCGCGCCCGATTGACAGGAATGGATACGGATCTAGAAGAAGCAGCCGTAGATTTGTACGCATCACGTTGGAAAGCATTCAGATACGTGACATTTCCACAAATTCTTCCTGGCATTGCTGGAGGTGCATTGCTAGCAATGACCCTTTCGCTTGATGATGTTGTTATAACACAATTCGTAACAGGTCCCGGGTGGACAACTCTACCTGTGTATGTTTTTGGACTCATCCGAAAAGGAGTTACGCCAGTCATCAATTCAATTTCAGTAATTATGTTATTGGCATCTATGATTCTTGTAGTTCTATCGTTGTTTGCTGAGCGTGCAAGACGCGTTGGATAAGATTAAGATCGGAAAAGATGGCCATAAGGCCGAAAGGGGTATTTATGAGAAAGAATACAAAGCTCCGTTTTGTTGCGGCTGTTGCAGCTTTTGCGCTGATAGCCATACCAGCATGTGGCGGAAGTGATGATGAAGAGAAAGCATCATGCGAATTAAATGAGGTAGACGGAGATCTAGCCCTATATAACTGGGCAGAGTATATAGATGAAGAGCAACTCGCTGAATTTGCTGAGGAATATGGGATCAATGCAACTATGGACGTCTACGACTCCAACGAAGCAATGCAGCCTATCATTTCTGCAGGTAATTCAGGTTACGACGTTATAGTTCCTTCAGATTATATGGTCTCTATCCTCATTGAAGCTAAGAAAATACAACCTCTGAACTTTGATGTTATTCCTAATGCCGCAAATATTTCGGAGGACTTTAGCGGACTTTATTACGACCCAGACGGGTCACATTCTGTACCTTACCAGTGGGGCACCACAGGTATAGCAGTCAACACTGCTGTAGTAGGCACGGATTTTGAACGATCATGGAGTTTGATTTTCGATCCTGCCATATCAGGAGACTTTGATGGCCAAATTCAACTTCTTAACGATCCACGAGAAACAATGGGTGCAGCACTCAAATACCTTGGATATTCACTTAATTCCACAAGTGAAGACGAACTCAACGAAGCTAAAGAATTGTTAAAGAGTACTGCTAGTCGACTAGCTGCATTTAACACTGACTCTGCAGATGAATTTATCACACAAGGTGAAACAGTAATTGGGCACGGCTACTCAGGTGACATGTTTGTTCAATTCCTTGAGCAGGACAACTATGAGGATTATCTCTATTTCGTCCCAGAAGAAGGTGGAACCCGTTGGATTGACAACATGGCTGTTGTATTTGATGCACCGCATCCATGTACAGCCCACACTTTCATCAATTGGTTGTTGAGCGCAGAGCAAGGAGCGGCGCTATCGGATTGGAA
>DLTU01000169.1:917-4132 GCA_002500385.1 Candidatus Neomicrothrix sp. UBA7828 | reverse complement strand
GAACTTGAAAACGGGGAGGCTACCCGAATAGAAATAGGTGATTTGAAACTTTCTGCTTCTAAAATCGACGAATCTATCTATGTGGTTAGTGACATGTGTACACATGCAAACTATTCATTATCCGATGGACCTTTACACGCAGAGAACCTAACAATTGAGTGCTGGAAGCATGGTGCTCAATTCTGCTTATCAACCGGTGCAGCATTAACCTTGCCGGCAACAAGACCTCTCGATACGTTTCCAACAGAAGTACATGGAGAAAACGTATACATCCATCTTCCAAGAAAGGGAAACAATGAGTGAGCTAATCATCACGGATCTACATGCCAAAGCAGAAGAAAAGGAAATCCTTTCAGGAGTCAATCTTAAAATACTGTCGGGGGAAGTGCACGCGCTCATGGGACCAAACGGTTCAGGTAAATCAACGCTCGCACATATCCTCATGGGAAGGCCAGGTTACGAGATAACTCAAGGAAATATTTCGCTTAACGGCGAAGATATTACTAATAAACCCACATGGCAACGAGCACAATTGGGTCTTTTCTTAGCCATGCAATACCCAGTTGAAATAGACGGGGTAACGCTACCGGACCTGCTGAATGAATCATCGTCTGATATTTCCAACATTAACGATCTAATTTCACACGAGGCTGACCTTTTAGGACTTGAAAAGATTGATATGGCACGCGGGGTTAATTCAGACATGTCAGGTGGTGAAAAGAAAAGGATGGAAACTCTTCAACTAGTCGCGCTCAAACCACAGATAGCAATTCTTGATGAACTTGATTCAGGGTTAGATGTAGACGGCCTTAAAATCGTAAGTAGCCGAATAGAGAAAGCCACAATCGAGGACGGCCTAGGTGTACTCGTAATTACCCATTACAGTCGACTACTCGAAGAATTAAAGCCTGACCTTGTTCATATATTTGTCAATGGTCGGATCGTTGATTCTGGGCCTGCCGAACTTGCACATGAACTCGAGGAGACAGGGTACGAAAAGTGGACCACCTCATTAGAAACCTCAGTATCACTAGGAGGTCTCTAGGTCATGACCCAGCCTGACAGGAAAGAAGTACTTACCGAGGCTGACATACTAAAAGGTAAATATGAAACACTATCGTGGGGTATTTCCGACAAGAATCTAAGCAAAACTTTCGTATTTAAAGACTTCGCAGAGGCCTTTGCATTCATGGCAGAAGTTGCAAAAATTGCTGAAGAACTTGACCACCACCCAGATTGGTCCAATAGTTGGAATACAGTCGAGATTTCAATTACCAACCATCAGGCCGGTGGTATAACTGAAGTGGATCTCTATATGTGTGCAAGGATTGAAGAAACGGCAGAGCGATGGGGGAACTAGAAGAAAGCAAAGTTGCAATCGTAACAGGAGCAGCTTCGGGAATAGGTGCTGCCTTAACTCGCCATTTAACAGATAACAATCATCTCGTCTTAGGCGTAGACATAGACTCAGCTAAACTCAGTGCGCTCAAAGAGAACACAGGATGCGCAACAATAGTTGGAGACATTGCCAGCGAAGAGTTCAATCAAGCAGTAGCAAGTCATGCCGATGAACTATTCGGAAGGTTAGATCACGTGTTCCTAAACGCAGGCATCTTAGGCAGAAACATCGAGCTTCAAGGAACCGAATTCAAGATCAATGACCTTGAACAAGCCAGATACCAAAAGACAAGATCCATAAATTTCGATGCAGTAGTTTTCGGAACAGTAGCCACTAGTCCTTATCTCGCAAGCACAGGTGGAGGATCCATCCTGGTAACAGCCTCAATTGCAGGACTTACCGCCTGGAACCGCGACCCATTTTATACTGCTACAAAACATGCGGCCGTAGGTTGGGTTCGCGGAATCGCACCCGCACTCCAATCTCAAAAAATCTCCATAAACGCAATATGCCCAGGGGGAGTAGCGACACCTCTTGTCGGGTTAGAACGTCTTGAGTCCGGTAACCCAAACTTACTAAACCCTAAACAAGTCGCACACGCAATGCTAGAGATAGCTCAACAAAATTCAACAGGTAAGGCGTTCGTGATCAAAGCTGGGCAAGAACCGCTCACCCAAGTATACGACTTCGCACTCATCGAGGGATTTCCTGCATAAAGGGGGGTAACAATGAAATTTTCAAGGCAGACAGCAATCGTCGGTATAGGGGCAACAGAATTTTCAAAAAACTCTGGACGAACACCAATGCAGTTAGCAACAGAATGTAGCTTAAAGGCCTGTGAAGATGCCGGAATAGAACCATCACTCATTAACGGAATTTCAGTCTTCAGTGCTGAAAAGAATACAGAAATTGAAGTCGCAAGAAACTTAGGAATACCTGAACTCACCTTCTTTTCGATGATTCACCATGGAGGAGGGGCGCCCGGAGGTGTTATGCAGCAAGCCGCTATGGCAGTGGACTCGGGCGTCGCTGACTACGTTCTCGTATACAGGGCATTCAATGAAAGATCTTGGCACCGATTTGGAACAGGAGTTCAAGGACGCCACCAGAGCCCCGAAGCATTTGATGTGAGCTTCAGCTGGAGCTCTCCATTCGGGTTACTTACTCCGGCCTCATGGGTCGCAATGTATGCGACTCGATACATGCATCAATACGGGGCAACAAGCGAAGATTTCGGAACAATAGCGGTAACAGACCGGAAACACGCAGCGAACAACCCCGCCGCATTCTTTTACCAAAAACCAATAACACTTGAAGACCACCAAAACAGCCGGTTTATAGTTGAGCCGCTACACCTGCTTGATTGCTGTCAAGAAAGTGATGGGGGGCAAGCTCTTATTGTTACAACCCTCGAGAAGGCAAAAGACCTTAAACAAAAACCGGCAGTCATAGCAGCAGCAGCTCAAGGAGTTGCAAAAGATCAACACATGATGAAGTCTTACTTTCGCGAAGACATCACAGGAATACCCGAAATGGGTGTAGTAGCAAGGCAACTTTGGGACTCCAGTGGCCTCGGGCCAAAGAATATCCAGACAGCGACAATCTACGACCACTTCACACCGCTAGCCTTACCACAATTCGAAGAATTCGGGTTCTGTGAGCGAGGAGAAGCAAAAGATTTCATCAAAAATGGAAATATTGAAATCGGCGGTGAACTTCCAATCAATACCAACGGTGGTCAATTAGGCGAAGCCTATATTCACGGAATGAACGGAATAGCTGAAGCCGTAAGGCAAATCCGAGGATCCTCGGTTAA
>DLTU01000169.1:0-580 GCA_002500385.1 Candidatus Neomicrothrix sp. UBA7828 | reverse complement strand
AAGATGTTGAAAATGTCCTTGTAACTGCAGGTACAGCAGTACCAACAAGCGGACTAATCTTAACTCAGCCAGAGTAATGCAAGACGCTCAATTCAATACTAAGGGCACACTATAAAAATGACAGACCCACTTGCTAAACCGGCAACTAAATACACCATAGAAGCTAACCGGAATGCTGGAGCCTTTATCAACTTTGATGACGATAGCGACTTTAAGAGGGCACAACAAGGTCTTATAGCTACTCACGAGACAGGACGGATTGAACTTGACGGAAGATCTGTATGGGATATAGCTTCACATAACTTTCTTCGGGAAGAAAAACAATCACCTGAAACAGTGCACCCTGGCCTATGGAGACAGGGGCAGCTCAACGCCCTGCATGGCCTCTTTGAAGTTGCTGAAGGAGTATGGCAAGCAAGAGGTTATGACATATCAAATATCACTTTTATTGAAACCTCTAACGGGTGGCTTATTATTGATCCGCTCACAACGAGTTCCACGGCTGCAGCTTGTCTTGCCCTTGCAAATAACGTACTGGGTGAGCGGCCAGTCCATGCGGTCATTTATACACACAGCCATC
>DLTU01000174.1:10614-12780 GCA_002500385.1 Candidatus Neomicrothrix sp. UBA7828 | reverse complement strand
GTGGGGATCCGTGCAGATGAGAACCGTTCTACGAGTCTTTCATGGCGGTTTCGGTATCTGATCATGTCAGCAATTGAGATAATTGGGATGTCATGGGTTTGGGCGAATTCGATAAGTTCTGGTAAACGAGCCATTGTTCCGTCGTCCGAAACTATTTCACATAGCACTCCCGCAGGGGCTAGCCCTGCCATTGTTGCCAAGTCAACTGCAGCTTCTGTGTGTCCAGCCCTTTTGAGAACTCCACCTGCTCTCGCTCTTAGAGGGAAGACGTGTCCTGGTCTGGCAAAACCGCTTGCAGCAATATGTCCGTTTGCAAGCGCATTGCAAGTCAATGAACGGTCACTTGCTGAGATTCCAGTGGTTGTTCCTTCGGCCACATCTACAGAAATTGTGAAAGCTGTTCCCATGGCTTCGGTATTGTTTGCAACCATAAGTGGCAAATGAAGAGCATCCGCTCGTTCATTTGTAATCGCGCAGCACACAACTCCACTTGTATATTTGACCATAAGGGCCATATCTTCGGCGGTGACTGATTCAGCAGCGATAATCAAGTCTCCTTCATTTTCTCTATCTTCGTCATCGACGACGACCACAAACTTGCCTGCCGCAATTGCATCTATGGCTTCTCTTATCGTGTTGAGTTCAGACATTTATGGTTGTTTCCTTTTCGTTATAGTTGAGTTGTCGCTCAATATATTTTGCGAGGATATCAACTTCAATGTTTACTATATCGCCCACTGACTTTTCGTTTAAGTTCGTCGCATCCCAGGTATGAGGAATTATTGCAACAGAGAACTTATCGTTAGAGGCATTTGCAACGGTGAGGCTAATTCCGTCAATTGCAATTGAACCCTTCTCACAGACATAGCGACCCCAGTCATCGTCAAGATCAAATTCGTATCGGTAAGATCCGTCATCTTCATTTGAAATATTAGCTATTTGAGTGGTGCAATCTATGTGTCCCTGTACTATGTGTCCTCCGAATCGCCCTTCTGACTTGAGTGGTCGCTCTAAGTTAACTTTGCTTCCTTGAGTAAGTATCCCTAAATTAGTCCGGCTCATTGTTTCCGGCACAGCATCAGCAGACCAAGAGGTGTCATCGTATTCTGTTACCGTCAAGCAGCACCCATTTACGGCTATGGATGCGCCGATAGAAATATCTGCGATGACGGTTTTTGCATTGAGGGTAATCCTCACTCCAGATCCAGACGGCGTTATCTTAGAAACTATTCCGACTTCTTCGACTATTCCTGTAAACACTTTTCTCCTTGTCTATCGGAACGAGAAGGAGAACAGGCACATTAAAGCCTTTAAATTTCCTCTCCCATCCGGACTATAACCGTCGGCTTTGGATTTTCACCAAATCAGTCAATTTGCAAAAAGACTCGTGGGCTTGGCGTTGGTCGCCTTTACCACCGGTTGGGAGTTTCACCCGTTCCCGAGGATTGATTATGCACAGTTGTGCTATGTCTTATTAATGTATACCATTAATACAGGATATGCAAGTTTGCTCTTATCAGGAGAGTGGTATCAGAAGATGCTGAGAGATATCGCCTACTAAAGAAACCTTGATTTCCCTGATTTGGAAATGCCATTCATCGCCCTCAAAGAGAAATGCATCTTCATAGGAACCAGTGATGATAGGTTGAAGAGGCAAATTATCAAGTTGTTGGAAAACGGTGTAGTAGGAGGAAGAGGAAGCAGAAATACCATCTATAGCTAGCGTAATGTTAGTCGTTGAGTGATGAGTTCTGGGTGTTCCATCTTCGTAACGTCGCGTTGTCTTTTCATATAGTTCTTTAATCCCTTTACTTCCTGAGATTTCAGTAATCTGTTCACTATCTTTGAAGACAATTTTGCCTCGTTTAAATAACTCTCCAATTCCGTCAAAATCACCCAAATCTATAAGGCGAGCATATTCGTAGATTAGGTTACTTATAGCTATCTGGTTGCTCATATACGTATATGGTACTTCCTAAGAAGTAGGGTGTCTTTGAGCAGTTACACTAAAACTCTAAATAACATGAGAGATATAAAAATATGTTGATGTCAATCCCAAGTCCAAGCTCAGGATCATTAGATCTAGGGCCTATTACCCTTCGTATGTATGGTTTCATGATTGCTCTTGGAGTAATCGCAGCGGTCTGGCTCATGGGTAAAAGATTT
>DLTU01000174.1:0-10206 GCA_002500385.1 Candidatus Neomicrothrix sp. UBA7828 | reverse complement strand
GCTTACCATGTAATAACAGATTGGAGACGCTTTGAGGGTAATTGGGGTCAAGCCGTTCAAATCTGGAGAGGAGGTTTGGGGATTCTTGGTGGAGTCATCTTTGGGTTAGTAGCAGCCTTCTTTTATTGTCGAAAGCATGACTTAGACATCAAAGAAATTATGGATGGCGTAGCGCCAGCCTTAGCGCTAGCGCAGTGCATAGGGCGATGGGGAAACTACTTCAATCAAGAACTATTTGGGCGTCCAACGAATTTACCATGGGGTCTTCAGATTGATCAGCGAAAACGACCAATAGAGTTCGCTGCGGAAGAGACATTCCATCCAACATTCCTCTATGAATCATTGTGGAATGCTTTAGTCGTACTCATGCTAATAAAATTGGGAAAATCAGGAAAGCTTCCCAGTGGCTTGTTGATGGCGGCTTACTTTACTTTCTATTCTATTGGAAGGCTTTGGATTGAAGCCTTGCGTATAGACGAAGCTAGTAATCTCGCCGGTTTGAGAGTGAATCTCTGGGTATTTAGTGCAGTTCTCATTGCTAGCATTTCATTGTTAGTCTCTAAGATAAAACAGCATGCCGAAGCAAATTCTACTCAACAAGCATATGAGGAGTGATTAAAGGAAACCATGGCTAATCACAGCATGAAGTATCTGCTTCAACTAACTTCGGAGATGGACCTATGATGCCTGAAAACACATATGAGGATAGATTCGATCGAACTTTCGCGTTCATTGACTTATCTGGATTCACTCGGTTTACTGATCTCATGGGAGATAAAGCAGCTTTGGAGGAGATAAACACATTTAGAGCTATCGTTCGCGAGATAGCATCAAGAAAAGGGATCAGAATCGCTAAATGGCTGGGTGACGGAGCAATGCTCGTCGCAGTTGAACCAGAAACAGCTACTGAAGCCATTATGGAAATGCAAGGTCGAATGGGTGAGATACATGAGAATCTCTCAATGAGGGCAGGGTTAGCATCAGGGCATGTTCTAATGGTCGATGGCGAAGATCATATAGGGAAAGCAGTCAATTTGGCAGCTCGACTCTGTGGACTAGCTGATCCCGGTGAGGTACTCGCAACTAAGGAAATGATGACAGCATTGATGGTTAATACTCCATCAGAGTCAGTCGGGAAACGAGATATTGACGGATTTGCAGAAATGGTTGAAGTTGTTCGTCTAGAAATGACTAGCTTCTAATCAAAGAACAAAAGAATGAAGACAAAAATCATCAATGCCTCAAAACAACTGAAACACGGATAAATAATGACTTTAAATAGATGGGCAGATCTCGGGGTAGATCACCATATCATCAAATCACTATCGGAAAGAGGAATTAACGAGCCATTTCCGATACAAGAATTAACGATTCCCGACGCACTCAAAATGAATGATGTGTGTGGTAAAGCCAAGACTGGATCGGGAAAGACTCTAGCTTTCGGCATCCCAACCATCCAGAACCTTGCACAAGCAGATATGCGATCGATACCTAGAGGGCTAATTTTAGTCCCAACACGTGAACTAGCCACTCAAGTGAAAGAAGAACTTGACCCTCTGTGCAACAGTAAATCCTTGACTGTGGCAGCAATCTATGGGGGAGCAAATATCGATGAACAAATCAAGAATATTAAAGATGGCGTTGACATAGTTGTAGCTACTCCAGGGCGGATGATTGACCTACTAGAGAGAGAAGAAGTTGGATTGCAATCGCTTGAAGTTGTCGTTCTTGATGAGGCCGACCGGATGGCAGATATGGGATTTCTACCACAGGTTGAATGGATACTTCGAAGAGTCGAACGAAAACATCAAACACTACTATTCAGCGCCACTTTAGACGGTGTCGTGAACACTCTTATTCAGCGCTATCAAGAACAACCGATAATGCACGAAGTGGAAACGAAGGAAATCACTGTAGAAGAAATGACGCATCGGTTTTTGCATGTACATGAACGCGACAAAGTGAAAGTAGCCGCAGCTATCGCTCGTCCAGTCTCCCGAACTCTTATATTCTCAAATACAAAAGCAGGATGTGACCGCCTAGTTAAAAAACTCCTTACCGAAGGAATACGTGCGCAGGCAATACACGGAGATTTAAGGCAAAACATCAGAGAAAAGGCATTAGCACGTTTTACTGAAGGGAAACTCCCTGTGCTGGTAGCTACAGACGTAGCAGCGAGAGGCATTCATGTTGATGGAGTAGAGGTTGTCATACACTACGATCCGCCTTCAGATCATAAAACCTACTTACACAGGTCAGGGAGAACTGCGAGAGCAGGAACAGACGGATTGGTCGTCACCTTATCGCTTTGGGATGAGGAATTGATCGTCAAAAGACTTCAGAAACGTGTAGGTCTTGATATAGAACTAGTTGAAATGTTCTCAAATGACCCTAGATTGGCAGATTTAGGAGGGTGGGCCCCATAAACATGAAGAATCACATCGCTAAGCGTTCAGCACCTTAACAGACGAGGGACAAAGCCACATGGATAGAAAACTCCTGAGCTGGGTCAACGACCAAAACACGGAAGGCATAAAACCTCTTGAAATAGCTGCAGCAGTTGCCAGAGAGGCAGCGAGACAAAAAGGCTTGCCCTTCGACGGTAATCAACCAAAACTATTAAATACCGGAACTGCTCAAGCGCCAAAAGAAATTGAATACACGGCTGACATGATTGGCTCTGTATACGAACAGAGCCTCGATTCATCAATTAGAAGACATGGCGGCGTTCATTACACTCCATACGAAGTTGCGAAAAAATTAGTAAGAATAGCATTACATGGATTACCTTTTGGGCCTATCTGCGATCCATCAGTCGGAGGGGGAGCGTTTCTGCTCGCAGCTGGAGAATATCTAGCTGAAAAAGGAGCATCCCCAAGTAAAATTATAAATGAGTACCTATGGGGCATAGACCTTGATCAAGGCGCAATTGAAGTTGCCAGGGCATCAATTTCAATATGGGGATCAACAAAGGTATGGATTGCAGTTAATGAGCATTTGGCAGTAGCTGACTCGTTAAAGAGTGGAATAGAATCTTTTCCGATCCCACCTAGGAGAGGGTTCATTGCTGTAATAGGAAATCCGCCGTTTCAAAACCAACTCCAAGAAATAACAGTCAGACCAATAGAAGAAACACAGAAATTGCGAAAGAAATGGAAAGTTAACGCAGGGCCTTATGCCGATACTGCAGGCTACTTTCTTCTCGTGGCCTTATCTATGCTTAGCTCTAAAGGGAAATGCCTTTTAATTCAACCTCAGTCAATTCTCGCTACAGTCGACGCAAAACCTATACGTGACAAATTAAACCAAGAGGCTACTCTCGAAGGTATTTGGATAGGGGATTCTGATATTTTTGAAGCAGGCGTTAATGTTTGTGCCCCACTACTTTCAAAAGATCTCCGGCAATCACCGGTTAATATCTGGACCGGCACAGAAATCAAGGAATTGCAGGAGCAACTTAACCAAGGGGAAAACTGGTCGAGTGCTATGGCCATTGCACAGGGAGTGCCAATACTCAAACTTAAAGGCAATCGACTTGAAGAACGAGCATCAGCAACAGCAGGTTTTCGTGACCAATTCTATGGGTTGGCTCCACATGTATGTGAATTGGAAACTGGGATGGAATCTGTGGCTCCTTTAATTACCGTTGGAATGATTGATCCTCTTCGAAGTAGGTGGGGCTCTGGTGAATTTAGATACGCAGGAAAGTCATGGCTTAAGCCAGTTGTTAACTTAACTTCTCTACTTGCAGACGATAAAGAATTATACGAATGGGTGCAAGATCGTCTGAAGCCAAAGGTCCTTCTAGCAACTCAAACAAAAGTCCTTGAAGTACTTCCTGATCCAGAAGGGCAATTAATCCCTTCAACCCCGACTATAAGCATTGAATGCGCCCCTGAAGATATTTGGAAAATCACATCAGCGTTGAGTTCAGCAGCGATCAGTGCCTATGCATTTTCAAGAGTCGCAGGCTCTGCACTATCCTCTGACACCATAAAATTATCTGCAAAGCAAGTAAATGCACTTCCCCTCCCACCCATTTCAGACTACTGGGAGCAAGCATCCCAATCTGCTCAAGAAGCTTTCACCTCAAAAGTAAAAGATGCGAAAAGAAATAAAATGAAAGAGATGTCACACAAAATAAGCCTTGCATACGGCTGTGATGGCAATTTATTGGAGGAGTGGTGGCTAAAGCGATTACCAAAGTGGAGATAGCCGAACTCATAAACGTTGGCGTTTTAGAATTTAGCTGATTCACTAAATAGAACATTAAGAGAAGTTTGCAAGTGCAAACTCAGCAACCTGGGAAAGGCACCCAAGGTGCTAACGGTCTATTGACTGTGATGAGGCCTTAGACAAGGCAATGAAGTGTCTGAGCTAACCTAGCAAAACAGCAAAGCCTTACGAGGAGAAAAATGGCGCCAGCCAAACGAAAACAAAGAGAAATGCACAACCTAGATGTGATTCAAGGTGGAAATAGTGCCACCGAGGCTGCCCTCGCTGAAATACCGCCACACCCTAAAAGTTTCTCGCGAGACCTCCCAGTATCAGGAGCATGGTTCCCAGGAGACCCAGTAGGTCACCGAAAATTCATAAACGTGACAGACGGCCGACCTTTCGCACTAGAAGCAGGTGGCGTGCTTCCAGAGGTAATACAAGCGTACGAAACATGGGGAAAGCTAAATTCAGATTCAACAAATGCTGTGCTCATATGTCATGCCTTAACCGGCGACTCCCATGTTTCAGGAGATAGCAGTGCCTCCCACCCAACCAAAGGGTGGTGGGATGATATTGTTGGTTCCGGAAAAGCAGTAGACACAGATGAATTTTTTGTTGTCTGCATAAATGTTCTAGGAGGTTGCCAAGGTAGCACGGGCCCGTCTTCGGTAAACCCTGCTAATAACAGACCGTACGGGAGCGTATTCCCTAATATTACAATCCGAGACATAGTAAGAGCCCAAGCAAAAGTTGCTGACTACCTCGGAATCAGTAAATGGCATGCCATCATCGGTGGGTCAATGGGCGGTATGCAGGTCCTTGAATGGGGAGCAATGTTTCCAGAGCGAGCATACAGAATTGCTCCTATAGCGACATCGCTTTCAGCTAGCGCTCAACAGATCGCCTGGAGCGCTGTCGGAAGAGCAGCCATAGCGCTTGACCCCAGATGGCGAGATGGAAACTACTATGAAGCAGATCCTGGAGACGGCCCACATGCAGGGTTAGCAACTGCGCGTGCAATAGCTCAAATTCATTACCGAAGCGATGCAAGTTTCCAATCACGCTTCGGTCGCGACTTAGTAGATAAAGATTCTCTGTTTGGCTTATGGGACAGATTTGAAGTTGAGTCTTATCTTGATTACCACGGCGAGAAATTAATACGCAGATTTGATGCCAACTCCTACCTTGTCCTAAATCGTGCAATGGACACTCATGATTTAGCCAGAGGAAGAGGATCCTTAGAAAATGCAGCAAAGAGAATAAAGGCTAAAGTCGCAACCGCTAGCATTTCAACAGATATCCTTTACCCACCTCACCAACAATATGAGATTCAAAAAGTTATTCAATCAGTTGGAGGAAACTGTAGCTACGAAGAGATAGAAGACCCAAACGGTCATGACGGGTTTCTTCTCGCTGCCGCAGAGATAGGCGCCATCTTTGCGCAACTTCTAGAAGACTAGTAAATCATAATCAAGGTGATGAGGCAGCAGAAATGCCTGAAGGAATAGAAGTTGAATATTACAGACAAACAGCGCTAAAGGCACTCAACCGAAAAATTGCATCAATAAAAACTATTGATCATAAATACCTTCCGGGCGGATGCAACCCCGCCGACTTAAGAGACCTATTGATAGAAAATTGTTTCATCGAAGCTGAAAGAAAAGGAAAAATACTGGTTCTTTCAATATCTAACCATTACAAATTAGGACTGCGATTTGGCATGACGGGGCGACTATTAGTCGATGGAAGTTCTGCAATCGATGTGCTTGAATATTCAAGTAAAAAAAATAAACCCCAATGGGATCGTTTATCCATAAAGTTTCAAGATGGAGGATCGCTTTCAATCAGAGATCCCAGAAGATTAGGTGCAGTTCAAATAAACCCAAATCTAGATACTCTGGGAACAGACCTCTATAAGATCACGGCGCGCTCTCTTTCAGTAGTATTAAAGCACTCAGCTCGTCCAATAAAGGCACGGCTTATGGATCAATCAAAAATCGCAGGGTTAGGAAATCTTCTTACAGATGAAATACTGTGGCGAAGTTCAATAGACCCACGACGTCAATCGAACATGCTGTCACGAAATGATAAGCGAAGATTATTGCATCACACCATCCAAACGATCTCCGAACTTACTGATCTTGGTGGCTCGCATATGGGAAACTTGCAAAAGCATCGAGTGACTGGAGGTTTATGCCCTAGAGACGGAGCGCCACTCAATAGGTATAATATCGGAGGGCGTACAACCTACTCATGCCCAAAGCACCAGAAATAAAAGAATGAAACGATTCACAAACTACCTGTTTACATTTTATTGCTTTAGCGTTATTTTCTGCAGTTTCGCCTTCGCTCAGATAAGTGAGACGGACATAGGTTCAGAGACTGGTTTGAATGAGTCAATCTCTAGACTTACATCTACCTTTGAAGTGAAGAGAGCTGTAATTGGCCTTTTAATAATTGGTGCTATTTCGGTTGTATTATTTTTTTTCTATTGGTACAAAACAGCTCAGATGGCAAAAGAGAACTATGTCAAGGGCCTTCAACCAAAGGTGACTTTAACTAGCGTGACTAAACAACAAGAAGCTAAATCCACTTGGGCTGTATCAGAAGGAAATGCAAAGCGGAAAAACAAACCATTTAAAAAGCGACGAACAAAATAAAATCAATAGTGTTCTACTCCATATTATTCTTCATTGATCTAAGCTCTCATAATGGAAAATATTTTAGATACGGATGAGATGATCAAACGATTTAAGGACCGGGCAGCTGCAGTAAAGAAACGTGACCTGCCGCCGGTTGGAGGTGAAGAACGGCAACGATTTATTGCCCAAGCACAAACTGATTTTCAAGACTTTGCCATAATTGGAGATTCAATCGCTAGCTTTGAAGATGGTTTCCTTGTACTTCGCATTGATCTCCGCTCTGATAATTCTTAGTCTCTGATCAATAGATGCAGAACTTCACATTTTCTTATTAGCTTAGTATGATGAGACCTCTGCGGATGTAGCTCAGTTGGTAGAGCGCAACCTTGCCAAGGTTGAGGTCGCCGGTTCGAGGCCGGTCATCCGCTCAGAAAAATGAAAGATTGTGCCGTTCGCTTTGCTTGGCAGTAAGGTAAACACAACAATATTTCATTGTTATGCGTCGGTGCCCGAGCGGCCCAAGGGAACGGCCTGCAAAGCCGTACAATCGCGGGTTCAAATCCCGCCCGGCGCTCCACTTACTTCTTGCTACCACTAGTGCAATTTCAGAGTCTATTGTGTAGATATGAGCGACATCTCCCATGGTCCAGACTGGTGGCAAGATGAGAAAGGTAAGTGGCATCCCCCTTTAGACAGAATAAAGTCTGAGCTAGAAAAGGAAGTAAGCGCATTTAAAACTGAACCTGATAACACAGGTGAAATAAGTGAAGGGAATATCGTAAATCACTTTAAGAACCGATATGGAATAGATTCTCAAGTACTAGGTCCGGAGATGGTAAAAGATCTTCGTAAAACTAAGGAGGATACTGAATGGGCTCCTTCAAAAGGGAAATCAACGGTGCGGTTTATGAAGCCCCAAACGCCTTCGGACCTGTTTAGTGGTTTATTGGCCTTAGCTTCCGGTGTGGTAGTCGTCATCTCGGTATTTCTAGATTGGGCTACTGCAGGAGGTAGCCTCTCAGAAGGCTCAGTGAACCCAATAAAGGATTCAAATGGGATAGGTATTCTTTGTTTTGGGCTAGTAGTAAGTTCACTGTCAATTTTCCTTCTCCGTGGAATACGAAAGAGATGGGTTGGTCTAGCAATAATTATTTGTGGCGTCCTTTCAGTTTTCCTTATTCTTTTCAGCCTTATAGATATTACAAATACCTCGGATCAGATACCTAAAGATTTAATAGCGAATTTCCCGGGCATTGATACGGCCTACGCTAATGAATCAAAGTTAGACATTGCCGTCGGGTTATGGTTAGCGTTTGGCGGATCTGTTGCCACACTCCTTTCAGGAATTGCAGGACTCAGGCGCCATATTTAATTAGTCTTTAGTGAGTGACTTCGGGTTGGTTCTGCTAGCATCATTTTCCTTAGGGCCGTTAGCTCAGTTGGCTAGAGCACCTGCATGACGCGCAGGGGGTCGGGGGTTCAAATCCCTCACGGCCCACAACTATGAGTAGAAGAACAGTTCGCATTGTTGCCGCAGTAACAGCCATTATGATGGTCGTCGCATTGGTTATCCCATTATTGTTATAAAGTAGTTATTGTGAACGCTTTATAATTTTAAATAATTTGGTTATGGAAGTTCCAAAAGAAAATAAAGAAATATTTTATTCTCGATATTTAGTAGCCGCTCTAGCCGGCCTGCTGGCGTTATTCATGATGCTCGCGTTCATAAAGTACTCGCGACCCGATTATTGGCCAAGGATCAAGTATTACTTGCTGGGACCTTTTGACACATGGCCCAGAAAGGGAATTACCAACTTCAATTCTTATGGGGCCTACCTTTACTCACTGGTAGGTATTCTTATAGTTGATTATCTAGCGCTAAGAAAAAGGAGCGCTTTTTTTCAGTTACTTAGATTTGAAAAAAGCGAACGAAATGATCTTATTGTCGCAGGCTGCTACATTTTCGGGTTGACGTTTACTCTGCCGACCCTCTTAACTGGCGGGGCCACAGTATTTATCCCCCAATATTTAAGTAGATGGAGGCTTAACTTTATTGATGACTTGTTTTCTGTACATATTCAGGTTTTGGTGTGGTTGGTGGTTCTTGATTTCTTCCATTACTGGTGGCATAGAGCTATGCATGAGTCGAGAATACTTTGGGAGTTCCACGCTTTCCATCATTCAGCAACATCGTTCACTATTTTGACCGGTAACCGAGTACATCCAGTAGAGATGATAATGAAAACGCTCTTAGTTACTATCCCTATGCTCTTTATAGGTGCACCTACTACTTCAATTTTCTTGTATCTTTTTGTGAGAAGGCTATTTGATTTGGCACAGCATTCCTTCGTTCCAATTACATATGGGAGATTTGGGAAATACGTTATTTTCTCCCCGATTGGCCATAGGATCCACCATTCAGACCGTCCTGAGCATTTCGACTCAAACTATGGGAACATTTTTTCATGCTGGGATCATCTATTCGGGACCTGGTATTCGGGTAACGAGTTAAACGAGGCAATAGGGATTCCAAACAATGATTTTAATAAAGATGGGTTGGTGTCGGACCTATGCCGCCCATTTTCAAAGGCGGCCCAGTTTTTGGGAAGACGGTAGGTTCTTCTCCATGTTCCTGTGACTTGTCAAACTTTTTTAAGCACGTTATCGAGAATCACAAATCGTTCATTTGTCTGAGGGCAGACTAGATAATTAGCATCTTCTATTAACTGGACTCCAGATTTGCCTACCCAACCAATTTGCTTTCCTGGGTTTCCCACTACTAGGGCGTGACTAGGGACATCCCTTATGACAACTGAACCTGCTCCAATAAGTGACCATTCCCCGATTGTTACGCCAGCAAGAATAACTGCCCTTGCTCCGATTGAAGCACCTTGCTTGACAGTGACTCCTATGGCATTCCAGTCTTTGTTTAGCTTGGATGACCCTTCAGGAGATACTGCTCTTGGGTAAATATCGTTTGTTAGGATTGCACCAGGCCCTATGAAGACTCCATCGCTAAGCTCAGCTGGGTCAAATATCTGTGCATAGTTTTGTATTTTTGTGTTATTACCAATCTTGACACCTGGACCTACATAAGTACCGCGGCCGATAATCGTATTGTCACCAATTTGAGCAAATTCTCTTATGTGGACGTGATGCCAGACTTTGCAGTTATCTCCGAGAGTAACTCCGTCTTCTATATCTGCACTCTTTTCTATATGTTTAGCCACATCTTGATCCTAGTATATTCTGCGAGTATCTAATGTAGATTGCTTCAACTACGCTTTCTTTACATAAGCTGCGAAAACTATGGGGTGTAGTGGTAGATGGATCCTGCTGCGGTGAT
>DLTU01000070.1:9519-14245 GCA_002500385.1 Candidatus Neomicrothrix sp. UBA7828 | reverse complement strand
CCCTTCTTCTCAACAGTACAATTAGTGAGTAATTAGTGAGGGAATTGATGAAAGCTCTAATAACGGGATCTGCGGGATTTGTTGGTCAACATTTAGCCGAACATCTTTCTAATGAAGGAGATGAGGTTTTCTGCTCTGACCTATCTCTAGGGGGACCAGATTTGCTTGACTCTGTTGGTATAACCGGTTTAATGTCAAAAATTCGACCTGACTACGTTTACCACCTTGCTGGACAAGCAGATGTTAAGGCCTCTTGGGAAGATCCACTCACGACTTTTCGGGTTAATGCTGAAGGCACCCTGAACGTACTTCAGGCATGCCAACTATCCAACGTTAGGAGAGTACTTTGTGTATCTAGCGCAGAGGTTTACGGTTCGGTCCAGAAATCTGAGCTACCGATAACTGAAAAGCACATAATCAATCCATCAAACCCTTACGCCGCAAGTAAATCTGCTGCAGAGATTCTATGCAAGCAGATGAATTCGAAGGATTTACAAATTATGCTTGCAAGGTCATTTAACCATTTCGGTCCTGGGCAAAAGGAAAATTTTGTAGCTGCGGCATTGACTAAACGCATGCTGCTAGCTCAGCACCTCGACCAGTCGAAGATTACAGTTGGGAATCTCGAAACAATTCGAGACTTCACGGATGTTCGAGATGTTGTACGCGCGTACAGGTTAATTCTTACCAAGGGCGAGGGGGGCAATGTATATAACGTATGTTCAGGAATCGGGAGAAAGATTTTCGATTTAGCGACTACGCTTTTGAGCAAAATTGATTCTGAACTTGAGCTGAAATTAGACCCCAAACTTCATAGGCCATCAGATACTCCTGTGCTAATTGGAGATTACTCTAAGCTCCACAAGCAAACTGGCTGGGAACCCCGTATAGAATTTGATCAGACTATTGAAGACACCATCGAGTCCACAAGGGCTCTAATGAATCAAGAAACATAAGGGGATCTTTTGCCTAAAGCACTAATTACAGGGATAACTGGTCAGGATGGATCTTACCTAGCTGAAGCGCTTCTTCAGAAAGGTTACGATGTGGTAGGAATGGTCAGAAGGAGTAGCACAGTAAATTATGAAAGAATTGCTCATATACAGGGGTCAATAGAATTCGTAAATGGTGATTTACTTGATCAGATTTCACTTATTGATGCTATAAAAATTCACGAACCGGATGAGATCTACAATCTCGCTGCGCAATCTTTTGTACAGACTTCATTTGGACAACCAGTGCTTACGGGAGAAACAACAGCTCTAAGTGTTACTCGAATGCTTGATGCGATTCGTATCGTAAACCCTAAGATTCGATTTTATCAAGCGAGTTCTAGCGAGATGTTTGGCAAAGTAGCAGAAGTGCCTCAAACAGAATCCACTCCGTTCTACCCACGGAGTCCCTACGGCGTTGCGAAAGTATATGGCCATTGGATAACTGTGAATTATCGCGAAAGCTATAATCTCCATGCTTCTAGCGGCATATTATTCAATCATGAAAGTCCAAGACGTGGCCTAGAGTTTGTTACCCGGAAAATAAGTTACGGTGCTGCATCAATTAAGTTGGGCCTTGAAGAAAAGCTCTCCTTGGGTAATCTTGACGCAAAAAGGGATTGGGGTTTTGCAGGCGACTATGTTGAAGCGATGTGGATGATGCTTCAACAAGAAGAGCCAGCTGACTATGTTATTTGTTCGGGGATGACACATAGCGTAAGGGAATTCTGCGACCTTGCTTTTAGGCACCTTGGGCTCCATTACGAGGAGCATGTTGTAGTGGATGAAAAGTTTTTTAGGCCAGCAGAAGTTGATCTTCTTGTTGGTGATTATAGCAAGGCAAAAAAGGTGCTTGCTTGGGAACCCAGTACGTCATTCAAAGACCTTGTGACCATGATGGTTGAAGCGGATTTAGCCTTACTTGAAGGACGCCTCAAAGGTTTAGCGTGACAGAGTTGTCTGACAAAAAAATAGTTGTTCTTTGTGGCGGCGTTGGGGCAGCCAAATTACTTAGAGGCCTTGTTACGGTAGTCCCCCCTGAGTCTATAACGGCTATTGTCAATACTGGAGATGATTTATCGTTGCACGGTCTTCATATAAGCCCAGATCTTGACACCATAATCTATACTCTCGGAAATGAAATTAATCCAGAGACAGGGTGGGGCTTAAAGGACGAAGGCTGGCGAGCCATGGATATGGTGACCATGTATGGAGGAATTGATTGGTTTCGGCTTGGTGATAGGGATATTGGAACGCATTTATTCCGAACTCAAAAGCTTTTCGAAGGGGCTACACTTTCAGAGGTCACTCGTGAAATAGCAGCCAAGTGGAGAGTCGGAGTCAACATTATCCCAATGAGTGACGATCCGGTCAGAACAATCGTTACGACCGTTGACGGTGAGGAACTGAATTTTCAAGACTATTTTGTTCGACTATCGCATAATGTGGAAATCGCTAACATTAAATTCCGAGGTCACGAAATAAGTCAACCAGCTCCTGAAGTAATTTCTGAAATCCTTAAAGCAGATATTATTCTTATCGCTCCTTCTAACCCTTTAGTAAGTATCGCGCCGATACTTTCAGTTCCAGGAATTAGAGATGCCCTTCGTAAACGGCGAGAAGATGTTATTGCGATCTCAGGGATTATTAATGGAAAAGCATTAAAGGGTCCTGCCGACCGACTCCTAAAAGAGCTGGGCTTTGAAACATCTGCAACAGCTGTTGCTGAAATTTACAAAGATATTGTTCGGACTTTTGTAATTGACGACCTCGACAAAAGTGAGAGCAAGAGAATTCAAGAATTAAAACTTAGCTGCATTATTACAGATACAGTTATGGCCAATAGCGCAAAAGCAGCAGGTCTTTGTAGGACTATATTTAGTGAGATAACAGATTGAAATGACAAAGCTAGAGATAATCCCACTTGAAGGTATCCCCGAAATAGCACCCGGAGATGACTTAGTTGAAATCGTCGGACAGATAGATACTATTCAGTCGGGAGATATTCTCGTCGTTACCCAAAAGATCATTTCGAAGGCTGAAAATCAGATTATAAATGTTGACCAAAATGATCCTTTAAGTCATAAACCATTAGTAGAGAGAGAATCCGTAAGAATTCTAAGGCGCCGTGGTGACCTGATAATTAGCCAAACCAAGCATGGATTTGTTTGCGCAAATGCCGGAATTGACTTATCAAATGTGGAACGCGGTCAAGCTGCACTTCTGCCTGATGACAGTGACCGCTCGGCAAGAAGACTGCGCGATGGTTTAGCAGGAAGATATCAATTAGACGTCGGAATAATCATTTCAGATACTTTTGGTAGACCTTGGAGAAGAGGCCTTACTGATGTAGCTATAGGAAGTGCTGGTGTTCTGCCAATTCTAGATTTACGGGGAAGCCCTGATGCGTTCGGCAGAGAAATGCAAGTTACTGAAGTGGCTTTAGTAGATGAGCTAGCATCAGCGGCTGAGCTTGTTATGGGGAAATCTTCAGGTATTCCTATTGCTATAATTCGAGGCGCTGATGAGAGTTGGTTTGGGAGCGGATCTGTACGAGACCAAATAGTGCGCGACCCTCAGGATGACCTTTTCAGATAAGCCCTACCCCTTTGCTTCTATACCTAGCTCTTGATTTATCCTGCTGCTTGAATCTCTCTTATGGGTTCCACCAAAGTTAAAAACGGTTTCAATGCCATACCTGTGACAAATATCTGCTTCAGGAATATTCTCCAAAGAGTCCCGGTCACCGCCATTACCAAAGATCAGTTTGGAATTTTCGTTAGACTCAGCTATTAGAGCAAGCGTTTGAGCCACAGACCGGTCATTGTCAACAGAAATCATTGCTTCGTCCACCACAGTTAAGGCTTTAATGATTCGCAGTCGATCCTCTTGATCTAGGATTAGCTTACCCTTTTTCAAAATTTGCTGTTCATTGTTATTAACGATCACAAAAAGTCGATCACCCGCATCTGCAGCCTCTTCTAAGTAATCCAAATGCCCACAATGTAAGGGACTGAAATAACCGCTGACAATTACGATCACAGGGCCTGAGTCTGCCCCTCTATCGCTATTAGTCAAGTTCCACCCCAAAGTCCTGAGGGCCAGGAACATTAGTCGTGTTTGGAGGATCAATTCCAGGACCGCTTCTACCGCCCAAAACACCTTCTAAATTGTCAATCGAATTAGGCAACGGGACATCCGCCCCAACTGGTGCTCTAGCTATGGTGTAGGCTTCTCTATCGTTTAGAAAACGTACGTCCTCAAGATTCTCAGTGAAGACGTTTGTGGGCTCCCCACCGACGAAAGCATTTTCCCAGCGAATGACTTGCATAATAGCTTCCTCACCATTGCACGTAACTCCGGAATCTAGGGTTGCTCCTCCAGGAAGTTCTAAACCGCTATTTGATAGAGACGCTCCCATAGCATTCAGAAAGACACCGATTTTCGCTTCTTTACCTGTCACTGATGAGGTAAAGGGATGAATATGTATCAGCCCATCTTGGTGTGAATGTATCCCTTCCGGATCGAACTCACTTTGGAATGGTGTAAGAAATGATTCAGTTACGCAATCCCAGACTCCATATGCAGCGTGCCAATGATCCTGAAGTGTTGGAGACGCCTCAGCATCTCGTGTCGCTCTAGCAAAAACCACAAGGGCTAAGCCTAAGACAATAACCAAGGCAACTACTAAAGGGTAGCCCAGTTGTCTCCTCTCGGTTGGCC
This sequence comes from Candidatus Neomicrothrix sp. UBA7828, assembly GCA_002500385.1. Classification (GTDB taxonomy): domain Bacteria; phylum Actinomycetota; class Acidimicrobiia; order Acidimicrobiales; family UBA8592; genus UBA8592. The sequence continues at coordinate 9,530 of DLTU01000070.1, read as the reverse complement.
CACTAGATGAT
>DLTU01000070.1:2076-9132 GCA_002500385.1 Candidatus Neomicrothrix sp. UBA7828 | reverse complement strand
GTGGTTAGCGAGACATTTTTGGCGCAAGTTCTAAGGTTCTTTCAAAAAAAAGTTGCAAAGTATTGAAGCATTACAGTTTTTCTAGTGTTTTAGTCTAACAACCCCTTATTTTTCCAGCATTTTCAAGAATCAGTGCTCTTTTTTCTGCATCTGTTAACTCGGTTTGCATCTTTTGAGAAGTGCTTACCGTACTAAAAGAAGCTTCCTGAGAATCCTTCGGCACCCCAAACGTAGTTAAAGAGAATAGCTCTGAATTCCTAAGAGGTATTTCTGGCATATCAGCATTTAGGCTTAAGTCTTCTGCACCGCCTGAACTTGGACTTCGGAATATATCAAGAATTGGTTCAGCCTCTGCTTCGATGATGCGCTGAATTGAAAGATCATTTGCAAAATCATAAACGGTAGGCAACAGATACTTTTCCAAATCATTTGGACGAAAGTTCCGGAACTGTTGTGCTAAAGTAATAGCTTTTTGGGGCGTCAATCTATCGTCTAGATTAACGAAACCACCGCCGAGAATCTCTTGAATAATTTCTGTTATTTTAATTGGATTTCGAAAACCTGAGTCAAACGCTTGTTGTAGCGCAAGTATCAAGAAATCTTGCTGACGTTCTTGACGGCCGAAATCACCTGAACCGTCAACTCTTACCCACGCATTGGGCGAAGGTCCGTACCACCCATCAAAATTCTCAACATATGCCTTCAACTCTCTAGTCCTTACCAAACCAAGCGCCTGAAGCGCCGTTAAAGTGACGCAACCTGATTCTGGAATACTTAATTGAGCTTTTCTGTCCCTTAGCGGGTATTCAATATAGACGTCTAGCCCTCCGATAGCTTGGAATAGCTCATAGAATCCATTCCAATCTACCTCTATAACATGATGAATTGGAATCCCTAGCACATCGCGTATCGTCTGAACTAAAGTTGGCTTATCCGTGAAGTAAACAATGCTATTAATCTTTTGCCAGGAATCTCTATACCCCGAAATAGGGACATAAAGGTCACGAGGCAAGGATAATGCCGATGCTTTTCCGTCACCGCTTGGGTCAAGTTTAAGAATCATTAAGGTATCAGTTAGCAACTGCTTAGATGATCTTCCTGAAACCCTCCGGAGGTAAGACCCCTCTGGCAAATTCGCAATAGAATCCGAACCAATAAGAAGGAAGTTTAAAGGATCACCACTTGATTCGGATTCGGCACTCAGTGACGTTCCATAGGCAGTGCGAGGAATTCTGCCAACAGTCTCCGATGTGTAGGCAAGCAGAATAGCCGCGACTGTTGAAGAACAAAAGATAAGGAAGGTCAATAATAAGCAAAGGCGTTGGAACCACGTTCTTCTTCGCTTTGGTCTTTTGTCAATAGGCATAGCTTCAAGTTACCTTATGTGCTTTGTGATAATGATTCGAGATGAATGAATTTTCACCGTAAATGAATTACCTCGCCTACCGAGATCTCCCTCTCAACTCCATAGTCAAGTTTCACAATCAGCGACCCAGTTTGAGTTATACGTTCTGCAAGACCTTCAAAGCTCTCATCACCGACTTCTACTCTTACATCCGTACCTAAAGTATGAGAGTACTTTTCATACTCTGCTAATAGTAATTCATTATCTATTTCAGTTAAGAAAACTTCTCGAAGGATTCTTTCGGCGATGTCAATAATGTCTGGTGGATGTCCGATCTCAGACAATGCGGATACATGGTTATTTGGTAACAGCTCTCTTAGGTTTGCTAGTGAGATATTGAGCCCTAACCCAACTACCACAGTGGCACGAGATCCCATTATCGTTGATTGAGCAAGGATTCCCGCTAACTTATGAGGCTTACCATGATGCAACGTTATAAGGTCATTTGGCCATTTGATTTTTATTTGCGAAAAACCGAGTTGCTCTAAAGCCCTAACAACTGAGATAGATAGCTTCATGCTGTAAAGGCTTATTAAGTCGGACACGTCATCTACTTCAAAAAGCACAGACATTAATAGAGCTGAATCCTTTTCTGATATCCATTGCCTTTGTCCGCGACCTTTGCCAGCAGTCTGCTGATCAGCTATGACTACGGAAAGGTGATTTTTTCCTGTTTGAGCTTTCCGCATTAAGTCTTGATTGGTTGAACCAGTTGTTGATTTCCAGGTAATTTCGTTGAAATCACAGGCTTTTAGCCTCTTTTTAAGAATTTTAGCTTTCTTCCATGCAGAAAAAATTTCAATGAGTTTTAAGATTGACACTTACTTTTGCTCCAAATTCTGTAACGTTAAAGCCGTGTTCGCAAAGGTACTTATTGCTAATAGAGGAGAGATTGCTGTTCGGGTCATTCGGGCCTGCCGTGAGTTAGGTATTCAGTCAGTCGCAGTATATTCAGAGTTAGACCGCAATGCGTTGCATACACGGCTCGCTGACGAAGCTTATGCTCTAGGAGGAGAAACTGCTGCAGATAGTTATCTGAATACAGAAAAGATTCTTGAAATTATTGAAACTGCCGGAATTGATGCGGTCCATCCTGGTTATGGGTTTTTCTCTGAAAACGCTGAATTCGCTGAGGCTATAACTGAGAAGGGCGTTACCTTTATTGGTCCTCCAGTTGGCGCTATTGCCGTTATGGGCGACAAGATTAGCGCTCGTCAGGCAGCCGAAAAAGTTGGCGTTAATGGTGTACCTGGTACTACGGATTTCATTACTTCACCGAGTGAGGTTGAGGAATTCGCTGCTGAGTATGGCTATCCGGTTGCTATTAAAGCTGCATACGGAGGTGGAGGGCGTGGCATGAAGGTCGTTCAAAATAAGGATGAGATTCAAGCTGCTATTGATTCTTCGCAACGAGAGGCGCTCGCCTACTTTGGTCGAGATGAAATTTACATGGAAAGATATCTCACCAAACCACGGCATGTTGAGGTTCAGGTCCTTTGCGATCAGCACGGTAACGCTATCTACCTCGGAACTAGGGATTGTTCAGCACAGAGACGCCACCAAAAGCTGATAGAGGAAGCGCCAGCTTTTAACATCCCTGAATCTATCCTCAAGGAGATGGGTGAGGCTGCAGTTGCTGTTGCTAAAGGTTGTGACTACGTCAATGCTGGGACAGTAGAGTTTTTATATGAAAATGAAGAATTTTTCTATCTGGAGATGAACACTCGTCTTCAGGTGGAGCACCCAGTTACGGAAATGGTAACGGGAATTGATTTGGTTGAGCAGCAACTTAGGGTTGCTTTCGGAGAACAGCTCAGTATTGGCCAGGAAGATGTTGAACTAACTGGCCATGCTATTGAAGTCAGAATTAATGCTGAAGATCCAGCTGAAGGACAATTTCTGCCAAGTCCGGGCAGACTGACCACTTTCAAAGCATCGGCTGGGTTTGGAACAAGGTGGGATGGCGGCTATGAAGAAGGTGATGAGATCAGCCAATTCTATGACAATCTTGTTGGGAAATTAATTTGTTGGGGCAAGGATAGGCAAACTGCTATTGCAAGGACTATCAGGGCTCTTGAGGAATTTGAAGTATCTGGGCTAAGCACCACTATCCCAGCTGATTTGGCTATTCTGAGACACTCTGATTTCCAAGCAAACAAACATTCCACGAAGTGGGTTGAGGAGAGTCTTGATTTAACTGGCGTTAAAGGTTCTGCTGTAGAGGCAACTGAAGACGGAAGCGCTTCAGTTGTTCGGACCACGGATGTGGAGGTTAATGGCAAACGCTTTAGCGTATCTATGTCTGTTCCGAGTGGCAAGAGTCAAATCCGGCGTAGCGCATCTTCAACTGGTGCTAGCGCTTCAGGTGGTGATGGGAAAATTTCTGTGCCTATGCAAGGGACGATAGTCAAGATTCAGGTAGCTGTCGGAGATACAGTCCAATCTGGAGATATTCTCCTGGTACTGGAAGCTATGAAGATGGAGAATAATATTTCCTCAGATGTAGATGGAACGATATCTGAAATTGGGGTTTCTGAAGGTGATTCCGTTGGTGCCGGAGATATCGTCGTAGTGATTGATCCTGACAGCTAGAATTCGTGTAATCATCATCGAATAAGGCGAAAGGTACCAGTGAAAAGGAATTTGCTGCTGAGAGGAACTAGATTCCGAGCCCTCTATATTGCAGATTTTTTTGTTCTGCTTGCTATCTTATTTGCTTCATTGCTCGTAAGGTTTGGCACCTCATGGCCTAAATCATTTAGCACATATTGTGCCGGATTCTTAATTGCGGTTCTGGTTCACTTGATCGTCTACTACTTCGGTGAGCTATATGAGCCCTCCCCTAGGATTGGCGCTAGGTCATTTCTCCCACGCGTTACAGCATTAACTACATTCGCTATTCTTATTGACGCTACGATTGCCTTGATAACCGGTTTTTTCTTGATGCCGCGGGGTAATTTAGTTGCTTTTGGTATTTTCGGTTCGCTTGGCATTGCATTTAACCGTTGGTTGTCGCATAAAGTACGCAATAAGCGCTTTGGTAGACCGCGAGTACTTCTGGTGGGGAGCGATGCCGATATCTCTTTAGGAAGTGACCATATTCTGCTATCAGAAACTGAGATTGTAGTTGTTGGCTCGACGAATCACCCAATGGATTTAGCGGATCTGGTTAAAGAGCTGTCTGCAACCGATATTCTATTGATGAGCACGGGAGGGCTTGAAAGCGTTTACCCTTCGCCATTAGCTGAAATTGAAAAGCAAAGAATAGGCGTTTTCCAGAGAGTGATACCCTCCGATACTCTTCTGGGTCTTAAACGAAGCTTACAAATAGGCGGAATGCCTTTTATAGCTCTACGCGCTCATTCTCTCTCAAAACCTCGATTAGCGCTTAAACGCACGATAGAACTTCTGTACCTCACGATTGGCTTGATCCCTTTAATCCTCATATCAACTTTCGTAGCAGGCTATGTCAGGCTACTAGCGGGCAGGAATATAATCTACCGACAGGAGAGAACTGGAAAGTTTGGAAAATCTTTCATGATGCTAAAGTTTCGGACGATGACCGAGAATGCAGAGGTCAACACTGGTGTAATAAAAGCACAATACAAAGACGCACGTGTAGTTAAAGGTCTTGATTGGATAAGGAAAACTCGTCTGGACGAAATTCCTCAATTCGTAAATGTCCTTAAGGGAGAGATGTCTATTATTGGACCGCGACCAGAGCGACCTGATTTCACGAATCAGTACCAGATAGAAATTCCAGGCTACGAGCGTAGGCACGATATAGCACCGGGTATAACGGGATTAGCTCAGGTTAAAGGTAGGTACCACACAGACCCTGCTTACAAATTAGGACATGACCTTCAGTATCTAGTTAATTGGTCCCCGATACTTGATATTCAGATTCTTTTTCAAACCACCTGGACAATTCTTGTGCGAAAACTTTAGTTATGAACCATTCTCACCCTCCAGTATCCGTAATAATACCAGTTAGAAATGCAGAGAAGACGCTTAATAGAACGTTAGAAACTGTTCTTAACCAGAGCTATACGAATATTGTTGAGATCATCCTCGCAATTGGCCCTTCTGATGATGAAACTAGCGTGCTTGCTAAGGAACTGGGAAAAATAGATCCGAGAATTCAAATTGTGGAAAACAAAACTGGGGGAACTGCCCGCGGGTTAAATTTGGCCTCGAAACTGACAACGGGTGAATATCTTGTCCGTGTTGATTCGCATTGCCTGCTCCCTAATGATTATGTCGATATTGCTGTGAAAAAGATTAAGAAAACTGGTGCTGGCAACGTTGGTGGTGTCCAAATGGCTACCGGAGAGAATGGGCTCCAAAGTGCTGTTGCTGCAGCCATGACATCAAAGTTTGGTGTTGGAAATTCGAAATTTCATTATGGAGGATCAGAAGGGCCAGTTGACACCGTATACCTTGGGGTCTTCGACGCTGCCCTATTTAAAGAATTGGGTGGCTTTGATGAGAAGCTTGTTCGTAATCAAGATTATGAGCTTAATATTAGAATACGTGAGGCGGGAAGGTTGGTTTGGTTTACTCCGGAGATGGTCGTCAAGTATTTCCCTAGATCGAGTATTTCTCAGTTATTTTGGCAATTCTTTCAGTATGGGAGTTGGAAGAGAAAAGTAATATTCAAACACCCTAAGTCAATTAAGATACGGCAACTTGCTCCCCCAAGTCTAGTTGCCCTGATCGTTGCATCAGTAATTTTATTCGTGATGTTCAGCGCTTGGTATCTAATTCCTTTGACTACATATTTATTAGTTTCCTATTGCTGTAGCAATCCTCCAAAGGAAGCTTCCATTACAACTGAGAGTCACTTTAAGCCTAATTTTCATTACCATGCATGTTGCTTGGGGCCTCGGTTTCTTGGTCGGAAGAGCGACAACTCTTACAATCCCCGACAATTGACTTTAACTAAATATCTCTTTATAGGTCGCTTAACTAGTTATGCAGAATTGCCAAGATTAAGACATCAGCGAAAGCACCCGAACTATAATTGAGCAATAGATAAGCCCCAGACCCACCTACTACTATTGGATCGTCAAGCTTTGGTTAGCGGTGCTGGTCGACAAGAGTCGCTAAGTTCCACGATCTGGACGCGGTCCCGATTCTCCCACGTAATTTCAAGATTAGGATCTTTCCTTAATTTAAATTCTCTGAAGCTCATTTCTGTTGCATCAAAGGTAAGTAGCCGGCCGGTGAGAGTATCCCCCAAGTCAAGAATCATTTTCACTGCTTCTAATGCTTGAAGACAGCCTATGATGCCAGGAAGAACACCCAACACTCCAGCTTCGGCGCAGCTTGGAGCCAGTTCAGGCGGTGGGGGCTCAGGCACCATATCACGATATGTTGGCCCATTCTGAGGATCGAAAACGGTTACTTGTCCCTCGAATCGAAAAATTGAGCCGTGTACGACAGGAATGCCGAGCTTGACTGAGGCATCGTTAAGCATATAGCGAACTGGGAAATTATCAGTTCCGTCAATTACGAGATCGTACTTCGAAATAACTTCCTCTATATTTGATGCGTCGAGCCTAACGGGATGTGTCTCCACATTTACATCTGGATTGAGCTCATTGATAGTTTCTTTAGCAGACTCAACTTTATGCTGACCTATCCTTGAA
>DLTU01000070.1:0-1663 GCA_002500385.1 Candidatus Neomicrothrix sp. UBA7828 | reverse complement strand
ATATAGCGCTGCAGGAGAGCCAAGGCCCCCTACGCCTAAACAAAGGACTTTTGCGTTTAGAAGTTTTAGTTGCCCTGCTTCTCCGACTTCAGGAAGCAGTAAGTGCCTTTGGTACCTGTTTCGCTTACTTTGGTCTAAGACAGCTGGAATTTCCCATCTTCGACTTTCATCCTTCCATTGATTAAAGCCACCATCCATCGAAACTACATTTTTGTATTCCATTTCTTGAAGCGTCTTTGCGGCAAACGCAGAACGTGCACCTCCTGCACACATCGCCACAATCTTTGTTTCTTTATTGGGCACTCGAGCTTCTATTGAACTCTCGAGATTCCCACGAGGTATGTGAACTGAACCTTGTATGGCACCTTGTGCATATTCATCCGGTTCTCGAACGTCGAGGAGCGTCCAATCACCTACAAGTAGACTTTCTGCTTCTTCTGTTGAAACTTCAGTAATTTTAGATTTAGTGCTTTTTAATAGCTCACGAAAATTAGGCATAGCTTATTTTAATTTTATATTTCCAAATTCACACTATTAGGCTGATTCAACAAATTTCTTGAAGAGTTGAGCTGATATCTGCTCTTATCAAGCAAGAGGCTAATGAATCATATTCTGTGGGTTCCCCGTTAACAATTATTATTAATTTACCGAGACTGTGAGCCAAGGGCACAACTCGGTTAATTGGGCCCACTGTTAGCGTTGTCCCAATCGCCATCAGTAAGTCGCATTCGTGAATTGATTGTTCAGATCGAAGTAGATCTTCAGCTATCAATGATTGACCAAATGAGATTGTAGCTGATTTCAATAACCCAGCACATATCTCACAGTGAGGGTCTTCTTCACCGTTTCGAACTCTCTCTAAAGCCTCCTCCATGGGGGCTAGATAGTCGCAATCAAGGCATTGTACATTTCTCGTATTTCCATGGATTTCAACTATTCGGTCCTCCGGAGATCCGGCTAATTGATGAAGCCCATCTACGTTCTGCGTTATTAATAGGCGGAGTTTTTCTTCAAGCTTAGCTAAAGCTTTGTGTCCATCATTTGGAGCAACAGTCGGCCAAAGATCCCCAGAAGCTCTGAGCGCCCAGTTTCTCTTTCTGATTTCAGCTGAAGTCGTGTAATACCTAATATTCGAGGCCTTCTCTGCTTCGGGATTCTTTGTCCAAACTCCATTGGGGCCTCGGAAGTCTGGAATACCAGAGTCAGTGCTTATCCCTGCTCCAGTAAGTACTACGATTTTTGAAGAATTTTTTACGACTTCTCTAGCATTTTCAAGTGCTTCTTCTATGGGTTTATTTTGTTCCACTATGAGAATGCTAGCGTGACAAACTAGTTCTAGAGTTGGTGGGGACGAGTTAAAGGAATTCTTCTATGGTTTCAATTGCTTACTTTATAGCATGTCAATTATTAGCAATTGGTGGGTGTTTAAAGCTCCTCAACCCTAAGCTAAGTCATGATGTTTGGGAGAAACTAAATTTTCCCTCATCTTTGATATTTGTTAGGTCTGTCGGCTTTCTTGAATTTTTAACAGCTATTTGTGGCATGTTTATCGCTGGTAAATTTATTCCATTCGTGGTTGCTGTCTGGTTTGCTATCTTCTCTATTTTGACATGGCATATTTTACGTTTACCTGTTCCTTTACCTTGTGGTTGTTTCGGAAAAT
>DLTU01000023.1:0-5101 GCA_002500385.1 Candidatus Neomicrothrix sp. UBA7828 | reverse complement strand
TCAAACTTAAGAATAGCCTCAGATACGAATGGCATCCGATATGGTTAGGTTAGGTGTGGTGTGAAAGTTAAAATTATTAATCATAATCTAATCCTTGAACGTCTTAGTAGTCTTCGTGACTCTGAAACATCTAACAAAGCGTTCAGACAGAATCTCCATGACCTGTCAACGTTTCTTGTATATGAAGCAATGAGAAACGTTGCACTGGATAAACAGCAAGTAAAAACGCCTCTAACTTCAACTGATGGATGGGCTCTGACATCATCCCCGATACTTGTTCCGATTGTTCGCGCTGGTTTGGGCATGCTTGATGGGGCGTTAAGTCTTCTTCCTGACTCTGATGTTTGTTTCTTGGGTGCTAGGCGCGATGAGGATACATTTCAGCCTGAGATTTACATGAATACACTTCCCGATAACTTAGCTGGAGCAGATGTTATCGTTCTTGACCCCATGCTTGCTACTGGGGGATCTTTACTACATGCCTTACGTGTTATCGCAGCATCAGGAGCTAGAACAATTACAGCGCTAAGTATTCTCGCTGCCCCTGAAGGAGTCGATGCTATCGTATCAAGCGGTATCGATGGACAGCTTTTCGTTGGTTTCGTTGATGATGGACTGAACGATTCAGCGTTCATTGTTCCGGGTTTAGGTGATGCTGGAGATAGACAATTCGGAAAAATTAACTAAGTCCTAAGGTTTCCTTAAATCGACTCTCTAGAGAAACCCCTAACTCTTCAAGAAGAGCTTTAGCCCGACCACTTGCCTCAGGAAGTTCCTCTCTCTTCGCGACGGGTAAAACTATTTCCATATATAACTTGACCATTGGCTCTGTGCCACTGGGGCGGATTGAGATACGAACATTTTTTTCGATATTTATTACGATCAGATCTGTACTGGGTAAACCAGTTTCACTCTCCTGTGAGAGATAGTCTTTCACTTCGAGTACCTTCATGTGGTTTACGCTAGTTAAGGGATTAGCTCTAAGGTCTTCCATTACTTTAGGTATAACCTCGTTAGGCTTTCCCGAGTTAAAACGTACTCTCCACGTTTTAGTAACATGGTGGCCATATTCCAATGAAAGAGCATCCAGTTCATCTTCGAGGGTTTGACCTTTTTTCTTGAGTACTGCAGCAAGTTCCGCCATCATTAGCGCTGCTGAGATTCCATCTTTATCGCGCACTGCAGTATTCGTTGCATACCCAAGCGCTTCCTCGTAACAGAAAATTGGCTGCAAGGAAGAATCCTTATACGCAGTTGGGATGATCCACTTAAACCCAGTTAACGTTGTGGCGTGTTCAATACCATGTTTGAAAGCAATCTTAGAAACAAGTTTTGAGCAAACGATAGTAGTTACGACCTTTCTGTTATTACCCAATGTTTTTCTGGCTACGTGATTGAATAGAAGAGCCCCTATTTCATCTCCGCTTAACAATCTCCAATCGCCACTGATTGTTGGGATAGCTACAGCTAGACGGTCACCATCCGGATCGTTAGCAAGTGCTATATCTGCATTCGATGCTATAGCGAGGCCGATTACAGAGTCCATGACCCCATGCTCTTCTGGATTAGGAAAAGATACGGTAGGGAAATCAGGGTCAGGAGCCATCTGTGTCTTTACTGGTATTAATTCACCTGCTCGGGCCTTCATGAAACTTTTCTGAATCAATCCCATCGCTACACCATGAAGAGGCGTGTAAGCGATTCGTATTCTTGAACTCTGTCGTGTTATGGAATTCGTTATAGCAGCACAATAAGCTTCCTCAGAGTTTTTATCAGTAGTGATGCGGGTTCCTTTTCCTAATGGCAGGTCGATAGCAGGGAATTCTGATTCAAGTATTAATTTCTCAATCTCTTTATCTATTGGAGCTCTAAGTTGAGCTCCATCGCTCATATATATTTTGCAACCGTTGTCGGTGCTGGGATTATGGGAAGCTGTAACCATAATGCCCATATCTGTTTTGAGATACCGAACACTGAATGCGAGTAAAGGAGTTGGGATTACTTCAGGGAAGATGATTACGTCAATATCATTGGCTGTCATAACAGCTGCAATATCTTCTAAAAAGTCTTTACTTTTATGGCGTGCATCTCTGCCCAACACCACTTTTGAACCCGCTCCTAGATATCGAGATAACCCTATTGCGAGCCGTCTAACAGTTAGTTGATTCATTCTGCTAGGACCGGGTCCAAGTTGCCCTCTCAATCCAGCAGTTCCAAATTGAATTCTAGAGCTGAATAACTTTTCAATCGCAAGTGTGTCCGATCGATTCAATAAATTTATTAAGTACTCACGCGTAACAGGATCAGGATCGTGCTCTATCCAGCTTTTTAATTGCGATTCAAATGCATACTTATTTGGTTTTGGGGACATTAGTTGCGGAAATCGGATTCAATAAGATTTTTGAGAGGAACAAGAGGTCGAGCTCCCGTATGAGTGATTATTTCGGCAGCTGCGATTGATGCTAGTTCCCCACAAGCTTTGAGATTAAGTCCGCGGGCGTAGCCAAATAGGAAACCTGAAGCGTACAAATCCCCAGCTCCGGTAGAATCTATTACTTGATTTACTGCTTTAGCGCCTATTCCAATAATCTCATCCTCTGTGACAATTATTGAACCTCGTTCCGCGAGAGTTAGACAGGCTACTTTGACTTTTCCTTGAATCCATTGTGCTGCTTCACTAAGAGTCCCACTTCCACTGAGTTCTTTAATTTCTTCTTCGTTTCCGAAGAGAATGTCGACTTGCTCATTTATGAGGTCAATCCATTCATCTTTATGTCGTGAGACACAGAAGCTATCCGAAAGTGTAAATGAGATAGTGCGGTTAGCACCCTTTGCTATAGCTATCGCAGAACGGATGGTATCTTTCGTTGTTTCAATATCCCATATGTAGCCTTCGCAGTATAGAATTTGTGCATTCTCGAGCAGATAAACGTCAAGGTCGTCTTTGCTAAGATTTGTGCTTATCCCCAAATACGTGTTCATTGTTCGTGAGCCGTCAGGTGTCACGATGATCATAGATCGAGCTGTTGGTAGTCCCTCCGATGCTGGTTTTACTCCGAAGTGAACCCCAGCAGCGTTGATATCGTGCTTGAAAAATTCGCCCAAATGGTCGTCACGTATCTTTCCTATGTAGGCGGCTTTGCCACCTAACGAAGCTATCCCGGACATTGTGTTTGCTGCCGAGCCACCAGACGATTGAACTGTTGGGCTCATCTCACTGTAGAGACTTACTGCAGTATCGGTATCGATTAGAGCCATGGAGTCCTTAATAAGATTGTGGCTATTGAGAAAGTTTTCATCTTCATGGCTAATGACGTCAACAATTGCGTTACCTATTCCCACGACATCGTATGGGAGTTCGGAGTCAGTTTGTTTATGAATGTCAGCCATGGCCCTAGCTTTACGATTGTGCCTTTATATGTGCGAGGAATGTTAAATCGTCTTGACACTGTAAGGCAATTGATTTCATAGTGAAATTGTACCTAAAGTTCTGTTCAATAAATGAAAACGTATCTAGAGAGCAAGACATTGCTTAAAGCAGAGGCTTCACATAAAAACGAACTGAGGGAGTCTCAAGTACTCCGCCCTAAGACTCCCTCGTTTACCCCTATACAAACAAGCGTTTATTAACGCTTTATATATAGGCTCCCTAACTTAACACAGAAGTATTTTGGAAAGAAGCTTTTATGGGGCGGAAAATTAAAGAGTGGGAATATCCACTAAACGAAAATGTAAATTTTTGTTACATAGAGCTAATTAACTGCTCTTCGCATGCTCCAAGGCGTCTTCCCAACTGGCCCCTTCGCTTATCATTTGTTTGTATTGCATTACATGTCGGGGGCGGTTGAATCCAAGGATGCCCACAAGCTTTCCATCACGGCCATATGCTGCGGCGAAGCGCCGTTCCTCTGTGGAGCCCGCAACAATTTGGACTTCATCAGTTGATCGAGTTCTGCCGGCTAGCTGAATTTTGCGATCAAATTGGTCAGTCCAAAACCACGGCGTTGGGGCGTATGGTTCTATTTTATTTTCTCCGGTTAACAATCGCCGTGCCGCATATACGCCTTGTTCGACCGCATTATCCCAATGTTCAACACGCATGTGTTCACCAAAAAGCCTATTGGGCCATCGAGCGACATCTCCAGCGGCGACTATCCCAGGTGCAGCTTGACAGGTTTCATCACATACGACTCCGTTATCAATAGTGAGTCCACTATTGTCCAACCATTCAGTATTGGGCTTTACCCCGATACCAACGATGACAACGTCCGCATCAATTTCCGTTCCGTTGGCAAGAACAACTTTCTCTACTCTGTCATGTCCTTTAAAAGACTCAACAGGCGTGCCCGTAATGACCTCAACTCCGTGATCACGATGAACATCGGCAGTTACGGTTCCCATCTCACTTCCCAGAACACGTTCAAATGGGACCTCTGCTGCCTCTATCATTGTTACATCCAGTCCTCGCTCACGGGCTGTTGCAGCAACTTCAGCTCCAATAAAACCTGCTCCGACGACAACTATCTTTTGTGGTGTTCTCTCAAATTCAGAACGGATTGCCATTGCATCATCTAGACCGCGAAGTGTATAAATTCCTTGAAGATCTCCAGCCATACGAAGCGACACACATCTTGCCCCTGTCGCAATAATGACCCCGTCATATGAAATTGATTGACCCGAATCTAGCAATACTTTTTTCTCAGCGATGTTCAGTTCAGTTGCTCTGGTTCCCAGGTGCCATTCGAATGATAATTCATCATTTTTCATTGGACTTGTGAGAGCTAGCCGGTCAGGTTCCCATTCTCCGGCAAGCACTTGTTTGGATAATGGAGGTCGATCGTAAGGTAGATGCGGCTCATCTCCTATGAGATGGATTACTCCGTCAAAACCTTCTGCCCTAAGTGTCTCAGATGCGCGCAAACCAGCTAGGGAAGCTCCTACAACAATAATCTCTTTCAGTTGTCAGCCCTCTGCAATTGCAATTGCCTGCTTAGGGCATCTTTGTGCTGCTTCCTCTACCTGTGCTTTTATATCCTCACCGGGCTCCTCATTCAGGATATAGAGGAAGTCATCATCACGAACTTCAAAAACTTCTGGAGCT
>DLTU01000050.1:16044-35203 GCA_002500385.1 Candidatus Neomicrothrix sp. UBA7828 | reverse complement strand
GAAATATACAGAAATAGGCGTCATAGAACTTGAACATCTAGAGGATACCGGTCAAGAATATTCGGACTTCTCAATCAAAGACGACGAATTGGCTTCAAGCGCAAACTAGGAAACGGATCTCGACCTTGCTCAGGACGTGCAGATAAGTGCCTTACTGCACGTAATTGATTAGGAGTTTCTTCCTAAATTGGGTTTCCTACCATGATTGGCTTTTTTCCGACGCGCATTCGCTTTCTTCTTTTGTGTTCGCTTTGACATGGGTCCTCCGAATCTCATATTACCTTATCGGGACTATCAACAACTCACGACATCTGCGGGTAGCCTCACACAATGGAAAAGTTTGGATTTGTTGGTTTACCCAATGCGGGTAAATCATCTCTTTACAATGCACTAACTGGTGGATCTGCATTAGCAGCCCCTTACGCGTTTGCGACAACGGACCCGAATGTTGGGGTTGCAAAAGTTCCTGACCAAAGGCTTAACCTTCTAACAGCTATGAGCGAATCACGATCGTCCATTCCGGCAAGCGTGCAATTCACAGACATCGGTGGCCTTGTTGAAGGGGCCAGTAGAGGGGAGGGGTTAGGAAACCAGTTTCTAGCAAACATTAGAGAAGTTGACGCTATCGTCTATGTTCTTAGGGCATTCGAGGATGAAGACGTTCCGGGAACTTCAGATCCTCTTGAGCAACTACGTGTTTTAGAAATTGAATTAACGCTTGCTGACCTTGAAGCTGTTGAGAAGCATGCAACGAAAAAAATTAAGGCCGCCCGACTTGATAAATCTTTAGCAAATGAAGTTGAAGCACTGGAAGAGGCTCTGGAAACTCTTGGCGAAGGAACACCATTGTACAGAGGTGATTTTTCTGCAGATAAGTTATCCTTACTCACTCCCTACTTCTTGCTGACTTCAAAGCCTGTCATGGCGATCGTAAATGTCGGTGAAGATCAAATTACTGACCAAGAACCTATCCAAAAAATTTCAAACGAATTAGGAAACGATTCAGACGTGATCGGAGTCTGCATCCAACTCGAGGCTGAAACAAGTCAACTCGCCGAAGATGAGCGAGTAGAAATATTAGAAGCGCTGAATTTAGGGGAAGGAGCGCTCCCGAGATTCACTCAAAGGGCCTACCATATCCTTGGACTGCGCACATTTCTTACTACCGGAGAAAAAGAAAGCCGAGCATGGACATTTAGAAAGGGCTCAACAGCACCAGAAGCAGCCGGCAGAATACACACCGACTTCCAAAAAGGTTTTATCAGAGCTGAGACCATCCAATGGGACCAACTATTAGAAGCTGGAGGATGGGCACAAGCTAAAGAAGAAGGAAAAATCCGAGTTGAGGGGAAAGACTACCTAGTGCAAGACGGAGATGTAATGGAGTTCAGGTTTAACGTATGATCAAAAGAAACGAATTTGATAACTGAACCCAACAGATAAAGCAATGGCAATTGAAGAGACCACAAAAGAATCAGCGTTAGTAGTAATCGGAACTCCGATAGGAAACCTTGGCGATATTTCAGAACGAGCAATCAAGGAATTGCGAGAAGCTGATCTAATCTGCTGTGAAGATACTCGCAGAACTGGGAAGTTGCTTAATCTACTAAGCGTCATTCCAAGGCCAGACCTGCTAGTCCTCAATGAGCATACTGAAGAGCGAAGAGTCAATGAAATACTTGACCGAATTAAGTCTGGATCAAGAGTCGCCTTAGTAACCGATGCGGGGATGCCAGGAATAGCTGATCCAGGGCAATACCTCATAAAGAACGCCATTGACCATGAGATAAAATTGGAGATCATTCCCGGCCCTACTGCTGGGATAGTTGCATTAATCGCTAGCGGCTTATCATCGTCAAGGTTTGTCTTCCAAGGCTTCGTACCTAGGAAAGGTGCAGAACGACAAAGACGTCTTCAGGAAATAGCACGAGATGATAAAACCACAGTAATCTACGAATCAGGTAAGCGGATCGAGCGGACAATACAAGACCTGCGAAACATCTGCGGGGATGAACGTGAAGCAACCATCGCACGCGAACTTACTAAACTGCATGAAGAAATCCACCGAGGTACATTGCACTCCTTGGATACGAATATGAATGATATTTCAACAAAAGGAGAATTCGTTCTTATCCTCTCAGGCTTCACCGAAGACTATGACGTAAGCGACAGTCTCTTAGAAAAAGAGCTTCAAGAAATTATCAGAAGCGGAAAGAGCAAACGCGATGCCGTCAAAGCGCTAACGGCCAAGTACCAGATTAGTAAACGAAGGGTCTATGACCTATCAATAGAATTACCTGACGAAGTCATATAATACCCACAACCAAAGCCCATAAGGGTAGCCTATACACATGTCCATACCCATTTTAGTCGCTGTTGCTTGGCCCTACGCGTCTGGTTCTCGACACTTGGGTCACCTCGCTGGTGCATACTTGCCTGCAGATATCTTTGCGCGTCACCAACGGATAATCGGCAACGATGTGCTCATGGTAAGTGGCTCAGATGTTCATGGAACGCCAATCACAGTCAGAGCAGATACCGAAGGAGTCACACCCCAAGACATAGTGGATAAGTACCACAATGAATTCCTATCTCAATGGGATGAATTAGGAATAAGTTGGGACCTCTACACCACAACGGGCACAGACCACCATGCAGAAGTAACCCAAGCGATGTTTCTCGCTCAACTCAATAACGGACACATTGACAGGCGAACAACAACCCAACTGTACGACCCTAAAGCCCAACGGTTCCTACCCGACCGTTATGTAGAAGGAGTTTGCCCCCACTGTGGTTACGAGGAAGCACGGGGAGACCAATGTGATGACTGCGGGAAAACCTATGACGCAGTCGAGCTCATAACCCCACGATCAAAACTTTCAGATGCCAGTCCGGAACCTCGAGAAACTGAACATTTCTACTTTAAATATTCAGACTTTAATGACGACCTTAAGCAATTTCTAGAAAGCAAAACTGGGTGGAGAAACCACGTCCTCAACTTCGCAAAAGGATGGGTAAACGAAGAAGGGCTAATCGATAGAGCTATCACAAGAGACCTAGATTGGGGGGTTAAGCTCCCTGTAGATGACTTAGGAGAAGGGAAAAGAATTTACGTCTGGTACGACGCTGTAATCGGCTACCTTTCTGCCTCTCAAGAATGGGCAAGTAAACAAGACAACCCTGAAGATTGGAAACATTGGTGGCATAACGATTCATCTCGCCACGTTTACTTTATTGGAAAGGACAATATCCCTTTCCATGCATTATTCTGGCCTGCACAATTAATGGGAGTGAAAGACGAAATAGGTGGAAGCCCACTGCATCTTCCCGATGACATTCCTGCAAACCAATATGTGACGTTTAAAGGAGGTAAAGCTTCGGCAAGTAGAGGAGTAGGATTAACGATCTCTCAGGGATTAGAAAAATACCAGCCAGATGCTCTCCGATATGCGTTAGCTGCTAATTTCCCTGAACAGGCAGATACAGAAATTTCTGATGAAGAGATTACAAGACGAATCAACGAAGAACTAGTTGCAAATTGGGGAAACCTAGTTAACAGAGTTCTAGCAATGACGTACAAAAATGCTGAACAATCAATTCCACCTGCAGGTGAGTTAATAGACGAAGATAACCAGTTGCTACTGCTCGTGGATAATGCCTTACAAACAGCAAGTTCCCAATTCCATCAAGTAGAACTCCGCGCTGCTTTACGCACAGCAATGGAAGCTGCAAAGGAAACTAACAAGTATCTCAATGCAACCGAACCATGGAAGGTACTCAAGATTGATAAAGAAAGAGGGCTCACAATCCTATATGTAGCGCTAAGCGCCATCAATGGGATAAGGGTAATGTTCGCTCCATTTCTGCCATTCTCAAGCCAAGATCTTGACACCATGTTAGGAGAAACAACTGGTTGGGTTCGAGAGGATCTAAAACCTGGTATGGCACTCTCAAAGCCAAAGCCCCTCTTCCAGAAGGTTGATATAGATGAACGCATCGAGCAGTAAATTGAAATGGATTGACAACCATTGCCACTTCGAGGCAGCTGATGAGGTTGCTATAGACCTTCAAGAAGCAGCTGCTGAAGGCGTGGAGAAATTCATTGTGGTAGGAACCGATTTAGAGACATCTTTGAAAGCGAAAGAGTTGTCAGAAGTCTTTCCAGAAAAAATATTTGCCACAGCTGGAATTCATCCCCATGAAGCAATACATGGTACCAACGGGATCGAAGCGCTACTTTCCGAAGGCACGATTGTTGCTGTAGGTGAATGCGGCCTTGACTTTTACTATGACCATTCTCCCCACAAAGAACAAGAAAAAGTCTTCCGAGAACAAATCACTTACGCTCACAAATTTAACCTTCCACTCGTTATCCATACCAGAGAGGCCTGGCCTGAGACTTTTAAAATCTTGGATGAGATGGAAATGCCATCTAGAACCGTATTCCATTGCTTCACAGGAGGACCATACGAAGCGGAATTAGCACTAGAGAGAGGAGCATACCTATCCTTCTCAGGAATAGTGACATTCAAAAATGCTGACTCTCTCAGAGAAGCCTTGAGAATAACGCCCATAGAACAAATAATGATTGAAACAGATTCGCCATATCTAACTCCTGAACCCAACCGTGGTAAAAGAAACCGCCCTAAATTTCTTCCGTACATCGGGAACAGGATCGCCGAAGAACTTGATACTGAGCCTAAAACTATCTCCGATGTTGCATGGTCAAATACACATCGCTTTTATGCTTTAAGCCATAACGCAAATTAAATTTGCCCACAGCACCACCCAAGGTTGCCTTTTGGGGCTACTCAGGATCATAATAAGGTGCAGTCGGGCGGAGGTAGAGAACTGCAAGAAGAAGTTGCATACCGAATTTTGCATTCGCTACGTTACCCAATCGCAGCGACCGCTATAACCCTTTTGGCCGTTCTCTCAGTCGTGGTATCTCTTACCGGCCCCACAGAAACCGGTGAGTTAGTCGAGGCATCAAATGCAGAGCCGGTTAACTACCCAACAATTCCTTCAGACAAAACTGGTGATGAGCGCCAAACACCCGAGGTTGAAAAACCCATAACAACAAATGTCATTGATATTGAAAAGACTCAAACCCAATACAGAGAAACACTACGACTCGAAGCCGTTTCTGGAACTGTTTACATTCCAAATTTCGTTCCCAGCGGAACTCTTATGAGGTCAATCACAAGTTTCACTCCCACCCAAAAACAACCGGCGATTTCCCAACCAGCCAATCCAAGGACAGATCAACCTATCCAAATCCCCCCTTCTGAACCCAATGCCCCCCCAACTACCTACATTCCCACAGTTGAACAATGGAGAAATACTGTAACAACGGCAATCCTCAACTATGGCGGGCCTGCATCCGATACAGATAGATTTCTTCGCATCATGCAATGTGAAAGTAGAGGACAACCAGATGCTACTAACACATCTAGTGGAGCTGCCGGCCTCATGCAACATATGCCTCAATATTGGGACCAGAGAGCCATTTCCGCAGGTTATGCAGGGTCAAGTCCCTATGACCCCACAGCAAACATTAATGTCAGTGCATGGTTGATCTACCAAGCTTCTGGCGGAGGTTGGCAACATTGGGTCTGCCAGTGAACCCACTTGCTGTTGGACAGGATATTAAACTATTAGAAGTAGCGAATGGAAGAGCCAAACTATGGCCATAGGGAAAAATGATCTCAAGAACATCATGGAATACTATGACCTAAGACCTTCAAAATCGTTAGGCCAAAATTTTGTTGTAGACCCAAATACAATCTTGAAGATCATTCGAGCAGCAAATATAGGAAAAGATGAACAGATTCTTGAAATCGGACCCGGTCTTGGGTCCCTTACATCACAATTATCAACCACCTCTAAAGTAGTAGCGATTGAACTTGACCGTTACCTAATTCCGGCACTTGAAGAAGTGCTGAGTAAATACGGTGAAAGAGAAAATGTTGAAATCGTTCAGGAAGACGCAATGAAGGTTAACTGGAGAAAATTCTTCGACCAAAGGCAAGGCTACTGGAAAATGGTATCTAATCTTCCGTACAATATCTCTACGCCGCTTTTAATAAACTTGCTCGAAAATGCACCTGAATTACAAGCGATATGTGTCATGGTGCAACTAGAAGTAGGAGAGCGTTTTGCTGCTGCACCAAAAAGCAAAGCCTATGGAATTCCATCCGTGAAAGCACAATACTGGGCCGAGACAAAAATTTTAGGAAAAGTTTCACCGAATGTCTTTCTGCCTGTCCCTAAAGTCGATTCAGCAATACTGCAAATTATGCGAAAGTCATCCCCACCCGAAGTTAACTACGCAAACTTCAGTCGTCTAATCCAAACAGCCTTTCAGCATCGACGAAAGATGATTCGTAAATCTCTGAACACACTTGTTCCCACAACTAACTTCACCATTGCCGAAATAAACCCTCAAGCTAGACCCGAAGAGCTTTCCGTTATGGACTGGGTCAAGCTGACAAAAACTCTTGATATGGCTACATAATGGAAAATCACTCCTCGATACATGAACTCTATGCACCCGCAAAACTAACCCTCTCGTTAGCGATAAAAGGGGTTCGCCAATCAGGCCTCCACGAGTTAGAAGCTGAAATGGTCACAATAGATTTTCAAGATACGCTAAGGCTCCGAGAAGGAGAGACAGAAGTCACGTATCAAGGTGAGTACCCGATCGCCCCACCACCAAACGATGACCTCATTGTGCAAGCTCTCAATATGATCGGCCTATCAATGAAAGTCGATGTGGAAAAGAGAATCCCTCCAGGAGGAGGTCTCGGTGGCGGGTCCGCAAATGCAGCTGCCATTCTCAGATGGGCGAACTTCAAAGATGAAAAGAAAGCAGTGCATCTAGGGTCGGATGTCCCTTTTAATATTCGTGGCGGAAGAGCTAGTGTCTCGGGTGTTGGCGAATCTATAACTTATCTTCCCTATGAAGAGAAAACATTCACATTGATTTTGCCACCCTTTGGCTGCTCAACGGCAGATGTATATAAAAGGTGGGATGAAATGGGCGGTCCAAAATCCCCAAACGGAAATGATTTAGAACCCGCCGCCTTAGATGTATATCCAGAACTACAAAAGTGGAAAAAAATATTGGAAGGACACTCAAGAAAAGAAGCACGCTTAGCAGGTAGCGGATCTACCTGGTTTGTCGAAGGAAGCTATCCAGCAGAAGGGCTCGTAGTCGCAAAAACGACTAGAGAAAATTTTTGAACATAAAGAAATCTTTTGATTAGATTTATTTACCGCGTTGTCTCTGCGCACGCGTTCTCTTTAACATCTTGCGATGTTTCTTCTTCCGCATTCGCTTTCTTCGCTTCTTAATTAGTGAACCCATAGCTTCCGAAGAATACCCTATTAATTCAGCAATGTGGTGTTTTGGCAAGATTTCTATGAATTTTTCTCATTTGGCAGAGCAAAGTAACGTAGAAAGATATCAAGGAGTAAATAAAAGATATAAATCAAGCCTGAGTGCATAGAAGCACATCAGATACGATATGTTCGGAAGAACACAATGGCCCGTAGTTCAACTGGCGGAACGCCTGGTTTTGGTCCAGGAGGTTGCAGGTTCAAGTCCTGCCGGGCCAGCAAATAAAGAGGGAGTGATATGGAGCTAATAACAAAAAAGCGTTTACACCTAATATCGGGGCGTTCCAACTTGCCTCTAGCGAAAGAAATTGCTGAGCATCTTGGAGTTGAACTTGCCCAGCCAAACCTCGCAGAATTTGCGAATGGGGAAGTCCACTGCAGATTCTCAGAGTCCGTTCGAGGTGGAGATGTATTCATAATCCAGAGTCATTCTGCTGCAGAAGGGATGACAATCAATGACTCCATCATGGAGCAACTAATTATGGTCGATGCAGCAAGACGAGCTTCCGCAAAAAGGATAACTGTCGTCTGCCCCTTTTACGGTTACGCAAGACAAGATCGTAAATCAGAGGGTCGTGAACCTATAACTGCCCGCTTATTGGCAACACTGTTTATTGCAGCTGGAGTAAATCGAATGATCTCTGTAGACCTTCATTCGGGGCAGATACAAGGATTCTTTGAAAAGCCTGTTGATCACCTTACTGCAATGCCAGTTTTAGTTGATTACATGCGGACATTGGGAGATGACCTTGTAGTTATCTCGCCAGACACCGGACGAGTCAAAGTCGCAGAGCGTTATGCAAGTGAACTTGCAGCAGACCTAGCAATTGTGCACAAACGTCGAGTGAAGAATAAAAAGAATGTAGTTGAGTCCAAGGACGTAATGGGCGACGTAGATGGCAGAGTCTGCGTGTTGATAGATGACATGATTGATACAGGCGGAACTATTGTTGGCGCGGCTGAGCTACTAGCAGAAAAGGGAGCAAAGGAAGTTTTTGCATGCACCACTCATGGAGTATTCTCAGATCCTGCAATCGAAAGAATTCAAAACTCTGTCATAAAGGAAGTTGCGATGACCAACACCCTTCCACTTCCCGAACACAAGCAAATTACTAAGATAAAGGTCCTATCCGTGGCTCAAATCATTGCATCGGCTCTTGACGCTGTTTTTGAGGACACAAGCGTAAGTGAAATTTTCGGCGGAAAGCATCTTAGCTAGACAAATAGGTGGTTCAGGACTCACTCACCTGTACACTTTTCAACTGACGTAATTTCAAAAGATACACCATCTTGAAGAGCATAATTAGGTAAGTAAATGGCAGATTTAGTATTAAACACTGAAGAGAAAACAACAATCGGCAGTCGCTCTTCTCGGCGGTTACGAAGAGGCGGGAAAGTCCCCGGTGTTCTATATGGCCTAGGAAAAGACCCCGAAATATTCAGCGTTGACTACAGTGAACTCAGAGAAGCACTCACTACAGAAGCCGGACTGAACGCGCTAATTCAATTGAGTGTCAACGGGACGAATCAACTTTCAATTCTTAAAACACTTCAAAGGCACCCAGTTAAGGATGAAGTTATTCATGTAGATTTTGTGCGCGTAGATCCCAAACAGGAACTTGCAGTTGAAGTACCAATTATTCTTGAAGGCGTAGCTAAGAAAGTTACTGATCAGAATGGAATGGTTGACCAGACAATGTTCTCACTGTCAGTCCTTTCGCTACCGGATGCAATTCCAAATGAGCTAACCGCAGATGTTAGCGAACTGGAAATTAATGATGCAATCAGAGTTAGTGATGTTGTTCTCCCAGATGGGGTCAGAACAGAAGTAGACCCTGAAGAAGCAATTGCAGTTGGAACTGTTACAAGATCAACAATGGAGTCAATCGCAGCTGAAGAAGCATCCGAACTTGAGAGTGATGAAGAAATAGAAGGCGAAACTCCCGAGGAAACCGACGAAACCTCGACTGAGGATAGCGAATAAACTCCGTGCTGCGAAGACAGCGCAAATTCTCATCAACGCCTATCCGACTTCTTATCGTTGGGTTGGGAAACCCTGGAAAGAAATATCAAAATACCCGACACAACGTTGGCTTTGAAGTTTTGGACAGTTTCGCTAACAAACATGGCGGGAATTTTAAACGAACTAAGGAACTCGCCCTTTGTTCTGACATCCGCATTAATGGGGAAAAAATTATTCTAGCAAAGCCAACGACTTTTATGAATGAGTCCGGACTTGCAGTCCAGCAGCTTGTAAGGAAGCACGAGTTAGTAACCTTAGATGCACTTCTCATTGTTCACGACGAATTGGACCTCAAGCCCGGCAACTTGAAAGTAAAACTTCATGGAGGGTTAGCTGGCCACAATGGTTTGAAGTCAATATCAAAACACCTGAATTCAAATAACTTTGGTCGTTTGCGGATAGGAGTAGGAAAGCCCCCTCAATCTCAGCTAGGGAAAAACTATGTTCTGAAGCCTCCCAGTAGGCCCGACAGGGTAGCGATCGATACCTGTATGGAAAAAGCGACAGATGCGATTGAAACAATCCTTTCCCATGGTTATGAAATTGCAATGAACGAATTTAATCGTGAAATTTGATAACTACCTAAATCAGTTAAGTCAGCATCAAATAATAACAAAATTGATGCTACCGAAAACAACACAACTTGTTGTCTCAGAGGTTGCCCGTAGCTGGATCGTTAATACATATATTAATACTGTTGGAGAGAAACCTCTAGTGATAGTTACCCGAAGCCTTGAACAAGCAGAACAACTTGAGAGTAACTTGATTGAAGTCAACAATGCTATTGACGTAGAAGTACTTCCTCCCTGGGAATCGTTTCCTCTCGAAAAGATAAGCCCTCAGACCCATATCATGGGGAAAAGAAATAAGATTTTATGGCGCTTGAAGAAACATGACTACCCAGATGTCATCATCTCAACCGCAAGATCTATTTCGCAAGTAATAACTAATCAAGACTTTAAAAGCACAATTGATATTCGTAACGGTCATGAGTTGAGTTACGAGGAGTTGATAGATGAACTTATATCTTTCGGGTACAAGAGAACCTCACAAGTAGAACGTTGCGGAGAATTTTCTATTCGAGGGTCAATCGTTGATATATATCCCTCAACATATGAAGAGCCAATCCGATTGGAGATGTGGGGAGACGAAGTTGAACGCTTGACGACTTTTTCAACAAGAGACCAGCTTTCAAGTAACCCATTGAATGCTGCCCAAATATTTCCCGCCAGCGAGCTTTGCATAACAGATGATGTGAAATTAAGAGCTCGTGAACTCGTCAAAAAAATGCCTTGGGGTGCAACATTTTGGGAAATCATTTCAGAAGGTGGAATATTTGACGGAGTAGAAAATCTACTTCCTTGGCTAAATCACAAACGTGAGACCATACTAGATTTGCTTCCCCCATCAGCTCTTGTCCTTTTATTTGATGCCAAGCAGATACAGCAACGTATAGAAAATTTAATATCTGAAGAAGAGAGCATCAGCGCGATGCTTTCAGAAGCATTAAGCCCTACAGCTAAGCATGGAATGCAGACTCTTCACCTTACTTTTGACGAAATCTTCCTAAGAGATAAAGCAAGAATAGTAGAAATTAACTTGTCCTCTGCAGATCTTGCAGATCCTGACATATCAGTTCTTACACCCGAGAGGACCGATACTGAACCTCTGCAAATTCTTGAAGGTCTAGTTCATGATGGATATGACATAGTTCTTCTTTCTGAGAATGAGAAATCAATTGAAGCATTAAGTAGCAAACTTTCCCAACTGGACTTCAATCCGGTAGTTCATAATACCGATTCGCCCATTAAAGAAACTTCAGGAATTTCTATAACTTCAGGCGTTGATACCGCTAGCGTAATCTTCCCTGAATTGAAATTCGCAATCATCAATGAGCGCGAGCTATACAGGCGACGTCAGACCCCATACAAAGTCAAACGGAAATCCAATTTATCGGGTAGTGCCTTTATGGATATAAAAGAAGGGGCATTTGTAGTTCACGAACATCATGGGATTGCTATCTTTCGCGGTATTGTCAAGAGATCGTTAGTCGACGTCGAAAGAGATTATCTGTTACTTGAATATCGAAAAGGAGACAAACTCTACGTACCGACTGACCAGGTATATCAGATCAGTCAATACAACAGCGGAGGTGCACCCTCTTTAAGTCGGATGGGGGGTTCTGACTGGGCGAGGACAAGGTCTTCTATCCGAAATGAGATAGAAAAGATAGCTGAGGATTTAGTTGAGCTTTATCAGCAAAGAGAGTCACGGGACGGGTTTAGTTTTTCGAAAGATTCACCATGGCAACTGGAACTGGAAGAATCGTTCCCATTCATTGAAACTAATGATCAAATCACCGCAATGAATGATGTGAAAAGCGATATGGAGCGGAAGATGCCAATGGATAGACTTGTATGTGGCGACGTTGGTTTCGGAAAAACAGAAATAGCTTTAAGGGCAGCTTTTAAAGCCGTACAGGACAGCAAGCAAGTAGCTGTGCTCGTTCCAACAACTCTGCTAGCCCAACAACACTACCAAACATTTACTGAAAGATTGACCTCTTTCCCGATCGAAGTCGCTGTTCTTAGTAGATTCCTGAGCAATAAAGAAGCTAAACGAGTAGTCACCAAATTGCGTGATGGTGAGATAGACCTCATCATCGGGACACACCGCCTTCTGTCAGAAGATATTAAGTTCAAAGATCTTGGCTTGCTCATAATTGATGAAGAGCAAAGATTTGGAGTAACGCACAAAGAAAAGATTAAGTCATTGAGGAGTAACGTTGATGTCTTGACTCTGACAGCGACACCGATACCTCGAACTCTTGAGATGAGTCTCACAGGTATAAGGGATCTGACACTTCTCCAAACACCACCAACCGATAGAAAGCCCATCATGACTTTTGTAGGAGAGTATGAGAATTCAATAGTCTCATCAGCCATCCGGCGCGAGATACTGAGAGACGGTCAGGTTTTCTTTGTGCACAATAAGATCTCCGACATTGACGTCATAGCGGAAAGACTACGGGAGCAAATTCCGTCGGCAAGAATAGCAACAGCTCATGGGCAAATGGATGAAGGACTTCTTGAACAAACCGTCATTGACTTCTGGGAAAAGAAATATGATGTTCTAGTCTGTACAACGATTATTGAGTCGGGTATAGATATGCCTTCTGTCAATACGCTGATCGTTGATAACGCCGACCGAATGGGACTAGGTCAACTTCACCAATTACGTGGACGAGTCGGGCGGTCAGGGACAAAAGCTTATGCATATCTTTTCACGCCTAAAGGTCACAATTTAACAGAAGACGCAATTGAGCGACTCAAGACGGTTGGGGAAACATCAGAACTTGGATCAGGTTTTAAAATTGCGATGCGGGATCTTGAAATCAGAGGTGCAGGAAATTTGCTTGGCACTGGGCAGTCAGGACACATAGCAGCTGTCGGATACGATCTCTACTGCAAACTAGTGAAGGAAGCAGTTGAAGAATTAAAACACGTTCCTAAAGACAGCCAGCAGGATATCGAGATTGAAATTCCGATGACAGCCTACATACCAAAGGATTACATCATGAGAGATGATTCTAAATTGGAATCGTATCGATCCATTGCTGATATCAAGAACAATGGAGACTTAGAGAAAATACAACAAATGTGGTTGGACCGATACGGTCCAGTTCCCGAAGAAGCAATCAACCTACTAGAAATTGCGCATCTAAAGCTCGCAGCCAGATCTCTAGGGATTGAAAAGATTATTGCTAAAAAAATACCAGGCTTTGGGAAAGCAGAATGGAATATCCATTTGAGGCCTTTGACACTTCGTCCATCGCAACGAGTAAGAACACTAAGACTGTACGAGGGCTCACTTTACAAAGAGGAGAAACAGGAATTAATACTCAAAATCTCAGAGATCAGAAAAGCTTCACAAGAAATCACAGATTATCTCAAAAGTCTCAAACCAGTCCCCAATGCAAGTTAAACATGGGACGCGTACACATCAGCCCCTTATCAACAACATTTCCCCTTATTACGGGTATTTTAGATAAAACCCCATTTGAAAGAACATAACTACGAAGGAAGCACCATGACTGGGCAGAAAATCATAGAAATCGTTGGAAGACAAATTCTTGATTCCCGAGGTAACCCTACAGTTGAAGTTGACGTGGAGCTAAATGATGGATCAAAGGGAAGGGCTGCTGTCCCTTCTGGAGCATCCACTGGCAAATATGAAGCTGTCGAATTGCGTGACGGCGGAGATCTCTACTTAGGCAAGAGCGTTGAAGGCGCCATAGAAAATGTAAACGGTGCAATAAAGTCAGAAATAGTTGGTATGGAAGCAACCGACCAGAGAGCTATTGATAGGGCTATGTTGCTTCTTGACGGAACGGACAATAAATCTAAACTTGGGGCTAATTCAATGTTAGGTGTTTCTTTAGCCGTAGCTAAAGCAGCAGCCACCTCACTCCATCAACCCCTCTACCGTTATCTTGGAGGAGCATCAGCACACGTACTCCCTGTTCCAATGATGAATGTCCTAAATGGTGGAGAGCACGCTGATAACAATATTGATTTGCAGGAATTCATGATTATGCCCACGGGCGCTGCTTCGTTTTCTGAAGCTCTCCGATGGGGAGCTGAATGCTATCAAACGCTCAAAATCGTCCTTGAAGAAAAGAATTTATCAACAGCTGTGGGGGATGAAGGAGGCTTTGCGCCTGACCTCGAATCAAATGAAGCAGCTGTGAAGCTTCTAGTTGAAGCAATTGACCGGACCGGCTTTACCCCAGGCGAAGACATTACCATAGCCTTAGATCCTGCAAGTTCAGAATTTTTTGAAAGTGGAATTTACAGCCTTAGAGGCGAAAAGAGAAAGCTTAATCAAACAGAAATGTCAGAGTACTATTCCGACTTGGCAAATAGGTACCCTATTGTGTCTATCGAAGATGGAATGGCAGAAGAGGATTGGGATGGTTGGTCAGAAATCACGAAAAGTATAGGAAATAAAGTTCAACTTGTTGGAGATGACCTTTTCGTAACGAACACGCAGCGACTCCAACAGGGCATAGATAAGGAAGTTGCAAATTCAATACTGATTAAAGTAAATCAAATCGGAACTTTAACCGAAACCCTTGAAACTGTAGACCTTGCAATACAAAATGGATACACATCAGTTATGTCACACAGGTCTGGAGACACTGAAGATACGACAATAGCGGATCTCGCTGTAGCAACTAATTGTGGTCAGATTAAAACTGGTGCACCTGCGCGAAGTGAGCGAGTTGCAAAATACAATCAATTACTCCGGATTGAATCAGAACTAGGGGATGCGGCAGTATTCCGAGGAATCAACGCGTTAAAGGTCGGCTGACATGGCACTAGTAACTGAAAGACCCGACAGTGACCTTCGGGCCACTGAGCGTTCCAGAAAAGTAGCATTTTGGGTAGTTTCAGCCATTATTGCCCTTTTCGTTCTTTGGTGGAGCTTTGACTTATTAAAACTTTGGCTGAAGCAAGGAGAAGAACTCTCATCTAAACAGCAAGAACTAACTTCAATCGTCGTTGAGAACGCTGAGCTAGAGGAAAAGAGAGATGCGTTATACTCACCAGAGAAGATCGAGCAGTTAGCCCGTCAAAATTATGGATTTGTTCGACCTGGTGAAGAGGCATACGCAGTCCCACCACCAGCACCTGAACCAGTGCGACTCCCAGCAAATTGGCCGTTCACTCACCTTGCCCAAACTCTCGGAGGTTAGATGGAGAATCCAATAGAAGCTGAAAACCTCACGCGCACTTTTGGCGACTTAGTTGCTGTCAATAGCATTAATCTAACCGTTGAGGAAGGGGAAGTATTTGGTTTTTTAGGACCTAATGGAGCAGGAAAATCAACAGCTGTGCGAATGCTCACTACTCTTTTGAAACCAACTGGAGGCTCAGCTAGAGTCGCGGGCTTTGACGTCGCATCAGAAGCAAGTATGGTCAGGAAAAAAATAGGTGTAGCCCTCCAGGATGCAGCCATTGACCCTTTAATGACGGGCAACGAATTGCTTAAATTGCAAGCAGTCCTTCATGGCATCTCAAGGCATGAAGGTAAAAAAAGATGTGCAGAATTACTTGAACGAGTAGGACTTACTGCCGCAGGGGATAAGCGAGTTGGAACTTATTCAGGAGGGATGCGCAGAAGACTTGATCTCGCATTATCACTTGTGCATCAACCTAAAGTGCTTTTCTTAGATGAGCCTACAACTGGACTTGACCCAACAAGCAGGGTTGCTTTATGGGAAGAAGTGCGAACGCTAAATAAAGAAATAGGAACAACCGTTTTCCTGACAACTCAATATTTAGAAGAAGCAGATCAGCTGGCTCAACGCATAGCGATAATTGATAATGGCAGAATAGTCAGAGAGGGAACCCCCACGAAACTCAAATCAGATGTTGGGGCTCCAACATTACGCGTGGATGTAGTTGAAAGTGACTTTAAGATAGCTAAGCAGGTAATGGCAAAACTAGGGGAAGAGCGTCCTGCAAGAAAAGGAAGAATTGCTATAGGGCTCGATGGTGGGACAAGAGCTATCACAGCCGTTTTAAAATCCTTAGAAGACCAAAATATAGAAGTCCAACATGTTGAACTAGATGAACCAAGTCTTGACGATGTATTCGCAGATGCGACTGGAAGGCGACTTGAGGGTGGAGCGGATACGTGACGGTCAAGAATGAACATTAGACGCTCTATTCCTCAAGCTTTACAACTATCTCACCGAAGTATTCTAGGAATGATCCGCCAGCCACAAGCCTGGGCACCAACACTGTTCTTTCCTTTACTGCTGGCAGCTGTGTATGCAGCACAATTTAGTAAAGCGGTGAACCTTCCGGAATTTCCATACCCTGACGTGACGTTTCTTGACTTCATCCTCCCAGCTTGCGTGATACAGGGTGTTCTATTTGGGTCAACAAATAGCGCAACTGACTTAGCCGGAGATATTGAAAATTCCTTTATGGATCGACTGCTTTCATCCCCAGTCGCTAGGTCGTCCATCCTGATCGCCCGCTTATCAAGCGCTTTTATTTATGGTTTAGTGCAGGCAACAATACTCATAATCATTTTTTTCACTTTCGGGGCAGAGTTATCTGGAGGAGCAAGTAGCGCTTTAGCCCTCGTTTTCATCACTTCCTTCCTATCAATGGGCGTAGGTAGTTTCTTG
The DNA here is from genome assembly GCA_002500385.1 of Candidatus Neomicrothrix sp. UBA7828. GTDB lineage: Bacteria > Actinomycetota > Acidimicrobiia > Acidimicrobiales > UBA8592 > UBA8592. Next base: position 18,575 of record DLTU01000050.1, on the reverse strand, counting down.
ATTGCAATAGCCTTAAGGACAGGGTCACAAGAAGTCGTAAACTCACTCTTTCCGATTATCTTTGTATTCATCTTTATCAGTTCAGCTTTCTTCCCAGTTGAATTGATGGATGGATGGTATGGAAAAATCGCGGAATGGAATCCCTTAACATGGATTATTGATTGGACTCGCTCTATCACAATAGAGGGATTTTCTTGGGAAGCTTTTCTACAAGCATCTGGCGTGATCGCTTTGATCTCGCTTGCAGGTATCGCCACTTCGATACATCAACTAAAAAGGCGTTTGGCAGTCGCATCATGACCACAGCACCCTCAAATAAAACGTCGCAGTTTCAAGTGACAGTTGCTGTCAGTAAAAGAGGCTTAATGCGTATGCGGCGCCTCCCATCACTAATGATCCCTTCCATAATTATGCCCATTTTTTTCGTTGTAGCATTTAGCGGATCATTTTCATCGGTTGTGCAACTCGATGGCTACAGCACAGACAAGGCAGTCAATTGGATGGCGGCATGGGCAATCCTTCAAGGGTCAGCATTTTCAGGTCTTGGTGGGGGAGGACTTACCGCAACAGATTTAGAAAATGGATTTTTTGACCGGTTGCGAGCAGCTCCCATCACTCCATCAGCACTAATTTCAGGACTTGTTGGTTATTCCGTTACTAGAGCTGTGCTACCCACCACTGCGGTATTGATTGTGTCATTTGTAGCTCTTGACGCTGACATGCCTGGTGGTTTTTGGGGCTTCGTCATTGCATATTTCACCGCAGTAGGAATAGCGGCAGTCATGTCTCTTTTTGTGCTAGGCATCGTTTTTACGATGAAGACTCTAAAGTCCTTAGCAGTCGCACAGGTGGTCATGTTTAGCACAATGTTTCTATCAGTTGGGCAGGCACCCCTAGAAGCTATTGAAGGGTGGTTATATCACGTAGCAAAATATAATCCCATAACACACGTCATTAGAATGGGTCGCCAAGGATTTCTTGGCGACGTAACCTGGGCAGAGACACAACCAGGGTTTATCTCGCTAACGTTACTATTAATTGTCTCGGGTCTTTGGGCCAGATCATGCTACCGGAAGGTTGATATCTAAATTAATTTAGTACTTACCCCAACAGTTGTACTAGATTTCTATTAGAGCAAAGGGGAAGTAAGTGGAAGTAACTCTCAACATTAATGGCGTTGAACAGGCACATGATGTAGAACCTCGAACGCTTCTGGTTCAGTACATACGTGAATCTGCAGGGCTAACAGGAACAAATATAGGATGTGACACCTCATCATGTGGAGCCTGCACAGTACACCTAAACGGCGAATCAGTTAAGTCATGTACAGTTTTAGCTGCACAAGTTGATGGAATGGAGATAACAACCATCGAAGGTTTAGCTCAGGCAGATGGAACGCTCCACCCAATGCAGCAGGCCTTTCACGAATGTCATGCTCTGCAATGCGGCTACTGCACGCCAGGTATGGTTATGGCTTGTGTGTCCCTTGTCGAGGAAAATCAAAACCTAACCGAAAATGAAGTACGTGAGGGACTCGAAGGCAATCTTTGTAGATGCACTGGTTACCACAATATTGTCAAAGCAGTACTAGAAGTAAGTGAGGCATAGATGATCCCCGCAAACTTTGATTATCTCCGAGTAGATTCAGTTGAAGGAGCAGTAACTGCCCTTCAAGAACATGGAGATGAAGCTAAGCTAATCGCTGGAGGTCACTCACTGCTCCCATTGATGAAATTTCGTCTATCTGCACCAGCGTATTTAGTAGATATAAACCGCTTAGACGATCTAAAATATGTAAGGGAAGAAAACGGCTATCTGGTTATAGGGGCCCTAACCCGTCATAGCGATATTGAAAGTAATTCTTTAATAAAGGAGAATGCTGGGCTTTTAGCTTCAGCCACACACCATGTCGGCGACCCACAAGTTCGACACCGTGGGACTATAGGTGGCGCAATTGCGCACGGGGACTCTGCCTCCGATATCCCATCAGCTTTACTTGCTCTCAACGCAACCGTAGTAGCAGCAGGCCCTGAAGGAACAAGAGAAATTCCGATTGATGACTTCTTCGTTGGGTTCTTAGAAACTGACCTAAAGGATGATGAGATGTTAACGCAGATAAGGGTACCCAGTGTTCCAGATGCAAAATGGTCATTTCAAAAATTCAATAGAAGAGCACAAGATTGGGCAATCGTTGGAGCTTCCGTCCTAGTCAATAATGGTCAAAGCGGTGTATCACTGGTAAATATGCATTCAACTCCTTTCCGTGCCATAGCTGTGGAAGAAGCGATTGCAAGTGGAGCAAATGCCCAAGAAGCTAGCGAACAGGCTGCAATAGGAACTGAACCAACATCGGATATCAACGCATCAGTTGAATACCGAAAACATTTAGCCAGAGTGCTCGTAAAAAGAGGACTTGAAGAGGCCGGACTCTAAATCTGAATAAAACGGCGCATGTGCCACCTCGACACTCAACCTGTAGATTAGAGATGTGGGATATGAACAAGCACAAAGCATAGAAAGCATAGAAAGCA
>DLTU01000050.1:9067-15740 GCA_002500385.1 Candidatus Neomicrothrix sp. UBA7828 | reverse complement strand
AGCATAGAAAGCATAGAAAGCATACAGAATGGTCTTGAAGGGCAGGGTTATTTTCCCTCTGAAGGACTAGCATCAGCAATTTTTCTCGCAATCAGTTTACAAAGGCCAATCTTTTTAGAAGGGGCCCCAGGTGTTGGCAAAACTGAAGTTGCGAAGGTGTTATCAAGTTGGCTCAATACCGAATTAATCCGCCTCCAATGCTACGAAGGCCTAGATGCATCGCACGCTATTTATGAATGGGATTACTCAAAACAATTATTGCATTTGAGAACTACCGAAGCATCTGGAAGGGCCAAACAAATAGATGAAAAAGCACTTGAGGATGAATTGTACAACGAGCGATTCCTAGTTAGGCGACCACTTCTGCAAGCAATTGATTATGAAGGAGAAACCCCTCCTGTGCTACTAATCGATGAGCTTGATCGCGCTGATGATGAATTTGAAGCTTTCCTACTTGAGTTGCTTTCAGATTACTCCATTACTATCCCCGAGATAGGGTCCTTCAAAGCGGCCGTGCCACCGATCATCGTGATTACCTCAAACCGAACAAGAGACGTTCACGATGCACTCAAACGAAGGTGCCTCTATCACTGGGTGGACCATCCTGGATACCTCAGGGAAATTCAAATACTTAAAGCTAAAGCCCCTAAAGTTTCTGAGCAATTAATCAAAAGAATAGCCGTCACAGTTGAGCAAATTCGTGAAATGAATCTATACAAACCACCAGGAGTTTCGGAGAGTATTGACTGGGCCATGGCTCTTGAAAGAATAGGAAATAGTGACCTAACAGAAGACGGTATTACTGCAACAATCGGAGCTCTTCTAAAATACCGCGAAGATCAACAAAAAGTGATGGAATATGGCCTAGATAAAGTCATAGAAAATGCATATGCTCGTGCAGTCTGACACTGACCAAGACATCATCAAGCCCGAATATATAACACAAGGATTTATTACCTTTCTCAGGGAAATGGGTATTGATGTACCTATTTCTTCATCGATTACCTTCTTCCAATCACTTAATTACGTTACTATCTCGAACCGAGACGATGTCTACTGGGCTGGAAGATCAACTCTTGTCAGGGCCCCTGAAGATATACCGGCCTATAATGAGGCTTTCTATGCGTTTTGGGAAGACTTTATAGTTCTCGGAGATAAAAAGATCCAAAACGTCAAAGAAATAACGTTGGCAATAGACAACGACGACTATGAAAGTGATGCTCAATCCGAAAAGAGCCAAGAAGAGGAACTGATTACCCTAAAGTACTCGCGTTCTGAAATCCTTCGGAAGAAAGATTTTGCTGATTACAGCGATGATGAATTATCTGAAGCCTATGAATTGATGAAATTAATACGGCTAATAGGTAGTACCCAGAGAAGCCGAAGATCCAGCTCAGTTACGAAACAAAATAAGACCCCAGATCTCAGAGGTATCATCAGGGCATCTTTTCAAACTGCTGGAGAGCCCATACAAAGATATTTCCTGCAAAAAAATGACAAAGCAAGAAGAATTGTTTTTCTACTAGATGTCTCTGGTTCAATGGAAGTTTATGCAAGGGCCCTTCTGCGCTTTATACAAGCTGCAGTAATAAGTCGCAGAAGGGTAGAAGCCTTCACAATCGGAACACGCCTAACAAGAGTAACTCACGAACTCTCAAACAGAGACCTTGACAAAGCATTGCATGTTACCTCTGAATCAATAACCGACTGGTCAGGAGGTACCCGCTTAGGAGAAACTATCGGAGAATTCCTGAATATGTGGGGACAACGTGGAATGGCTCGAGGCGCAACCGTAGTAATACTCTCTGACGGGTGGGACAGAGGCAAAAGTGAAGTCATGGATGAACAAATGGCTAGACTCAAAAGAATATCTCACGACATAGTCTGGATAAACCCTTTGAAGGTTTCGCCGGGTTATGAGCCACTGGCACAAGGCATGGCAGCAGCGCTTCCTTACATTGATGAATTTATTGAAGGCCATAGTCTAGAATCTTTAATTGAACTAGCTGAAATATTGACCGAATAGAGAAACAATGCGAGAAATAATCACAGATATCGAGAAATGGGTAACAGAGGGAAAGCGAGTAGCAATAGCACGAGTAATATCACTTGAGGGCTCCGGTCCGCGTGACGCAGGTGCAGCCATGGCTGTCAATGAAGATGGTGTAGTCTCCGGATCAGTCTCAGGTGGTTGTGTCGAAGGTGCCGTTGTGACAGAAGCATTGGAAATAATAGCAACCGGTGAAAGGAAAACTGTTTCATTCGGATACAGCGACGACGAAGCATTTGCAGTCGGGCTCACGTGTGGGGGCACCATCAATCTATACATAGAACCATTTGATTGGTAAATATGACAGTAAAGATATTTGACGAATTCAAAGAAAATCTCAACAAAGGTCTTCCAGTTGCACTAGCTACCATCATTGAGGGACCGGGACAAGGAGCTAAATTGCTTATCCTTCCTGACGGCTCTTATCTCGGTTCTCTAGGGAATAAAAAGATTGATAATGTGCTATCTCGGGATATGGCAGGGGAATTAGCGGCTGGGAGAACAAGCATTCGCCATTACGGAATCGAAGGCGAAGCGAGAGAAGAAACACTATCAATATTCATAGAGAGTTTCGCACCGCCACCTCAGATGGTTATTTTCGGTGCGGTGGACTTTACTGCTGCACTGGTACGGATCGCTAAAGTCCTAGGATATAAAGTTACTGTTTGTGACGCACGTCCAGTATTCGCCACAAAAGCCCGATTTCCACAAGCAGATTCAGTAGAAAATGAGTGGCCAGACCAGTTAATGGAAAAGCTTGGAACTAGTCTAGGTCCACGCGATGCTGTGTGTGTCTTAACTCATGATAACAAATTTGATGTTCCTGCTATCACCTCAGCATTACAAACACAGGTCGGCTATATCGGAGTAATGGGGAGCAGAAAAACTCACGAAAATCGAACCGAGAGACTTGTTGAAGCAGGAGTATCAACGAAAGAATTTGAAAGGATCATGTCACCAATAGGGTTAGATCTCGGTGCTAGAACTCCAGAGGAGACAGCAATTTCAATCTGCGCTGAAATCATAGCTATGCGCACCGGCAGGAAAGCACCCCACCTCAAAACTATAGAAGGGGAAATACATGGTGATAGATGAAATATTTTCTAGAACCTCTCAATAACAGAGCGTATCCCTAGAATAAATACGTGTTTGGAAACGAAAAAGAGACCCCTCTCGAAAATGATCGAACCGCTGCAATAATTCTCGCTGCTGGGAAAGGGGAACGGTTTGAAGGTAACTTGCATAAACTTCTGGCAAGCTTCAAAGGAAAACCTGTTTTGCAATGGGTAATTGATAATGTAATAGCAGCAAAATTCGACGATATCTATCTAGTTTCTGGAGCATTAAATCTTGAAGATCATCAAGCTCTGAATCTTGAATCAGATGCAATAACGATTGTTCATAACCATAATTTTGCTGAAGGGCAAGCATCGTCTCTTAGGAGCGGTCTTGAGATAGCAGGATACGATGGCCATTCCTCTGTTACCGTCGGACTTGGCGACATGCCTCTTGTACCTGCTGAAGCCTGGAAATCTGTAGCTGAAGCTGAAGGAAAACTAGTGACAGCCTCATTCGCTGGAAACAACAGACCACCGGTTAAGATAGATCAAGAATTGTGGTCCCTAATACCTATTTCAGGTGACGAAGGAGCACGTTCTCTTCTACGGCTTCGGCCAGACTTGTTGGATGAGGTACCATGCGAAGGAAACCCTGTAGATATTGACACAAGGAGAGACTTAGAACGATGGAGCTAAATAATGAAATTAATGTGAATGCACCGATACAAGAAGTATGGGAAGCCTTTAATACCCCTGAAAGAATTGCGCCATGTTTACCTGGTGCTGAACTCCAAGAAGTTGATGGAGACAACTTCAACGGTCTCGTAAAAATTAAGGTAGGTCCAATAACAGCGCAATATAAAGGAACCGCAACTTACCTTGAGAAAAATGAAGATGCACAGAAAATCATAATAAAAGGAGATGGAAGAGATACACGTGGGGCCGGAAATGCCAGCGCAATTATTACAGCCCAACTCTCCGAAGTTTCAACTGCTGTAACGAACGTGAACGTTCGTACTGAATTGACCATCACCGGCAAAGTCGCACAATTCGGTAGAGGGGCAATAAGTGATGTCAGCGGAAAACTTATGACGCAGTTTGCGCAAAACCTAGAAAAACTCCTTGAGTCATCTGCTGAAACAGAAACACTCGAAACTGATACCAATGCCAACGAAAATCAAACCACTGATAGTGAACTGAACCTACTATCGGTCGTCGCTATCCCAATTCTCAAACGATTTGGAATTCCAATAGCTGCACTAGCAATCGCTGTATTCATGGTCATTAGGTACGCCATTTTGTAGGCAATATCAAGATGCAAGAAGATTACTCGCAAGATGCCGTGATCGTAGAAAACCTACTCGGTCGAAAACCTCAAGGTAGTTACGAAATAGCAGTAAGGAAATCAGACGGCACTCCTAGGGTAATTAAAAATTCGCCATTTCTAAGCGACGGAACTCCGATGCCCACAACATATTGGTTAATAGACCCTGAAGATAAATTACACATAAGTAGGCTTGAATCATCAGGGGCAATAAACCAAGCTGAATTAGAAATAGGGCTAGAAAAACTTCAAGCAGCTCATTATGACTACGAAAAGCAACGAAATGAGTTAATAGACGAAAACTATGACGGACCAAGACCTTCGGGAGGAGTTGGCGGGACCAGGCAAGGAATCAAATGCCTGCATGCCCATTATGCATGGTTTCTAGCTGGAGGAAATGATCCAGTCGGATTATGGATTGAGGACCGTATAAGAGCAGAAAGCCAGCAAATCCAGGAAATAAATGGCTAGAACTCTGGCAGCGATTGACTGCGGTACAAACAGCACAAGACTACTTATTGTCGAGCAAACAGGTCAACAAAAATATGAGATGCTTCATCGCGAAGCGCAGATAACCCGTTTAGGTGAAGGAACAGATAGAACACAAGAACTCGGAGCTGAAGCTATGGACCGAGTCTTAGCTACTCTCATAGACTATGCAGGAAAAATTGAAGATCATAAAGTGTCGGAAGTCAGGTTTGTAGCGACTTCAGCAGTTCGTGATGCGAGAAACAGAGACGTCTTCCTTACAGCAGCTGAAGAGGTTACAGCTATTAAACCCGAAATATTGGAAGGGTTAGACGAAGCTCGACTCACATTCATAGGGGCGACAAAAGATATCTCATCAACTGGCCCGAGTCTCGTAATTGATATTGGGGGAGGGTCAACCGAATTTGCTTTTGGTGATGGCAAACTTGAACTTTCACACTCAGCTGATATTGGATGCGTAAGAATCTCAGAGCGCTTTATAGCCAACGACCCTCCGCTACCTGAAGAGCTTTCCGCAGCTCAATCGCTCATAGATCTACACCTTGATGATGTCCTGATGGATATTCCAGGCATTCAGTCTGCAGCGAACATATACGGTGTTGCAGGTACTGTAAGTGCTACATCAATGATTGAGCAAGGCTTGTATGAGTATAATTTTGACTCGGTGCATGCCCACATAATGTCGAAGCAAGATATTGAAGAGGTCTTTCGGCTTCTGGCGACAGATAGCCGAGAAGGCAGATTATCAAATCCGGGCATGGAAGAAGGGCGCGTCGATGTGATAGTCGGGGGTCTTTGCATACTGGCACAAATCATGCGTAAGCTTGATTTTGAGCAAATTCAAGTCTCGGAATCAGATATTCTTGACGGGTTAATACTTAGCCTAATGAAATAAACCTCCAAATCGAGTCGTCTACTCCAACGTTTGCAGACTATGGTTTCTGATACTCAATCAAAAGAATGAAAGAAGAATGAAAGTTACGCGATTCCGACCTGCAACAGTATCTCAGAGCAATTTACTAAAAGGGCGACGTATCATACTCCGACCTTTGGTAGCAGAAGACTTTGCGCAATGGTCAGAGGTAAGAAATGCAAATAATGAATGGTTAACTAAATGGGAACCGAGTAAACCGATTGGTGCTCCAGATATTACAAACGACAAAATCGCATTTACCTCGAGATGTAATGCACGAGATAGGGAAAGGCATTTAAGCTCCGGATACGGATTCGGAATTTTCGTAGATGGGAAATTTAGTGGCGAGATCAATATATCGTCTATCCAGCGTGGGCCTTTCCAAAACTGCTATGTCGGATATTGGATTGATCACAGAAAAGCAGGTCAAGGATATACCCCAGAAGCTCTTGTTATTCTCCTTAAGTTCGCTTTTGAAATACTGAAACTACATAGAGTCCAAGTCGCAATAATTCCGAGAAACACAGCGAGCAGAAGAGTCGCTGAAAAGTTGAACCTCCGTAATGAAGGAATAGCTGAAAAGTATCTTGAAATTAATGGTAGGTGGGAAGACCACATTCGGTTTGCAATCACATCTGAAGAATGGGAAGAACGTGGAGACTCTTTGAAATCTGATTGGATTCGTTAGCTATCTGAACTAATTTTCTTTTGCAATGCAGTAACTAAACTCCGGAAGGCATCAGACTCCATGGATTTAACTTGAGGAACCACCTCGTGTTGAACTGCATCAACTGAATTATCAATTTCTGGTAAGGCTTTAAACGCCTCTTTAGTGGACC
>DLTU01000050.1:0-8726 GCA_002500385.1 Candidatus Neomicrothrix sp. UBA7828 | reverse complement strand
TGAATATGAAGAAGCCTTTTCTCCGATAGTTTCTGCTTCTGTTAGCAGCTTTTCATCTGGAAACACTTCCCAAACAAGCCCGCGTCTACGGGCATCTTGACTAGATAAAACTTGACCAAATAAAACCATTGCGCGCATTGTTTGCTCATTTGTTCTTGACAGGAGTCGCCATGTGTGGCCCCCTCCTGGGTGTATCCCTATTTCGAGAAACCGACTATCAAAACGAGCGGACTCACCGGCAAGTATCATGTCACACGCCAAAGCCATATTCATCCCAGCTCCAACTGCAGGGCCGTTCACAGCCGCGATCGTGGGAAGAGTCGAGTCCGCAATCCGAAGGAACCCCCGATAAATATCTTGGATATTGTCACGTTCACGAGCAGCAAGAAGATCTCCCAGATCAGCACCAGCGCAGAATGCTTTGCCCGCTCCGGTGACCACTAAGCTTCTAACTTCTTCTGAGGCTTCAAACTCATCTAATACCTCACAAATTTCGTCGTTCATTTGGAGATTTATCGCATTTCTCTTATCAGGATCATTCAGGGTAAGAGTGGCGACCCCATTTGAAATATCTGTAGTTATATAGTGCATCGATTCCTCCAAAGTTTCTTCTTCCATAATGCTAGAGCGAAAAGAGTTTGACTTAAACGTCTAAGTATCCTCACTGGCACATAAACCACACCATTCAGATGAACACGTCTGAGGCTCTGATCCTTTGTAGAGAATATTAACTATCCTCTCAATTCCATCCTCAACACGGAAAAGAGCAGATTCCAATACATTCTCGGTGATGTGTTCGCTGGAGAATTCAGAGCGGTCCAAATAATATGTAGCTACCATTCGGGGAGGCACTCCAAGGCGAATTGATTCAAGAAGCGCATAGAACCGTAAATCCTCGCGGTGAGATGAATAGAAACCTCCAGTCTTAAAGTCAACAATTACTTTTCCAGCAGTGGTCCCTAGCGGCTTGCCCAAAGATAGGTCAACTTTACCTGAGAGAATTATTGCCCCCTGGGCGAATTCGGCACGAATAGGGGCTTCAAGCATAGGTCTCCATTCTTTTTTTAACGGGGGCCATGATTCAAGAAAAGAAGCTACACGATTATTTACGTCACTTTTCAGTTGTGAACGATCACCATCTTGAAGCCCATGCAACCATGATGCAAGAGCATCGTCCCCGTTAGCGCAACGTGATAAAGCTTCATCAACCAAAGAGAGCGGCTCAACTTCACGCTCCCAAAAGACTGAGAGTTCAATCGCTTTGTGAGAAATGAGCCCGCGTGCAGTAGGGACTGACCACTCAAACTGCGATTCACGATCCGCAATGAATTGGCGCTCGCATCGCATGATCTGGTTCAAGTGGAACTTTGAAACAAATAATGTTTCATCCTTAGGAATAAATTCCTGCAACTTTGAAAGGCGAATTGATAGTTCCTCCTTCAGTTCGCTTTGAAGTTGGTCGCTGAATAAAGGCCTATCAGCGAACTTTGCTCCTAAATGCTCTAAGACGTTTCTTTGTGACGGATTGAGAGCTTCGTTATCATCCACATACATAATCTAGTCCGATAGAAAACCACAAGTGACGATTTAGGATTTCAGAAATGTCATACCGACGTTGCATACTATAAATATGGCGGAATCAGCATCAATTAAATTCTCAATAACTGTTAGAACTCTTGGGAGGATAGCGAATCAATTGGGGTATGCGACTCCTCAATTCCGTTGTCCGCCACCATCTGCGCAATACCAGCGCTCTATCCGACGAAATAATGATGACCTTAGCATCTCGATCGTAATTCGAGGCCGTCCTTGGTTAGCTGTCCTAGCTGACATAGTCGAGGGTTTCGTGATAGCTAATTCAGGGTCGGGTCAAGAGTCAGAGATCAGAAACATATTGTGGGACACCATAGGTTGTAACGATCTACAAAAAACTGATTTTGACTTTCAAGATACGCCAGCCATATCGTCTGCGGCTTAGCTAGAGAACAAAACCTCCGTCAACTGTAATTTCTGCCCCTGTGAGGTAGCTTGCTGCGTCACTCAGAAGAAACATTACTGCTTCTGCTACTTCTTCTGGTTCGCCGATTCTTCCCATGGGGGTTTTATTAGTGAGAAATTCCACATCGCTTGGCCCTAGACCTAAGGCCATGTCTGTTGAAATCGCACCGGGGTGCACGCTATTGCATCGAACATTGAATTTAGCGAGCTGGAGAGCGATAGCTTTCGTCATCCCAGTTACTGCGAACTTACTAGCTACATAACCAATATTCCTTTGGCCACGTAAACCGGCGACGGAAGAAATATTTACGATGCTCCCAGATTCCTGATCTCTCATGATGGGTGCTATGCACTCAATACCCAAGTAAGTACCGAGTTGATTAACTTTCATCATCTCTTCAAAAGCTTCTTGGCCGTCATCAAAAATTGTTTTTTGAATAAAAATACCTGCGTTATTGACTAGGCCATCTATCCGCCCGTAGTCATCTAGAATTTTTGAAATAGTTTTCTCCCAGTCGCCTTTAGAGGTCACATCCAGGCGGGAGAAGGCTGAGTTCAGAGAATCTGCTGTAGCTTCAAGTCGGTCCTCAATAATGTCGCTGAGTATTACAGTCGCCCCCCTCTCTACAGCCATTTTTGCCTCAGTTGCACCCATACCTTTTGCTGCTCCGGTTATAAGAATTATCTTTCCTTCTAAATTTCCCATTCCACGTTCCTTTCGTTCTTTAGATTATAGGGCAGGTTGTGAAAATCTTTCTGATTGAAATTGGCTCGCATGTGCTACAGGTGAAATATTACTTCTATAGTGATTTAAGGCCCGAGTGGCGGAATAGGCAGACGCAGGGGGCTTAAACCCCCCGGCTCCGAACAGGGGCATGTGGGTTCGAGTCCCACCTCGGGCACTTAGGTAGATACCTGACTAAGATAGAAGCGGTAAGGGGAGCAAATGTTTGACTGCATCATAAAAGGTGGAACTCTGGTCAATGGGTTAGGCATGAAACCTGAAACTGGGGACATAGCTATCAAGGATGGCGTTATTGCTGAAGTAGGCGGGAAGATCACCGGCCGTGCAGTCAGGACAATAGATGCGGACGGTGCGGTTGTGACACCAGGATGGGTTGATCTGCATACTCACTACGATGGCCAAGTTAGTTGGGACACAGAGATGGCACCATCTTCGCATAATGGAGTAACAACTATCGTTATGGGAAACTGTGGCGTAGGTTTCGCACCAGTTCATGATGGGCAGGAGAAAGAACTAATTGAACTGATGGAAGGCGTTGAAGATATCCCCGGAGCGGCGCTTCATGAAGGAATGGAATGGGGACAATGGGAAACCTTCCCCGAGTATCTGAACTATTTATCTCAACGGGAATTTGCACTTGACATCAGCGCTCAAATTGCGCATGGAGCACTCCGATACTATGCAATGGGCGAGCGAGGAAGACTAAACGAAGATGCTACTGCATCTGATATAAGTCAAATGGCGGATCTTGTATCAGAAGCCATGGAGGCTGGTGCAGTTGGGTTTAGTACGTCAAGAATTGTGGGTCATCGTTCTCTTTGGGGGGAACCTGTTCCTGGTACCTTTGCCCCTGATCATGAAGTTCTTGCGATAGCAGAAGCCATGAAAAAAGCTGGTAAGGGCGTTTTTCAAATGATTCCGGCAGGAACTATTGGGAAGATGGAAAGTCTTGGAGGGGAGAAATTCACCCAGCAAGAAGAACATGCTCTCATGGTGCGTGTCTCGAAGGTCAGCGGTAGGCCAGTTACATTCACCCTTGTGCAGTCACCTGACTATGACCCAGATACTTGGAGAGAGATTCTCTCTTTAACCGAAGATGCGAATAGCGACGGAGCGCAAATTTACCCGCAAGTTTCGTCACGACCAATTGGTTTCTTGACAGGACTTGGTGGCTATCACGCCTTTATGCGAAGGCCAACGTACCTAAGAAAAATAGCGCACTTGCCTCTTGACCAAAAGGTGGCCATGATGACTAAGCCTGAGGTGCGAGCGGCAATAATGAGTGAAAAAGATGTAGCCCCTGATGAGCCAGGTTCTATGGAAAATGTATACGGACTGTTCAAGATGGCGGCACCTGCTCTTTACCCACTTGACAATCCAGTAGATTACGAACCTGATATCAGCGAATGTTTAGGGGCCAAGGCTGCAACAGTAGGAGTTGACCCCATTGACTATTTGTATGATTTCCTTCTTGAAGATGGTGGAACACGTTTTGCCTCCCTCAGTGCTGTTGATCTTCCGGCCAGAATGGGAGTTTTGCAAGAGATGCTCCTCCACCCGGATACGGTAACAGGGCTAAGTGATGCCGGTGCTCACGTAACTCTTATTTGTGATGGAAGTATGCCGACGACTCAACTTGCGTACTGGACACGCGACAGAGAAAAGGGTGAAAAGATTCCAATTGAGTTCATTGTCCGTAAGCAAACAGCGTTGAATGCTCAACTCTATGGTTTCGATGATCGTGGATCGCTTGAGCAAGGTAAGAAAGCGGACATTAATGTGATTGATATGGATAATCTGAGAGTTTCACCGCCTGTACCTCATCATGACTTACCGACTGGGGGAACTCGATTAATGCAACCGGTGAGTGGTTATGTCAATACCTTATGCAATGGAATTTCGGTAAGAGAGTTTGACCAGGATACAGGTGATCGCCCCGGACGTTTAGTCAGGAGTTAGCTTTGCTGCTGGCCAGTAAGTTGCCCCATATCGAAATAGTCACGCCACTTTATTATTTTTCCATTCTCTAGCTCGAAGATTCCCATAACGGGTAGGGCGATGGTGTTCTCTCCCATAACAAGCGTATCTACACGCTCGTTCATGACTACATCTCCTTCGGATACTTGGTGAAGGATTTCGAATTCAATCGAACTCGCCATACTAAGGAATCCTGCTATGAATCCCCGAATATTCTCTTTCCCCTCTTGAATCTCCATAGGGATGTTGTGGTAGATTGCTGAATCATCGAAATACCCCATAATTTCGTCAAGGTCTTCGTGGGACCAGGCATCGCAAAACGATCGGATAATTTGGTCTGGTGTTTGGCTCATGAAAGTAACAATAGCTGAAATTTATTTCTTGTGTAGTCGAGAGACTCACACGTTAATGACTTCGGCTTTGATTGGATACAACTCTCCTTTAGGGAGAAAGAAACGCCAAAAAATTGATCCATAGGTCAAGCCTTCGGTGTTAAGCCAGTTTGGTTCAGATGGGTCGCTGTGTGAAACAATTATTCGGAACGAACCATCCTCTTGGAGAACAGTATTTGACCTATTCAGGGACACTTTCCTATGGCGGTAATCGAGCGTTTGGCCGAAACGATTCCAAATACACACGTTCCCGAACCGGCACTCAGGCCATCTCCCAGACATTACGAGAGCCTGCCCGGGTTCTAAATAGAATCTCCCCATTGAATACGCGGCATCAACTGCAGCGAACGCTAAATCACCAGGCATCTCCGGAGTAGGGAAATAATTTGGCTTCTTCCCAACCCAAGAAGGTGTCGCAGCATGACCTGGTTTAGGCCCTTCCAAAGTTTTCCCCTTGATATGGTTCACGACCCTATTTATCGCTTTCGCAATATTCGTATCATCCCATGGCGGTATCGGGTTAGGGTTCCCCAGAGGTTCAATAGTCAAAGGAATATGTAAAGACTGATCCGAAGCACATGGTATGGGCCATTCAAAATAGTGACGAGTCGTTATCCTCCCTGCATCGTCAGGCAAAGCCATCCAATTCCCACTTACCTCAGGCCCTCCTAAGACCAGTTCATAATTTCCATCAGCGTCAACATCCAAATCTTCGTCGTTGAAAGCTCCAGCATTATTAGATGCGTACTTCCCATCTTCAGCGTTTGCTTCAATAGTGAAGGAGGTATAAACGGCGCCGGCTAAATTTCCGGTAATTCTGTATGCGCGATCTCCGCGAATTGGTGTCTCATAGTAAATCGAGTCCGAATTATCCCCAGTGAATTTCCGGGTAGGGGAAACTATCCTTTTCCACTCGGGCCAATCTGGATCCCCTTCAAAGTGGCTTAACAAAGCACTCTGCAAAACATGCATTACGTATCTGTACCCAAGGGCTCGGTCTTGTTGGGAAGAGATCGACCATTCGTCGCTGAGAAAACGTTCATCAATTTCTTGCAGAGTTGCTAGAAGATCTTGGTAACTTTTCTGAGATTTCGAATTGCCCATAAGTTTAAAACTTCCTTTCGTTAGCTAGGAACTACTTGCAGACACTAATCTAAGTAGTGGTCAGTGTCAGGCCGGAAATGCAAGCAGATCGTGTAAAGGCATCAAAAATGCGAAAAAGAATAAACGAGCCATACGGTGGTTTCGCAGGGAAGGTGGGGAAAGTATTTTCAACATCTGAACCAGATTGGCCGAAACCTCCGACAGCGCCTGAAGGCTCACCAAACGTATTAGTTATGCTCGTCGATGACTTAGGTTTTTCAGATCTTGGATGTTTCGGCTCTGAGATTGACACACCAAACATAGATGCACTTGCAGCTGAAGGAATCCGTTACACAAATTTCCACGTAAACCCAATGTGTTCACCCACTCGGGCATCACTTTTAACTGGACTCAATTCCCATATGGCCGGAATGGGACATGTTGCACATTTTGATCCTGGGTTTCCTGGGTATGCCATGGAACTTCGTGAAAATGCCGTAACTATGGGGGATCTCTTTCAGGCTAATGGCTGGGCTAGTTTGATGGTTGGTAAATGGCACCTATGTAAGGATTCTCAGCTTTCTGAAGCAGGCCCAAAGCATAGCTGGCCTTTGCAAAAGGGGTTTGAGCGTTTCTATGGCATTTTAGGGGGATTTACTAATTTCCATCATCCACACCGGCTGTGTGAAGACAATCATGCAATAGACATAGACAGTTACCCTGAGGGCTATTACTTCACTGATGATCTAACAGACCAAGCGATAAAAATGATAAAGGAATTGAGAAGTTCCGACCCTATAAAGCCGTGGTTCATGTATTTCGCTCATGGGGCAGTTCACGCACCCTTACAGGCAAAGAGCGAAGACATAGAAAAGTACAAAGGAAAGTATGACGCTGGCTGGGATGAGGTCCGCAAACAACGTTTTGGAAGACAACAAGAGTTGGGTGTTGTGCCTGATCACGCGTTATTGTCAGATCGAAATTTTGAGCAAAACCATGCGGTCAAGCCATGGGACGAACTCACTTCCATGGAAAAGGAACTCTTCGCCCGATATCAAGAGATATTTGCAGGGATGGTCGATAATGTTGACCAAAATTTTGAGAGATTTAGAGATGAATTAGAAAGAATGGGGGAGTGGGATAACACTATTATTGTCTTTACATCTGATAATGGGGGGTCGCGCGAAGGTCAGGAATTAGGAACTTCAGCGTATTTTCGTACATTATTGGCATTTACCGGTCATACTGATCTCGAAAGCACAGAATTGGATCATTCCAGAATCGATCTTTTGGGTGGCCCGAGGTCCCTAGCTCATTACCCCATGGGGTGGGCTATGGCCTCCAACACGCCATTTAGACTGTACAAAACAAATACACATCAGGGCGGTCAACAAGTACCACTCATAGTTCACTGGGGAGATGGACTACCGTCCGATAAAGAATTTCGACACCAGTACCAGCATGTGACGGACCTGCTTCCAACAATTTGCGAACTAGTGGGAATAGATATTCCTACATCAAAGGGTGGAGAACAACTACCTCCATCTGCTGGTAATAGTTTCGTAAGCTCGCTTACAAACCCTTCGGCAGAATCTACCCATCCGGAACAATATTACGAGATGATAGGGCATCGAGGAATGTATAAAGATGGATGGTCAGCCTCAACGATACGACAACCCGAAACTGTCTTTTCAGAAGAACATTGGGAATTGCATGATTTACGCAATGACCCAACTGAAAGCGAAGACCTATCGGAAAAGTATCCTGAGAAAGTGGAGTACATGAAAAGCCTTTGGGAAGAAATGGCTTGGGAAAACCAGGTTTACCCTTTGGATGAAGGCAACAATGTAAAAAATATTCTTCGCCCTCCATGGAATGAAAAACTTGTTCAAGAAATGGTTCTTCATCCTGGTACTCCAACTGTTGAGCGGTGGAAATCCCAGCAATTAATTAGCTTCCGGAACTGGAGCGTTGAAGTAGAACTTGACTATAAACATATTGATCAAGGGACTCTCTTTGCTCACGGTGATCAAGGCGGCGGGTACGCCCTTTATGTTTTAGATGGGGATCTTTTATTTTCGCATAATGGTTATGGTGAAATGACTAATATTCGGTGCGGTGAAATCCCTGAGGGTCGTAACAAAATTGTTGTCACTGTGACGCCTTCTGATTTTTTGCATTGGGATCTAGACGTATCGCTTAATGGGATAGCTATGGTTAGCCATAAGGGTTTATTAGCTTTACTTGCTATGGCTCCTTTCCAAGGTATTGATGTAGGAATTGATCGGAAGTCCCCAGTTAATTGGCAGATCTATGAAAAGTATCGAAACTTCCCGTACACAGGGATGTTGGAAACAGTACGATATCTGCCAGGAGACCTAACTGATTTTGCAGGGTCGAAGTGGATTGACTTCCTCAAAGAAGAAGGAAAACGCTTTGAGTAAGTTTTATCCAAGCCTTAATGTCTCTAATGGCTCAAGCCGAGCAGCTTTGAGAGCTGGATAAAGGCCTGCAATTATTGACACAATCAG
>DLTU01000091.1:9572-12366 GCA_002500385.1 Candidatus Neomicrothrix sp. UBA7828 | reverse complement strand
CGATATAAAACAACACTAGGGGTCGCGTACCATACGAAGCCTGATCAGTTACAGGCATTCGTTGAGGGGATCCGAGCTATCATCCAAGCCAACCCAGGCATGCGACAGGACTATTACATCGTCGAGTTCCATGGCTTCGGCGCCACCAGCCTCGACATACTGGTTTACTGCTTCATAGATGCTGAAGACTGGAATGAAGAACTGCGTACCCGACATGTCCTTAATCTTGATATCATGCGCCTCGCTGAATCGCTGCAAGTCGAATTCGCGTTCCCCACGCAAACACTCCACATCGCTAGGATGCCAGGTCAGCCACAACAACTTCCCGAAATCCCCGACAGAACTGATCTCCGCAACGTTATAAATTCATTTGGTCCAGGTGGTAGCAGCGGTCAACGCATTGACCAGCCAATTACTGATGGTCATGAGAGTGTGTTGGAGAGCCCTTATGCCCAAGCCGACGAAGGGTAACTGAGCTCGTCATTAGGGTACTCATTGGGACACGATTGATGCCCTCTGCGCTAAAGTGTGTTCGTGAAGTCTAAAATTGCTTTTTCTATATTTACCTTTCTTGTACTTCTCATTGGACTGACTGGATGCAGTAGCTCAAGTGATACAACGAATACAGCTTTATCCAATGCCAAAGATGCTGATATAGAGGTTGAAGAAGAACCCGATGCAACGGTCGAAGAGAAACCTGCTCTATTATCTCCTGCTGATATTGGAGAGCAGCTCGGGGATGCAGTGTGGGAAGTAGTGACGGACGCATGCGGTATTGAATCAGGTGGGTCATCATTTGCTGTTGCTCCGAATATCTT
Organism: Candidatus Neomicrothrix sp. UBA7828; assembly: GCA_002500385.1. GTDB lineage: Bacteria > Actinomycetota > Acidimicrobiia > Acidimicrobiales > UBA8592 > UBA8592. The sequence goes on along the minus strand of DLTU01000091.1, from coordinate 11,548 downwards.
CATTACGAATGAACATGTGATAGGTCCAGATATGGCACCAACTCTTATTTCAAGGAATGGTGACACCTTGGAAGGTGTTGTCATTGGGAAAGATAAGGATTTGGATGTCGCTGTGATAAAGGTTCCTGAACCTGTTGATTTGTGGCTTGAATGGGATGACCCTGATGAGTTACGAGAAGGAGAACCAGTGGTCAGTCTCGGTTACCCGGCTCCCTACTATCAATTCTCTGTTAGCGCAGGGTCAATTATTTCCTTTCTTCGCGAAGGCTCCAACCGTATTGGAGTCATTTCGGATGAGGCAAGTGATTACGGATCAAGTGGAGGACCGCTTATTTCTGAAAGAGGGTTAGTCGTCGGTGTGGTGACCCAATATGTCGAAGAAGGTGGAGCTCAACTTAACGGTGAAAGCTTCACCTATAGTCACTTGGGGTCATTCATTGACCGCTCCATAAGGAGAGGAAACGCTATTACAGAAAATTGTGATGGGTACGCATACGGAACAAACACTATTGGTGACTATTTCTGGGATCTATGTTCTGATGGGGTTTTCTGGGCGTGTGACAGCTTATTTGATCTTGACTCTTATTTACCTGTGGGTGGGGAATATACGGACTATGGAGCAACATGTGGAGATCAAGTTGAATTTATTGATGAGTGGTGTTCTGTATATTTTGATGCCTTGATCCCGACAAGTTACGGTGATAACCCGACCCTTGACACACTTTATGATGATTGCGCGCAAGGTAATTGGTACTCATGCGATCTGCTGTATTTTGCTTCATGGGGGTCTGAGGATGATGAGTACTACCAATTTGCCGCTACCTGTGGGAATACGGAGGAGTTTGAGTCTGTTTGGTGCAGTTCATATGTGGCAGATTTACTTCGTGAATAAACATTCACAATTGAAGTAGGCGAGACTGACTTCGGCCGAGAATGCTCTGTGGTGAGCGCACTGCTAGTGTCGGGTCCATGGCCACTTCGTTAACTTTTGTTGAATCCGATGTGCAGGAAGAGTTTTTTGCGCGTGGCTGGACTGATGGACTTCCTATTGTCCCCCCTACTCCTGAACGTATTAATGCCATGTTGATTGCTGGTGGTGTTGATGCTGACAAGGTTGTGGGAATGGTTCCTGAACGTTCACGAATGATTTCAGCTGAAAAGGCAGCTATTAATGCTGTTATGGCAGGGTGCGAGCCCAAACATTTTCCAGTGGTGCTTGCTGCAATAGATGCAATGTGTGATCCAGATTTTGGCTGTAATACTGTTCTTACGAGTACTGGTGGCGCTGCGTTATGCGTTGTAATTAGTGGCCCTGATCTTGCGGGTCTTGGATTCAACTCGAATCGGAATGCCCTTGGTCCTGGTTATCGAGCTAACGCTACGGTGGGTAGAGCAATGAGATTGATAGCGATGAATATTCTTGGAGCTCGTTCAGACTATTTAGATGGTTCTTCTTTGGGGCATCCCGGTAAATATACGATGCTTATCGCTGAGGAGGTACCTCCGAAAGAGTGGGATCCGTTACGGGTGGAACTTGGATTCAATGAAGATGCAACAACGGTGACCCTCTTAGCCACTGAAGGGCCACATCAAATTTCGAATCAGTTGAATGGAACTGCAGAAGGAATTCTTTCGTCGTTAGCATCAGCGATGACGAACCCGACCACGTACGGGGTGGGGAAAGGTCATCAGGTTCTATTAGTTTTGGGCTATGAACACCGGCGGATTCTTATCGAACAAGGGTGGACGAAACAAGCAATCCGGGAACATCTGGTTGAAGCATCTCGTGTGCCTCCTTCTTATCTTGAGTCCGCTGGGATCGTAATGGAGCACACGACTCAAAATGATATGACACCTGATGCTGATGGGAAACTTGCTACGGTTCGAATCCCTGAGGATATTTTTTTGGTTACGGCTGGAAGCCCGGGTGCAGGTTGGAGTGCATATATTCCAACATGGGCCCCTACAGTGCATTC
>DLTU01000091.1:0-9191 GCA_002500385.1 Candidatus Neomicrothrix sp. UBA7828 | reverse complement strand
TAACGAGGAGGCATAATAACCATGTCGTTGATTACTGTTCTTAACCCTGAATATGAAGAAGAGAAGCAAATTTCGGTTTCTATGGCTAAACGGGGAGAACTTATTGAGCCTGTCACCATTGCCGTGATTGATAATTCTAAACCGCATGCAAGGGAGTTATTAACTTATATTGCTGAGGGGTTGCGTGACTATCTACCTGTTGACGAAATTATCGTTCATTCTAAATCAAGTGCTGGTAAGCCTATTGATGCCGACGAAGCAGAAATGTTAGCTGCTCGTGCGCATCTGATTATTTCCGGCCTCGGTGATTGAGGTGCATGTACAGCGTGTAGTTTGCACGATGCGATTCAAATGGAAGCACAGGGAATCCCAACAGCGCTTGTGATCACTGAACCCTTCTCAGCAATCGTTACTAGTTTCGCACCCACTATAGGAATGGAGAAATATACAGCAGCAGTGACGGTCCCCCACAATGTAGCAACAAGTGATGATGATGAACTTCGCAAACTCGCAAAATTAATTAATCCAACAATAAAAGAATGCCTAACTTCTCAATAGCAGAAAGCTATTAGTTGGAACAGATACCTTAACTACTGTGCTCGAAGAAAGAACTCAAGGACAAGGAACTAATTTCAGTACCTACAAAAGTAGAACCTGAGAATATTTGCGTTTAATGAAGCTCTAGCGATGAGAAAGCAAGATGGTTATGCAATAAGCCTCATCGGTTTTGAGTGAAATCTATGTTCTAAGATTTAAATCTTATTAGAACGATAACTTGTTAAATTCTATACGGTTACTTTCTGCTATTTCTAGCGCTTTCATAGGCAAACCCGTACTCAGGAATAACGAGACAGCTAATATATCTTTCCCCCCCGTCCCATGCTTCACTATCTGGATATATAAAATCAGCGTACCATATTGATTCCTCGTAACTCACCCCGACATATGAACGAAATGGGTCGTAACATCGCTCTTCAGCAAATGTTGCGAAATACGAAAACGTGGGATATGAACTTCTGTCTATATTTATTATCGCAAAAACTTCTGCTTCGTGAGCTTCAGAACAATCAACGACCTCTACATCGGTAATAGTTTCATAGCTACTGCCTCCAAAGTTAAAGCAGTCGCCCACCTCCAAATCAAATACGTTACCTTCAGAACATGCAAATAAAAATGATCCGAATAACGCAAAGCACAGTAAAACTTTCAATTTCAAAAAAATTTCTCCTTAGTTACATTGAGGTTAGGCAAAAAGAACAGTATTTAGAGAACGGTGTTTGGTGTACGAACAACTAACGAATTTGAGACTTTGTCCCATATATTTTGATTTCTTTTATCCCAAAATGGCATAAAGGCTATGATGTAAATGGTTAAGGGGATTGCAATCATTGCGACAAGGCCGCCAACTATTCCTCTCATACCAAACATTTTGCCCAATGTCATAGGAGCGTTAGTCTCAAGATCTAGAACAGTTTGATTGAGTAATTTCTTTGCAGGAGTTTGCCCAGTACCACTTAGAGTACAAGCCCAAATAATCCAGCCAATATAAAGAGTCACTAACATTAGAAGACCTTCAAGGAGACCGGCACCGAATCTAGCCCATCCGGAAACCCCAACCGAACTTTCGCCGATAGATACGCCTTTTCCATTTCGCTGTTCCATGATGATATTCCTTTGACGATCATATTCATCTGCCGTTAATAGGGATTCATCGCGTAGCTTTTCTAAATCACGAATGTCGTCCATCCAATCTGACACTTTTAACTCCTTTAAACATTGTAGAAAGTACTTGACTCTTATATATTTTTATATGTTAGCTTACAATACAGAATTGTTTCGTTACTGCAAGCTACAGAGGGAATTTAACTAGCAACATTAATTCTCTAAGCGGCAGAAACTTATTTGAAGGAGGGCATGTGGCTGAGTGGATGGAAGAGCTTAGAAAACTTGAGGGATTGCGTGCTGATTCCTTAATCACAGAAGAAGAATTTGAAAAGCAAAAAGCGAGTCTTGTTCCTTCGGAGAACAATAATGCGACTACCTATAACCTTCTTGGTTTGGGTAAAGGTGTTTCGATTTTATCTGGGCTTTCAGCCGCACTAGGACTTTTAACCCTCATCGCTTTTGCATATAGAGCATCATTACTCTCTGATATCAAAAACGGAGGTTTCGTTAGTTGGAGTGATGCTGATGCTGCGGATACTTTTGTCGGAACTACGCTTGTCTTTAAATGGCTAATCGGAATTGCTTTATTAGTACTCCTAATCATTTGGGCGTGGAGGGCAGCTGGAAATATTGAATCTAAAGGCCGTTCAGGGCGATGGAGTCGTGGGTGGGCTATCGGTGGTTGGTTCACTCCAGTTATGTTCTTCTTTGTTCCATATCAAGTCATCAGTGATGCTTGGAAAAATGCTTCCGATGACGGAGTTATTGGAGGAGGCAGAAACAACTTTTGGCTGGCTGGATTTATTCTTTGGTGGGTTTCAACCGTACTTTCTTGGCTGGGTGCTGTGGCCTTTGATTCATATGATACATATTCATCTATTGATGACGCTATAACTGGGGATGTTCTTTTTGCGGTAAGCGGCTTCTTTTCAATAGTTGCAGGTATCTTCATAGCGATAGCGTTTAACCAGATGAGTAAACGGCACGCTTAGTCCTAACTAAAGCTATTTCATATGTCAGTTAGTTTATTTACTTAGCGGGCACGGAATTGATTTCGATAATCACTTCAAACGAAACGTTGCCACGTATTGTATTAACCTGCATCAGGTAATTTCCGGTCTCGGAAGAAATAATTCTATGTCTTTTTGGTCATATCAACGACCGATCATTTTCCGATTATTGAATGCTTTGCCCATATGAGAATTCTACGAGATTGCCGTCAGGGTCACGCAAGGCACAGACATAGCCGACGGGGTCGGGTTCTTGCCTAGGTTCCCATATCAAACAGTCATGGACTCTTCCTTCTTCAGCGATTACATTGACCTCTTCTTTGGATTCCATTTCAATCCCTAGGTGAGCGAATGGTGACAGTATGGGTGTTGGTTCCTTAGAGTCAGGTGATTGAAGGAATACCAGAAAGATGCTTTTGTCATCTGCTTGTATCCACGCAACTTTGGCGCCGTTGTCTTCACGCTGGTGGATTACCTTCAAAGGAGTAAAGCGTTCATACCATTCAATTGTTTTCTCAACGTCATGGCATGGAAGAGCGAGATGAGTGAGTTTTGCAACCACTTCTGTATTCTACGGCAGAATTTCTGCAAGTAAATGCAAAGAAATGTCTCTATTTAATCTTCTGAGTTTATATCTCCATGTATCTGAGGAAAATGTACTGAACTCTTGTACTGTGGTCCGGTCATGCAACCACAGAAAACTATCCGCAATGTCGCAATCATCGCCCATGTTGACCATGGGAAAACAACATTGATTGACGGAATGCTCCAACAATCTGGCGCGTTTAGCGACTACAAGGAAACTCAAGATCGGGTTATGGATTCAATGGATATTGAAAGAGAACGTGGAATTACGATTCTCGCGAAAAACGCGGCGATTCAATATGGCGAAACGAAAATCAATATTCTTGATACACCCGGTCACGCTGATTTTGGCGGGGAAGTTGAACGTGCGTTGAAAATGGTTGATGGAGTTCTTCTCTTGGTGGATTCAAGTGAGGGTCCTTTACCGCAGACTCGGTTTGTTCTTCGGAAAGCGCTGTCACAGAACCTTCCGGTGGTGTTGGTCATTAATAAAATTGATCGCCCTGACGCTAGATGTGCTGAGGTGATAGATGAGGTGTATGAATTATTTATTGACTTGGATGCCTCTGATAATCAAATAGATTTCCCAATTATTTACACGGATGCTCGTAAGGGGATTGCGACTACTGATCTTGATCAGCCTGGTGAGGATCTTCTTCCGTTGTTTGACACACTCGTTGACACGATTCCACCTCCTATGCATGACCCCGATCATCCACTTCAAGCCTGGGTGACGAACCTTGATGCGTCGCCGTATGTGGGTCGAATCGCGTTGTGCCGAATTATGCATGGAACGATTACGAAAGGTGCGAGGGTTTCGTGGTGCAAAGCGGATGGGGAAGTCGCTAATGCACAAATAGCGAATTTGTATGTTACTGAGTATTTGGAGCGGGTTGAAGTGGATAAGGCAGGTGCTGGAGAAGTAGTTGCAATTTCGGGGATTGAAGATATTACTATTGGCGAAACGCTCTCTGACCCTGATAATCCCAGACCTCTTCCTGTCATTACGGTTGATGAACCGACTCTTTCCGTGACGATAGGAACGAATTCGTCACCTTTAGCTGGGAAAGAAGGGGATAAACTCACTGCCCGACTCGTGAAAGCACGGTTGGAGAAGGAACTCATCGGGAACGTTTCTATTCGAATGTTCCCTACGGAAAAGCCTGATGCGTGGGAAGTACAAGGAAGAGGTGAATTACAGTTAGCTATTTTGGTGGAGATGATGCGCAGAGAAGGTTTTGAGCTCACTGTAGGGAAGCCAGAGGTTGTCACGAAAGAGATAGATGGGAAACTGCATGAACCAACCGAGTACCTCACGATTGATATCCCCGAAGAGTATGTTGGACCAGTAACGCAACTGCTTGGTAGTCGCAAAGGCCGAATGGAAACAATGACAAACAACGCAAGCGGATGGGTACGTCTCGAGTACATCGTTGCCGCTAGGGCATTGATCGGTTTCAGAACTGAGTTTCTAACTGAAACTCGTGGTACTGGATTGTTACATCATGTGTTTGAGAATTATGAGCCGTGGATGGGTGACTTGCGAACAAGAATGACTGGAAGTGTTGTCTCTGACCGGTCGGGAGTGGCTACAACATATGCTATTGCTCCGCTCCAAGAACGAACATCTCTTTTGATTTCTCCAGGAACAGGCGTCTACGAAGGGATGATTATCGGAGAGAACTCACGGCTTGAAGACATGAATGTAAATATCACCAAAGAAAAGAAAATGACTAACGTTCGTGCAGCAGCTTCTGACGATACTGTCCGCTTAACCCCTCCGAGAATTTTTTCTTTGGAGCAAGCGCTTGAATTCATCTCTGCCGATGAATGCATTGAAGTCACGCCTGAAACTATTCGAATGCGAAAAACCATATTGGGAATTACAGATAGAGCAAGAGACGCGAAAAAGCACAAAGCGAAAAATGCTGATGTTTAACTGATAACCTCAAAGCTTTTCGTTTTGACCTTTTCTAATAAATTGATTTGAAATATCATTCAGAAGTGAATCACCAGCGGCCTACACCATCGCTCATCGCTCCAATTGTGCAGCAGTTTGGTAGATTACTTTCAAAATTTGGTCTCGATGTCAAGCGTTTGTATGAATTGACCTACTGGCGTTGGAGATACTTTCGCGAGAAAGAACTTAGCCACTCTTGGTATCAAGCCTTGTTTACGGAGCTACCAGAAATAGATGAATCACTGTACTCAAATAAGAAAGTTGTTGATATCGGGTGTGGGCCTCGCGGAAGTCTTGAGTGGTTAGATGATGCAGAAATCCGCGTTGGTGTTGACCCGTTACTTACTGATTATCTAAAGCTTGGTGTTGATAAGCATTCTTCAAGCTATGTGGCATCACAGGCAGAGAATCTTCCCTTTAAATCATCGAGTGTTGATATTGTTACATCATTTAACTCTCTTGATCATGTCGATGATTTAGCACTAACACTCAATGAGATCGAAAGAGTTTTGGTTAGCGGAGGTTATTTCGTTCTACTTGTTGAGGTTCACCCTAAAGCGACGTTGAGCGAACCGATAACAATTCCTTGGGATTTAACCTCTCTTCTATCTGATGGTTTTCTTGTTGTTAAAGAGAAGCATTTTGAGGAATCAGAAAGCAGGCCCGGTAGTTCAGCAGCTGCTCGTGCAGGTGTCGAATTCGATCATAATGACCCCAGAGATCGATCGGGGACTCTAATGACTGTTCTTCAGCGGCGGTGAAATTAAAGTCAGAAAACACAACTAGGTTTCCCTTATAAGGCTTGATTTGATGGTTCGGAAAAGCGAACCCGCTTTTCCTAAACGGAAATACCAGCAATCAGTTCCAGTGTTTTCACGCAAAAGCGAACCCGCTTTTGCAGATTTTTCGCTGGAAAAGCGAACATCAAAACGCTCCCCCCTTCCCTCTCTTTTAGGGTGTGGGAATTTTATTCGCGTTTCTAATAAATTGCGATCATTTCAGCCGCAACGATAAGCCCAACAATAATGATGTTCATAGCCCGAACTGCTCCCATGGGAGCATTCACAAGCCTTTGACCTATATGTGAGTTTTTCAAGTCATCTGATAAGTCTTTTCCACCTGCGACGAGGTCTTGGATGCAGTCATCAAGCCATGCCACACACCAGAGTGACCCTAAGACTGCCATTGCTGTTATTGCGAGTTGAACACCTGAATTTTCGAGGCCATCTCCTCCGAACCCAAGGATGATGAGAATGGCAGCATGAGAGAGGGTAAATGGCAGGATTATGGATCGTGCGTCAGATGCTCGTAGCTCCATCATTCTCATGATTTGTTCGTCGTCCATTATCGTTCCTTTCAATTAGATTTGGTAAAAGATTAGGTGATTGAGGACTGTATGTGTTTGATTCATATCAACAATGCTGAACGGTTACGATAGTGAAGAGTGTTGTAGAGGAGGATGGTTAAATGAGTGATTATGGTGAAAGTAACAGTGGTGTTGCATCTAGGAATGAGGATGCTGGTGATGTGTTACTTGTTGATGACCCGTTGCCTGGTGTGCGTCGTTTAACAATGAATCGCCCTGAGAAAAGAAATTCTCTGATTCATCCTTTGCGTGGTGCGATTTTAGAAGCGTTGCGCGAAGCTGACATGGACCCGACTATTAAGGTTTCTATTATTCGTGGTGCTGGACCATCATTTTCAGCTGGATATGATCTTGCCGGTGGGAATGAAGGTTACGCTCTACCATTTTTTACTGCAGATGGTGAGGGGCAATGGCCCCGTCATGTAACAGAAGGTTGGATGAGTATTTGGGATTTAGCGAAACCCGTTATCGCTCAGGTACATGGGTATTGCTTAGCCGGAGGTAGTGAACTCGCTACATGCTGCGATCTAATTTATATCGCTGAAGATGCGCAAATGGGATATCCTGCTACTCGTTTTGGTGTTCCAGATATGCATTTCCATACATGGTTTCTTGGGATGCGACGGGCTATGGAGATGATGATGACAGGTGATTCTATTTCAGGAACAGAAGCAGTCTCTGAAGGGTGGGCGAATCGGGCTTTCCCCGCTGATTCCCTTGAGGATGAAGTTTTGAAAATAGCTGAGCGCATTACGAAAACACCATCGGACTTAACTCAACTCAATAAGCGTGTCGTTCATCGGCAAATGGAAATTATGGGATTACGTACCGGAATTCGGGCTGGTACCGAACTATGTGCGTTAGGAATACATACAGAATCCATGCAGCAATTCATTGGGAAGATTCAAGACAAGGGCCTTACTGAAGCTTTGAGTGAGCGTGATGGAGAGTACGGGGATTACCGAACAAGTGAATAATGAACGTCTAGGTGCTAATGGTCCATTGGGATGCTTCTTCAACACCAAATAGGACGACCTGATTTCCGTTTTCGGTGGAGATGTGTGTTGCCTTTTCGAGGTCGAGAGATGAGCGGTGGAGTGTTATGGTCTCCTGGGATGGTTCGTATCCATAGAATGTTGCACCATTTATTGATGTGAACGCCGAGAGATTGTCTAATTTATTTTCAATAGCGAAGATCTCTGCGATGACTTCTAATCCATAAGCAGCATTAAAGATTCCCGCTTTCGCATCTTTTCCATATTTCGCATGTGTTGGATGGGGTGCTGAATCAGTACCGAGAAAGAATGAGGGGTTTCCACTTATTGCCGTTTGAACCAGTGTTAATCTGTCTTGTTCGGAATTGATAACGGGTTTGCAAAATAGGTCGGCATGGAATGCTGGTGAAATCATGTCAGAACGGTTTCGCGATAGGTGGTGTGGGGTGATTGAACCACCAACTTGTGGGTGTGCTTTCACAAAATCAATGCCGTCACTTGTTGAAATATGCTCAACCGTGACTTTGAGTTCAGGAAAGCGTTCACAGACTAGGGATAGTTCTCTTTCTAAGAATGCTGCTTCCCGGTCGAAGATGTCAACATTGTCATCGGTTGATTCCGCATGCACGAGAAGCGGTATTTTTTTCTCTTCCATAGCTTCGAAAATATGGTTGTAGTTCATCATGGCTGATCCGCCAGATTGAGAATTCGTTGTTGCACCGGCTGGATAGTATTTGACAGCTTTGACAATGCCTTCGCTATGTCCTTGGCTTAGGTCATCTATTTCTAATTGGTCTGAACAGTAGAGGGTCATTAATGGCCGGAAGTCAGATGAATTCGGCGGCGTTACTTTGCGGATCTGTTCCAGATACATTTCGGCCTGTTCGGTTGTGGCAACAGGGGTTGAAAGATTTGGCATCACCATTGCGTACCGGAATCTCCGAGATGTGTATCCGATGACGGCCTGTAACATATCCCCTTCCCTGAGATGCACATGCCAGTCATCTGGGCGTGGAATGGTTATCGTTTCGGACACAGTTTTATGTTAGCAACCAAGCGATAAACCCATACCGTCTTAGTTGATAGGATTAGGTTTTTGTAGATATTCAAGTTTTGTTCTGATTTCTGCGTCACTCAGTGCACCAATGACTCGTTCTTCATTACCGTTTGTATCAATAAAGACCCAGGCTGGTTGTGAAGAGATCTTATATTGCCGCCAGATATCTCCCTGTTCATCAAACACGTGAGGAAATCCGTTTACGGAATAGCGTTCAATAAATTCATCGACTTGTGTGAGGTCTCCTCTGCTCGCAACTCCGATGAATTGAATAGTGTCTTGATACGTTCGTTTGAGTTCTGCGACCGCAGATGCTTCTGATCGGCATTGGCCTCAATTGGGGGACCAAAACCACATTGCTGTGGGAACGCCGTTGAATTCAGAAACCGAAACGATTGAACCGTCAACTGCTTGTATTTCATTTGGGGTTGCCGGCGGTGTTCCGCTTGTTTGGATACTTGTGTTGTCTCCCATAGAGTCGCTGCAACCAAAAAGTACGACAGAGATAGCGATGAGTGGAAACAAAAAATTTTTTGTGAAAATTCGGGGGAGC
>DLTU01000049.1:3179-20514 GCA_002500385.1 Candidatus Neomicrothrix sp. UBA7828 | reverse complement strand
CCCAAAAGCGATGACACCAGGTTGCACAGTAGAGAGTTGCCACTTTCGTGATCTTGAGTCAGAATTCTCTGAATTGGGGGCACAACCGGTTGGTATAAGCATGGATCAAGTTGAAAAGCAGAAAGAATTTGATGATAAATACCAGCTTGGGTTCCCGCTCTTATCGGACCCTGATCAAACTATTGCATCAATACTAGGAGCTAAGCGAATGGGGCCTCTCGGAAACAGGAGGATCACATACGTAATAGGCTCGGATAGAACGATTCTTGAAGTTATCAAGAGCGAAACGAATATGAATGTGCATGCAGATACTGCATTAGATGCTTTGAAGAAGTAAAAGATCTAAAGCATTGGCAAGAATTTATGATTTGAGAAAAGCTGAGAAGCTTCAGTTACCCCGATTAACGAATCAGCAGCTAGAACAACGGCTGCTGCAGAATACGTTGAATATTCATCTTCAGGGAATGAGACCGATTCAGGGTAAACCATCCCAGTTAGGTATTGTCCTTGTTCATTTCTTAAGTTTTGGACCTGTTTAAAGAGTTCCAACGCATGTTGGGTATCTCCAATGCTTTGAAACGCCATTGCGCATTCGCAGGTTTCCGCGGTTGTTATCCAAGGACGATCAGAGACACAACGAATACCTTTACCCTGAATTTCAAAAGTTTCGTTCATTTCAGCAAGATGTTTTTTCCCCATCTCATCTGTTACTACGCCTGTTAGGACCGGATAGTACCAATCCATTGCCCATCTTTTCTTTGGAGCAAACGCTTCAGGTACTGTTTGGATAACATTAGCGAGCTTTACATATGAGGATTCCCATATTTTTTTCTCAAAACCTAGTTCCGTTGCTATTTTGATGGCGCTTCTGATTGAGTGCGCAATACTGGATGACCCTGTAAGAAGTGCGTAAGACCAAAGCGTTCCATCAGAATGACGCGCCCAGATTATTTCTCCACGCTCAGTTTGCATATCTACAACAAAATCAATTGCAGGTTCTACTACTTTCCACATTGATTCAAGGAATCCAGTATCTCGTGAGATTAAGTAACTGTGCAGAACTCCGGTTGCGATATAAGCGACACAATTTGAGTCAATTTTATCCTGTTCAATTCTGTCATCAAGATAATAATTGTGCCAAGAACCGTCATCGCGTTGAATTCTTTCAAGCCATTCGTATCCTTTCAGAGCTTCATCTACTAATCCAGCTGTCTGAAGGGCCATGGTTGCTTCGATGTGATTCCAAGGATCAGCGTGACCGCCCGGAAACCATGGGATCATTCCAGATTCGAGTTGCCATTCGGCGATTGACTCTGCCGTTTGTTTCAATTCGTTGTCTGTGAGAACGATTTCTGTGGGGTCGGGGGTCAATGAATTTCCTTTGTTAAAAGAATTCTTTTTTCTGACCATAGACTATCGCACTCTTTCCAAGAACAGGCTGAAGGAGCTTTTCTAGACACTTCGTTATTCTTGGTTGTTTGATAATATCCCATGTGAGAAATCGCAGATATAGGCGAACTAGTCTATTTGAGTCATTCTTTGGTCCTACGGCGCATTTCAGCCACCAATACGGGGAATGGAGAGCATGAGCCCGATGATAATCGAATGGCTGTAAGCCCTTTAGCTTCATTTTATTTTTGATGTCATTCTTTCTATAGATTCGAACATGTCCGCCAACTTCTTTCGGAGCATGGTATTCGTCTGATAGCATCCAGCAGATCTTTTCGGGAAGAAACGCGGGAATAGTGATCGCTATCCTGCCATTTGGCTTAAGAACTCTGAAAAGCTCTTTTAAGGCAGCTTCGTCATTTTCAATATGCTCAAGGACTTCGCTTGCAATAATTCGATCGAATGTATTGTCGGAAAAAGGAAGAGCTGTGGCATCACCGGCGCATGCAAAAGCTAAGGATGTCGAATCAATTTCATTTGCTTCTAGCATTGCGGCATAAGTTGCTCTCACTTCGCCTAGTTCGGGTAGTGCCATATCACACGCGATTACTTCAGCGCCTCTGCGAAGAGATTCATATGCATGACGCCCGAATCCACACCCTAGGTCAAGTACTTTATGGCCGGTATGTAACTCTAATCGGTTGTAATCTACAGTAAGCATTGCGATCTACTTTGTTTTCCAACTAGATAAAAGTGTTCTGCAATGTTCGGCTGTGGTGATTGCTGATTCTCTCCAACTCCATTTCTCAATTACACGTTGGCGTCCAGCTAATCCTATTTCTCTGCATAGATCAGGATTTTGAAAAGCATATTTAATTTGTTTTGCTAAAGCATCACTATCACCGGGTGGCACAGCTAAGCATGTCTCTAAGTGTGGACCTGCAACTTCAGGGAGAGCGCCTCCAGTTGAGGCTATTAACGGCGCCCCGCAAGATAACGCTTCAATTGCAGGGATTGAGAAACCTTCATATAGCGAAGGGACTATCGCAACTTCTGCAGAAGCGAGCAGATTCACTAATTCTTCGTAACTAATTCCTTGATTAAATCGGACAATATCGTTTAATCCTAGTTGATTTAGAGTTTCAGCGGTCGTGCTCCCTTCGCGTTGTTTTCCGACAAGTTCAAGATGTACGTGAGGAAATTCATTACGGACTTTTGCGATAGCTTCCAGGAGGAATTTTTGACCTTTTAATGGCACATCAGCACTGGCAGTGGAAACGATTCTTCCAGGGATTCTCTCAATACTGGCTTGAGGGGCGAAAAAATCGGTATCAATGCCGATAGGAACAACATGAATTTTATCTATGTTAACTTTATGGTCATGGCTAATATCTTCTTTTGAAGATTCAGAAACTGTAATGATTCGTTGGATTTTTTGGCAAACCCGTGTTTGCATTCTTGTGAATGCGTACCAGCGTCGTTTTCCAAGGCGCTCTAGAAATGTTCTTGCGTTGTCAAGTTCGAGTCTACGATCTACCGTAATGGGATGATGGATTATTCCAAGGATAGGTAAGCTTAACTTTTTCTGGATTTTCAGATTTCCATATGCCAAAGACCCATTATCAATGACTAGATCGAATTCGTCTGAACGTTCCTTGAGAGCTCTAAAAGCCCGCATTGAAAATGACAATGGTTCTGAAAAATTTCCAGTGAGATATGAACATATTTCAATAAAGTCGGGATAGTCTTTTATTTCCCAAAATCCAGGTATTCGTCCAGGGAAATGGTCATTAAAAATTTCAAGACTTGGAAATTTGTGAAGGGGGACCTTGTCATCTAAATCTGGATACGGAGGACCTCCAAAAACTTCAACGGTGTGCCCCAGCTCCACCAGTGCTTTACTCATCTCGCGGACATAGACACCTTGACCACCAACATGAGGCTTCCCTCTATAAGCGAGCATTGCAATTCGGAGTTTTTTTGAGTCGTTATTTAGTGACACGCCATTCCTAAGGTTCAGCCTTTAAGGGTATGGACATTGGTCACCAAATCAATCCAAAATGATTAAATGTTTCTAATTTTGGTTTTAGATTTTTCATAAAGGGAAAGAAATGGTTAGCTCATTGGTGCGACCACTTTAAGGAGTTATTTTGCGAGCTTTAGTTCAGCGGGTTTCGGAGGCGTCAGTAGAGGTTGAAGGTTCCGTTGTTGGTTCTATTTCAAAAGGACTTCTTGTCTTTGTGGGTGTAACGCATAGCGACTCTAAAGAAATGGCGGAAAAGTTAGCTAAAAAAATTATCGATATCCGAATTTTTGAAGATAAGAATGGGCAAATGAATTTTTCAAGCGAGGATGTATCTGGGGAATTCCTTGTGGTATCACAATTTACACTTTACGGAAAAGTTGATAGTGGGAGAAGGCCAGGTTGGTCAGAAGCAGCACGACCCGAACAGGCTGAACCCCTAATTGAGTATTTCATTGAATGTTTGAAAGCATCTGGATTAAGAGTTGAAACTGGAATTTTTCGAGCTGATATGAACGTTCAACTCGTTAACAACGGCCCGGCTACATTGATGATTGAGGTAAATTAACTATCCTTTCGAGAATAAGCAAAAGCTGTACCTAGCGAGAGAATTGAGATGATGATCATGGGTAAAGCGCCGACACGAGTCGCAATAGTTAACCCATCTCTCAACTCAACTTGGCCTTGTAGGACTTTCATTTCAGATATAGAAGTCCTTTGTAGAACTTTGCCTTCTGGGTTGATTATTGCGCTAAACCCAGTTGGCGCTGCTTGAAGAACCCAACGCCCATTTTCAATAGCTCTTAACTGCGAGGAAGCAATCTGTTGCGTTTGAAGAATTCTGAGCCAATAGCTCGACCCATTTGTAGGATTTAACAGAATTTGTCCTCCGTTTTGAATCGCTGATCTTGCTCGGTCTTCAAAGAAAATTTCCCATGAAATAGAAATTCCTGCATTAATATCATTATCCCTAAGTGGCAACGTTAGATTCGGGGGACCAGTCCCAGGAATGGTATCGCGAACTGGTAAATATTCGGGGGCAAACGGCTCGATAATAGATCTAAAGGGAACGTATTCACCGAAAGGAACTAACCGAACTTTGTCATACCTATCGTAGATATCTCCGTCTGGGCCGATAGCGACTGTCGCATTTGCGTTAGAAGTTTCGTTTAATCGCTCAAAGATTCCCGCAAGCAGCCAACTGTCTAAATCTTGGGCGATGTCACTTAACTCCAAACGTTCAGGCGAATCAATAAATAATTGGCGAAGGTTGACAACATCTTCCGGCCAAAGAACAACATCTGGATTTCCTTGGATTAAACCAGTTGCCTCAACATGTCGCTCAAAAACTTCACGTTCATTCGTGTTTATGGCACGTGTTCCTTGCTCGCCGCCACCCTGAACAATTGCAACTTCAATTGTAGAAACAGCAGACCCCTTCGGAGCGATTGCACTGACACCCCATAAGAAGAGAAGGACTGACATAATAACACCTGCATGCCTCCATTTCTTTTCCCAAAACATCGCAAAAGCCATTCCACAAACAACTACGAAAGCTGTGAGAAATAACGGACCGAGAACTCTAGCCGTCTGCCCGAAGGGGCTGTCACTTTGTGACATCGCAATAGTCGCTAAAGGAACGCCGCCAAAGGGCCATCGGTAACGTATAGCTTCAATTAATGTGAACGCTGCCGGTAGAGCAATTAAACGGTGCATGCTCCTTGGAATCAGACAAGTGGAAAGCGCATAGAGTCCACTAAATAGGAAACCCTGAATAAAGTAACCTGGAACTGTTAATGCGATCATCCAGAACGTCCCTGGGAAAATCCACCCGACAGCAAAGCCAAACCCCGTAAAGAATCTAGATTTTGTTCCGTGGGTTTCTTTTAGGATTTGATCAAGCATGGCAAAAGCTATAAAAGCTAGAGGCCAGAAACCCCATGGAGGTAATGAAAGTACCAAACAGATTCCGCTACAAACAGGTTTCAGAATCTGCTTTCGCGTGATGAATTTAAAATAATTAGCGACGGACCTAAAAAGAGAAATGAAACGATTAGCTAGGAATTTACAAAAAAGAATTATTTGCGAAGGGATCATTAGCCTTACCTTTGCGCAAGAAAATATTTAGCTTTTCTAGCCTGATCAATCCCATCTCGTATGCAAGCCGAAAGTCCTATACCTTTAAATGGTGACCCAGCCAAGAACAAGCCAGGCATCTCAAGTGCTGCCTGCTGTCGTATTGCATTCACCTTTTCCCCATGGCCAAGTTCATATTGGGGAAATGAATTTGGCCATCGTGTAACTCTGGTTGCTAAAGGATCAGCTTTAATACCAGTCAAAGTTGTGAGCTCACCTTTAATATTCTCAATTAATATATTGTCTTCCATGTCGAGTGCTACCGTATCACCGAATCTTCCTACGGAAATTCTGAGGAATGTTATGTCGTCATTCTTAAGGTGAGTCCACTTTTCTGAAGTCCAAGAACATGCTGTGGTTAGTAAATTTTCATTTCGGCCAACCAGAAATCCGCTTCCGTTGAATTGAGGAACATCATCCTTATTGAATGCGAATGTTATGAAAGCCATTGACGCATACTGAATGTCTGCCAGTAAATTTGACGTGTTCGGACAAGAATCATGCAAAATCTTTGAGGCTGCAAAAGCTGGGATGCATAAGATTACGGCATCTGTTTGATATTCCTGTGAACCTTTGAGGACTATAGAGTCATCTAATATTTTAATTGATGTCACCTGTTCATTCCTTCGAATATTTGAATCAATTTCTTGTTCTAGTCTTTTAACTACTGTTTGGAGGCCATCAGGGTGTGTTAGAAAAACTGGGTCTGAAGGATCCCTGTTCTGATTCTTAAGAAAAGCTTGCATTGACCGCACGAGACTAAAGTCTCCTTGACTGGCCTTGAACAACTGTGGAACACCTGACTCAAGACAAAGGGCATCTGCGTCTCCAGCGTTTATTCCCCCCAATAACGGACCAACCAATCTGTCCATAACTTCGCCTCCAAGACGTCGGCGAATTAGAGAGCCTACGGTTTCACCTTCTTTTGGTTTATTATCAGGCAGAGTTAAATCAAGTTTTGCTCTTCTAACTCCTTCTTCGCTCAACAAAGACAGTCCTTGTAACTCATCGAGGTCTAGAGGAACTCCTAAGAAATGGCGTTTAGGTAAACTATGCATTTCGCCATCTACCCAAACCTTTGCAGGTTTACCGGTAGGTGGGACGAGTTCATCTCCCATACCAAGAGCGAAACATAGTTCACGCATTTCAGGATCACGAGTCAAAAAAGAGTCCGGTCCCGCATCAACGTCAAATCCTTCAATTTCGGTCGTTAGGATCTTTCCTCCTAATCGCTCTGACCCCTCAAGTAGGGTGACTTTAAATCCTGATTTATGGAGTTCAAATGCGGCACTTAAACCAGAAATGCCAGCACCGACAATAGTAATGTTCACGAGACTGTCCGGAAACTATGAACTAAGTCAACTATTTTTTTGAGGACATCTGGGTTAACTTCCGGAGTTACACCGTGACCTAAGTTAAAGATATGGCCACGCTGCCCAGCATTTTTTTCAAGAATGTCTAGCACTTCTTCAGAAATTAGTTCCCAATCGCCTCCGAGTATCGATGGGTCTAGGTTGCCTTGTACAGATTTACCTACTCCGATGCGTCTCCTCGCTTCATCAATGGGGACACGCCAATCGACTCCTATTACATCTGCACCTGCAGCACTCATCAAGTGGAGTATTTCTCCAGTTCCAACTCCGAAATGGATACGAGGGACAGAGTAGTCAGAAAGGGTTTCGAATATTTTTTGTGAGTATGGGAGCACAAAATGTTCATACTGTGCAGGCGACAGGGAACCAGCCCACGAGTCAAATAATTGAATAGCGCTCGCACCAGCTTCAACCTGAGAAACCAACGACTCAATCGTGATATCTGTCAATCTCTCCATAAGGGAATTCCATAAAGCCTTGTCGCTGAACATCATTGCCTTTGTTTTTTGATACGAACGCGACGGTCCACCTTCAATTAGATAGCTGGCAACAGTAAAAGGCGCGCCAGCAAAACCTATTAATGGGACCTCAAGCGCATCTACAAGCCGGTGAATTGTTTCAAGCACATATGGTGTATCAACCTCAGGATTTAGTGAACGTAGCCGATTCAGATCTGAGGAAGATTTGAATGGGTCAACCGCAACCGGACCTACCCCAGGTTTAATGTCGACTCCAAAACCAATCGCATGAACTGGGACAACAATATCTGAATACAGAATTGCTGCGTCTACGTCATAACGGCGTATAGGTTGAAGAGTTATTTCAGTTGATATCTCTGGATCCTTAATAGCATTGAGGATGCTTCCTTCTTTCCGGAGAGCTCTGTATTCAGGCAGAGACCTTCCTGCTTGTCGCATAAACCAAATAGGCGTGTATTCAACCGGTTCGCCCCTGCATGCTTTTAAAAAAGTATCGTTGATCAACCTTAAATCTCCCACAACATAAATCTAGAGCAGTTGGCCACAATAAATGCTTCCAAACTCTTACAAATTAACTGCAAGGAAAACTAGTGATGCGAAGTATTAAAAGATCGCTAGAGTTAATAGCTACCTCAATGCCCTTAAATATGATCTTTTAAGGAGGTGATCCTCATTCATCCAGACTTTAAAGCTGAACAGGAATACATTGAAAATGCGTATGGAATTCTTGAGAGGGCAAACCTAGAAGCAAAGAAACTTCATAATTTGGTTGAATCTGGAAAGGGTGGAACTCACCAAGCGAGATTTGAAAAAGATGTGATCGCTGACCAGGTTAGTAAACGATTATCTCAGCTTGATATTGGCGATGCGTCACTAGTTTTTGGTCGAATTGATCAGTTTGGTGAAGATGATACAAACGAGTCCTTCTATATAGGACGAATTGCTGTATGGGATGAAAAACAGGATCCAATCACAGTTGACTGGCGTGCACCCATCTCTGAACCGTTTTATAGGGCGACAGGTCGAGAAGCTATGGGATTAACCAGACGCCGACACTTTGCTTCTCGAGGAAAAAAACTTTTAGGAATCGAAGATGAATTCTTTGGCGAAGACATCATTGATGATTCTGATGCTCCCTATTTCAAAGGGAGGATGACCCTTGCTGCGACAATGGAGCAAGCCCGAACAGGTCGACTTGGTGACATTATCGCTACTATCCAAGGAGAACAAGATGAAATAATCAGGGCACCTCTTGCTGGTCCCCTTGTTGTTCAAGGAGGACCAGGAACGGGAAAAACAGTGGTTGCTCTTCATCGAGCCGCATATCTCATTTATACCCATAGATTTCCACTTGAAGGCCAAGGAGTTTTAGTAGTTGGCCCCAATAGAGTATTCCTTACCTATATTGAACAAGTTCTTCCATCCTTGGGAGAGGCAGGTGTGCACCTTGCTGTCTTGGGTGACCTTGTCCATCGAGTCAAAGTTCGAGGTTATGACTCTGAGGATGTTGCTCGAATAAAGGGAAACGCTGAGATGAGGAATGTAATTCGCAGAGCGATTAGAGATAGAGAGCGACCCATAAGGAAAGATCTAATAATCGGTTACGGTCTCCAACGGCTGAGATTGCGAGTTGAGGAGTCTGCCCTAATAGTTTCAGAAGCAAAACGTCGATACAAACATCACAATACTGCTAGAAGCTATGTTAAAAATGCTGTCTTTGAAGCTTTAGCTGCTAGTTCACGGAGCAGCGACCTTAACCCAACGAAGTTGATGGCGGATATGGGTAATGCCATTGAAATTCGTGAAACTATGGAGTGGATGTGGCCGACCTTAACGCCCGAGCACCTCATCCATGACCTTTTCGGAAGTAAAGCACTGTTGAAAAGTGCTGCACACGATTTTTTCACCGAAGATGAAATCCTAAAGTTACATAGAGAACGCTCTGATCACGCTTCGTCGGTAATATGGAGCAAAGAAGATGCCCCTATTCTTGATGAAGCTCAAGCCGCTCTAGGCCCAAGATTAGCGCATAAGGAAGAAGATGTAATTAGAACATTTGGGCATATTGTCGTTGATGAAGCACAAGATCTTTCACCGATGGAGATCAGAATGTTGGACCGAAGATCATTAAATGGATCTTTCACTCTTGTAGGTGATATGGCACAAGCTACTGGTGCTTGGGCTAAAGATGATTGGAATGAAATACTAAATGGGCTTTCTTCTCTTAAGGAAACAAGATTCTCTTATTTGACCGTTGGTTACCGGCTCCCACAACCAACAATGGATGTTGCTTCACGAGTTCTAGCTGGAACCCAGTATGAAACCACTACTCCCAATGCTGTCAGGGAGCATGGAGAGGAACCTAAATTCATAAAGGTTGAGACTCCAGCGCGTCTATTGGGTTCGATAACCGCTCTAGTCAGGTCTGAACTGAACGAAAGCGACTCAGGAACGTTAGCGGTCATAACCCCTGATCAATATGTTAAACCGCTTTCAGAATCGTTTAAAGCATCCAGCATTGAGCACGGATTAGTTGATGATGGTGCACTGACTAGTCAGGTAACAATTGTGCCTGTTGATCTTGTGAAGGGTTTAGAAATAGATATTGCCATTGTTGTTGAACCAAGCGAGATATTAGATAGTGCAACTAATGGGGAACGTTCTCTTTATGTAGCACTCACACGAGCGACACGCAGGCTCCTCATTCTCCATGCAGATGACCTTCCTAAGATTTTGCAACGAAAGGAATAACTCATTCATGGTTTATCGCATCCAAGACTTTAAGTTTGGCTGCTCTGCGGGCTGGGAAATAAGCAGCGAGCGAACCCGCTACTCCAGCAATTACTAGATTTCTGAGAATTAATAACCAGGGAATATCTAGTTTCGAAACAAAGTCATCTGGAATAATTTGAACGCAAGCGATTCCGAACACGAGCCCCAAACCTATTCCAAGAAGACCTCCAAAGAGAGCGACGAGAATTCCCTCAACTCGAATCATTCGCTTGATTTGTTTTCGTGTAGCACCGACTGCTCTAGTCAAACCTATTTCCTTTGTTCGTTCAAAGACCGAGAGGGCCAAAGTAATTGCTACACCTAGAACCGCTAGGACAACAGAGATAAATAACAGAACACTAACTATGGTCACGGTTTGATTGATCTGACTTTCCGCCTCATCCTTAACTTCGTCCTTAGTCTGAGCTCTCACCTGTTCATAATCAACAAGCACACTTTCCAGAGCTGCTCTTGCTTGAGTCTCACCGATACCGTCTTTAATAAGTACCCCAACAAAATCATCGGTTTGAGGGGTTAAATTTAGGTTCGAGGAGTATACGGACGAATCCAGCAACCAGCCAGAGTCAATTACTGACTTAGAAGAAAATATCCCAGCTACTACAAGATTCATTTGTGTTTGATCCATAAATTCAACGCTGATGAATGAACCTATTTCCAATTCGTACTTATTTGCCTCGTCCTGATGGATATAGAGGGCTTTATCTCCTAATAATGAGCTATCACTCTTCTCAAGACCTATGTTGAAATAGTTTGAGACGGAGCTAAGTTCAGCAGAGTAAATGCGCTTGACCTGCTTATCTTCGAAAGTCCTTAATCCCTCATTAGAGTATTGCATTGGAAGTACATCTTTGACTTCAGGCAATGAAGCTATTTCACTGGTAATTATTGGGCTAAATCCAAGCGGCTCAGGCCCGAGGCTTTCTCCTTGAACCCACCAATCAGAAATTACGTCCTCTTCTAAAATATCCCCAACTGTTGCTTTCAAAGATTCAGATACAACTGAAACAGTCGCAACTAACGCTAACCCAATCATCAAAGCAGATGCAGCAGTTGCTGTTCTCTCTGGATTGCGTCCAGCATTTGATCGAGCCATTTTGCTTGGCACACCTAATCGTGAAGCCGGTGTTCCAAGAAGTTTCGTAACAGGCTCTGCGAAATATGGACTAAGTAAATTTATGCCCAAGAAGCAGTTCAACGCAGCTGCCCCGAGAATCCCGAGAAGCATCGAAGTCCTAAAATCAGCTGTAAGTGCTAATACAAGAAGGAAAAGCCCTACTGAAAGGAATGAAAATTTCCCAGCTAAAACTTGGATTCGGCTTAGACCTAAGTACAACAATATTCCAGTTAACAATCCGAACAGCAACATAAGCAGCCAATTGTCAACAACAAATCCCAGGATCATTGCGGCGATTCCCAAACCCGTCAAAGTAACTCCGTAGCCTATATGTTTCTGCACGACATATCTTGATAACGAAGTATTTCTAATTGCTGCCATCGGAGAGATAGAACGTGCCTTCATAGCGGGCCACACAGCAGCTATGAAGGTTAAACCAATGCCCAATATT
This sequence comes from Candidatus Neomicrothrix sp. UBA7828, assembly GCA_002500385.1. Lineage (GTDB taxonomy): Bacteria > Actinomycetota > Acidimicrobiia > Acidimicrobiales > UBA8592 > UBA8592. The sequence goes on along the minus strand of DLTU01000049.1, from coordinate 8,756 downwards.
GATCCAACAATAATTGTTGTTGCATTTATTGGAAGAGAATTCTCATCAGGCCCGAACTCCAATGCTGCAAGTAGCTCCTGTAACCCAAATGCGATCGGGAACCCTAACAGTATTCCAAATGCCGTAGCAAAAATACCCACGCACAATGCTTCTGTAACTATGGAGTTAGTAATTTGCTTACCCGTTGCACCCAGCGCTCTGAGCAAACCAATCTCTTGTATTCTCTGACCGACAATTATCGAAAACACGTTATAAATAATGAATGCTGCCACTATTAAAATAATGAACGCAAAAACTAAAAGAATAGTTCTGAAAATATCAATGAATTCATTGAAATTGTCAGCTTGTTCCTCGACTAGATCCTCAACCGTTACTACTTCTAAACCGGTTGGAAGAATATTTTTAATGTTTTTGCTGACGCGTGTTTGGTCAAATCCTGGTTCAACACTCAGGGTTATATCGTCAAACCCGATTCCAGCATTAAAAAATTGAACTGATGCCTCCGTGTTCATGGCGACAATCTTTGCCCCAACAACTGCATTTTCTTCTGGGTCAGCAAAGTTAAAAGTGCCTACAAGTAGAACCTCGAGAAGTCCTGAGGGTGTTTGCAGGGCATACGTTTGCCCGACAACAAAATCATCATCCTCTGCAGTATCAGTATCAACAGCAAACTCTGTATTAGCGGTAGGTGGCCTACCTTCGGCAATGTACAATCTCGGGTTCAGTGCTGTTTCTTCCCAATTGACACCAATGTTGGGTCCACGATTCGCTATCGCTGCGGAACCGTCAGATCTGTTTGGAATGACTCCGAACTCGATTACTCGGGGTTGAACACCTACAACTCCATCAACTGCCAAAAGCTCATCTGGTAAACCAAGGTTGATAGGTGCAGCGTCTAACCGGTTACCAAAGGGAATTTCCGAACGTATCGCAAGGTCATAGCCAGACTCAATATCCTCGCTTAAGTTTCCGAGAGTTGTTCGTAAACTGTCTGTGAAAACAAAGACTGCAGTAGTCAAAGCTACACCTACTAAAACAGCTAAAGATGTAAGAAGGAAACGACCCGGTTTCGAATAGGCATTCTTGACTGCAAGTTGAAATAAAGCCATGTGAGACTCAGCTACCGAAGGTCCGCATCCGGTCAATGATACTGTCGGCCGTAGGCTCAATTATTTCACCAACGACTCTGCCATCTTCCAAAAAAATTACGCGATCCGAGTAACTCGCTGCCACAGGATCATGAGTGACCATGACTATGGTTTGGTTCAAATCCGTTGTAGCGAGACTCATAAAGTTTAAGATTTCGCTTCCTGTTTTTGAATCAAGGTTTCCTGTTGGCTCATCAGCAAAAATGATATTCGGTTTACTTGCGAGAGCTCTCGAAACAGCAACACGTTGCTGTTGGCCGCCAGATAACTCACTCGGTTTATGTTTAAGTCGGTCAGATAAGTTCACAACCTCAGTGATTTGATCAACCCAATCCCTGTCGACTTTGTTGCCAGATAAATCAATTGGGAGTGTGATATTTTCTAAAGCATTTAGAGTCGGCACTAAGTTAAATGATTGGAAAATGAAACCAATGTTTGAGCGACGAAGTAGTGTCAATTCTTTTTCACTTAATTCCGTGAGATCTGTATCTCCTATAAAAACCTTTCCACTAGATAAATTGTCTAAGCCAGCCATGCAATGCATTAAGGTTGATTTTCCTGATCCTGAGGGTCCCATAATCGCCGAAAATTTTCCTGCTTCAAACGAGATATCAACGCTATCTAATGCAGTTACAAGCGTATCTCCTTTGCCGTAAATCTTTGTTGCGCTTGATGCACGTGCAGCGGCAGAGTGAACCTCATTGACGTCGCTCATAGAACCTTCTTTGGGAGTAGATTTGGGGAGTATTACAGTTGCTAGTCTATTGGTTTTTGCAGGCTTATGAGACGTTCATGATCATCAATATATTGACGCATTCTTGAAACCCAGATAAACCGATAATTCTGATAGGTTTCTCTGAAGGTCTCAAGAGAATCTGAGGAATCCTTTGCTAAAGCTAAGTTAGCGGAGTTTACAGTTCCAATCATTGCAGTTAGTTCAGCTCCAATCTCTGGAGAAGGATGCTCAAGTCCCGCTTTCTTAACCTTGTCAAATATTTCTGAACTAATTTCGCCTTCATCAATCTTAATTTTGTTAAAGATTAGTGAGTCGAGTATTTCAAAAAAATGCAGTAAATCACTTTCATATTTTTTATGCCATTGCGAAAGACTTTGTTTACTCGGGATTCTGTCATGTTTCTCTGAATCGGGTATGTCCTGATGCCTATTGCGCTTTCTCTTTTTCTGCGGGACTCGCAATTGAAAGATTTTTGGTTGAGGCTTTTCTCGACCTCCCAACGAAATCGCAAAAATTATGATTAAGCATGCAACTACAACTACACCTGGAATCAATATATTCGAAGACATTATCACTAATCTTAGTGAGATCTAATTTTCATGCATGGCTATGGCAAAGAGTTTTTTCGTAAATGTTGCCTTTCGGTCTAAAATATGTGTACTGTGACATATGACACACACTTCTTCGACTTCAAGATGGTTAGTTGACCGGGGGGCTACAAACCATTAGGAAGTTAAACGGGTGGCTCTAAACAGTTGATGATCATCGGGGGTTAGATCATCAACTGGCCACCTCCCGTTTTAAGAGACGATCTTGACTTGATTCGGAACAGCAACCGTTGTTTGCTTATTGCCACAGCTCCAGCATGAGTCGCCCGGTTTGCCTCTCCATGTAACATCACAGATTTCGCAGGAGATGGTCATTCGCTTTTGCCGTATCTTCCGGATTTTTCCACGTTGAGGTTTCTGCGCCATATGCGGATCGTAGATTCATAATGGACGCAAGCAGCGGATGGTGTGGTCAAATAAAAATTGCAGGCTAGGGTTACGTCAAAACAATAATTGAAAAGGAAACTTATGACTGATTGCCCGAATGCAGATGGTTCCAGCGAACGAATAACTCAATTCGCAGAACAGCCACCTATGTGTATAGACACAACAAAAAACTACACGGCTACGATGGAGACATCAATGGGCGATATGGTCATCCATTTAGATGCTATTAATGCCCCTGTCACTGTGAACAACTTTGTGTTTCTTTCTCGGTACCACTATTACGATGGATTGATCTTTCACAGAATTATTAATGGGTTTATGTGCCAAGGTGGATGCCCAGAAGGTTCCGGAAGAGGAGGACCAGGTTACCGTTTCGAGGATGAACTTCCCGCCCCTGGCCGATACGAAATTGGTTCTATCGCAATGGCTAATGCAGGGCCCAACACTAATGGAAGCCAATTCTTTATAGTGACTGGACAAAGCGGAGTAGGGTTACCACCTCAGTATTCCTTGTTTGGAAAGGTCGTAAAAGGGTTAGAAGTTGCAGATGAAATGCAACGAGTCCAAACTCAGCCCGGAGATAGACCTGTAACAGACGTAGTGATTCATTCGATTCAAATCACTGAAAGTTAATTTAAGTAGGAAGCGTAATTACTCTTCCTCATCTTCAATTAGCGGAATTACAATTTCTTGACCCACTTGAATAAGGTTGTAATCATCTATTCCATTTTCTGCGGCAAGAAGTTCAATAGGAACCCCATAGCTTTGAGCTATTTGACTCAACGAATTACCTGGTTGAACTGTATGGATTAAGGGAGCAGGAGTAGGTATTACAATTTCTGCTGTCGGCGTGGGTTCTACGACAACAGGTGTTTCAGTAATTTCTTCCTCTTGTGTTTCAATTGGTATTTCAACTTCAGTTGTATCCGGTGGTCCGTCATTTGAGTCACTGCTTCCACACGCACTTAATATAAATGAAGCACCTACGATGGCGCACAAGAATATTTTCATTTCATCCCTTTATAGTGTCCTAGTGGGCAGGCTACATCACGAATCTATTTCGGTCCAGACTAATTTTGACTTAAATGTTTAACTAATTTTAAGGATTAAAATAAGTCTAAAGGCCCATTAATGCTAATTCATAGATGTCAGGTTCCATCGTCGCAGCAAAATCTCCGTTGAGGAATATCTCAACATTATCAAATAGCAAGTTGGGGGATGTAAGAGTTACACAGAGTGAATTTGCTACGTTGTTACCAAATATCAGAGTTACCCAACCGCCTCGAAGAGCTGTGCCTACAGCACTTACTTTTCTGGGATCAAATGGGCCAGAGAAGTAGTCGCTTCTGAAATAAATTAAGCCAATAGAAAATCCTTTCAACATGTAAGCATGCTCACGATCTGAAAAAGATTCTAATTGGGCTTTTAAAAGATTCGCATCGCTTGATTCTCCAATCATTTCAACAATGTTCCCTCCACGAATTTGTAATACAACAGGGCTTTTCACTAGATGAAGAGCATCGTTTACGATATCGCCGGGCATTAAAACAATCTCTCCATCTAATCCAGTTGCATCAGTGGAAAAGTTGATATAGCCGGCTGGCCAGTTTGCCAGATATCCTTCTTTTTCAGGCACTCCGGTATAGCTATCATTCTTTAAAGCATCAGTGCTGAACATTAGATTAGTTCCAGCTTCAGTGTTGATAGATATGTGTTCCGTGTTAGGAAGCAGGGTTTGTATCCGGTCCGATCGTTGCAGCACTCCTGCGCTGGTCATCGAATGACTATAGGGTTCAAACTCTGAAGTTCTAATGCAAAGGATACGTTTCTGATTTAGACGAGAATTCTCAATAATTTCATGTGTAAGGCTATTAGTAAGATTTATTACTAAATCAGCTTGGGTTAAAGCACTACGAAGGCCTTCGCTTTGAAGCTTGATTGTTGTTGTCTCTTTCTGGTCCCACTGGATGTTGAAGATATCAAAACGGCAACCCAATTTCTCCAGACCATCCAGATTGTTTGCTTGAAATTGATCAGTTACTAAATTATCGGTCAGTATAACAACATAGGATCCTTCGGTTACCCCACATAATTCAAATTGCTGAGAAAGTGTTTCAGGTGAAATCCAAGAAATAATCATGCCTCCTACGTCTCTATCATCTTAAGTCAAAAGCAAACAATCGCCTCTTTAAATGTGAGATCGCTTCGCTCAAAACAGCATTGTGTCGGGTTAAATACTTTGCTTAGATTTACAAAATCATAAATTTTCGTACATAGTCACAACCCTTGAAGACTTGATGAGGTACTTTTTTCACGTGGAGAGAACTGATTATTGCAACCGAGTTGGATGTGCCCGAGAAGCGGCATGTGTACTTCTAATGATTCCGCAAAGCAGGAGAGCTTGGATTGTTGATACCGATCACGATAAAGCTATAGACGGCTCGGCTTTATGTGAAATTCATGCGGCTAGAATTACCGTTCCACAAGGTTGGGAACTCATCGATGAGCGATCTACCGGTCGCAAAAAAGTGAGAAAGTCTAAAAAGGCTATGAAGCGTAAAGAGGCTAAGGCTAAAACCGAAGTTGAGATATTGCAAGATGCCTACGTGGAACCTGAAATCAATATAGAAATCCCTATTGAAGATGTTCATGCGCAACAAGAAATTTCAGCACCGATAAGCATTGATCTTGAAGAAGC
>DLTU01000049.1:2598-2762 GCA_002500385.1 Candidatus Neomicrothrix sp. UBA7828 | reverse complement strand
GTAACGCAAGGTACATTTTGGGATGAAGAACAGGATATGCAGCCCAGTGAAGAGAATCCTCTTCTCCAAAGAGCATTCCGAGTCGTGAACGACGACTGAACACCCAGATAGAGTTGTTGACAAAACTGTAGACAAAGGCACTAATGTCATTGTATGACTGATAA
>DLTU01000049.1:0-2276 GCA_002500385.1 Candidatus Neomicrothrix sp. UBA7828 | reverse complement strand
GAAGGTTCAATAACAACAGAAGTAAAGGATCATATCCTTCTCATAGGTTTAAATCGTCCAGAAAAACTAAACGGTTATACCCCAACCATGGCAACCCAACTCGTCGATGCAATGACAGAACTTGATACTAATGACGAATTATGGGTCGGTGTTTTATTCGCACATGGTGACCATTTCACAGCTGGCCTTGACTTGCCAAAATGGACAGACAGAATGTCTTCGAATGACAGATCTCATACCAATCAGAGTTCTCGCGTGGACCCCATGGCATTAGGACGTGCATGTAGAAAACCCATTATCACTGCAGTGAAGGGCATCACGTATACATTTGGCATTGAGCTTGCTTTAGCTGGTGACATAATCATCGCCGCTGATAATTGCCGCTTCTCTCAGCTGGAACCAGCTCGCGGAATACACGCTACCGGTGGGGCTACTATTCGTTTCGTTGAACGTGGCGGTTGGGGCAATGCAATGTATCACCTTCTTACATGTGATGAATTTGATGCTGAAGAAGCATATCGGATCGGTCTTGTTCAGGAGATAGTTCCGGTTGGATCTGAATTGACAAGAGCGCTGGATGTAGCAGCAAGGATATGCGAAATGGCACCACTAGCAGTACAAGAAACCAAAGCATCATCAAAGCGCTGGATTGATGAGGGGTTCAAGGCAACTGTTAATGCTATGGGGCCAGTTCAATCAAAATTGTTAGCTTCAGATGATGCTAAAGAGGGAGTTGCGTCATTTGTTGAACGAAGATCAGCTCAATTTAAAGGCCGATAAGAGTCCAATTTGGAACCATATATCCCTCGTTACGCCAAACCGACCCAATCGACTAGCAGCAGAATTCTACGCTGGATGATACCTATTATCCTGCTTGCCCTCGGAGCGGCGGTCGGAGCATGGATCTGGCTTTTAACGCAATCAACGGAGTCAATAGAAGAAGTTTTTCAAACTCCTGAGGTCATTCCTACGCCTATTCCAACTGTCATACCGGAAGTTGAGGCCCCTCTCGAACCTGAACCTGTGCCGAGCGTGATGATCTCCCCAGACCCCTACCCAGGTTGGGTTGACCCTTCATCAGTAGGTTCACCTTGGGGTACAACAGTTGACGGATTGCTTACTTTTCGCGGAAACCCAACACGAACCTTTTATGGAACAGGCCCAATACCTAGAAACCCTGAATTGAAATGGCAATACCCTCGTAACACTCTCCTGTGTGGCACTACCATGCTTGATTACCAATACGAGGAATGGTGCGGTCTTGGGTGGACAGGGCAACCAGCTATTTTTGAACGTGATGGCATCACCTGGACCATCTTTGGTGCTTTAGACGGAGCTATTCATTTTCTTGACGCTGATACAGGAAACCAACTATTAAAACCATTGCAAACAGATGACATCATCAAGGGATCAGTGACCGTAGACCCAGACGGTTTCCCAATCGTATACACCGGTGGCAGAGATGACTTACTTCGGCTCGTGGCGATAGATCGGGGGGAACCATTAGTTCTTTGGAGCCTCGACTCAGACACTGTTGAAGGAAGCGTATGGAATAATGACTGGGATGGCGCACCGCTCGTAATTAATGATTATCTCTTCGTAGGTGGAGAGAATTCAGTATTTCACATCATTAAACTCAACCGGTCATATGACGATGACGGTTTCGTAATGGCGGAGCCAGAACTCGTTTTCGCTGCGCCCGGATATGACGATGACTTGATAAATACCGTTGGAAGTAATGTCTCCATCGAAGGTTCCGTTGCCATCAGCGGAGATACTGCATATTTCGCGAATTCTGGAGGTCTTGTTCAAGGATGGGACTTGTCGTTGCTCTCGGTAGGTGATGATCCTGTTCGCAATTTTCGTTACTGGGTTGGTGATGACGTAGACGCAACAATTGTTGTAGATGAAGAAGGTTATTTGTATGTTGGCGTTGAATACGAAAGAGGATTTAACCGCTCATTGCAAGTAGGGCAGTTCATCAAATTAGACCCTTCCAATCCCGATGATCCACTCGTTTGGTCAATATTTGACAACGATGAACTACCAGATGGTGTTTGGGCAACAGCCGCTCTGCACAAAGATTTAGTCATCATTGTTACCGACTCAGCGCGGGTTATAGGAATAGATAAGATCACAGGTGAAATCCGTTGGGAATTCCTCATTCAAGGCCCCTTGTGGAGCTCTCCTGTCGTTATCGATGACGTTCTCCTGCAAGCTGATTGCAGTGGCTTCCTGAATGCTTACGACGTGAAAGACACAAGTATAAAGCCTGA
>DLTU01000021.1:0-25365 GCA_002500385.1 Candidatus Neomicrothrix sp. UBA7828 | reverse complement strand
AACAGGTGAAGGTAAAACTTTGACCTCAACGTTGCCAATATATCTGAATGCTCTATCGGGTAAAGGGGTCCACGTCGTAACCGTAAATGATTATCTAGCGACACGCGATGCTGAATGGATGGGGCAGATTTATAAGTGGCTTGGACTAGAGGTCGGGCTAGTCGTCCCAGGAAGTAGGGATACTCAACATAAAAGGCGGCAATACGATGCAGACATAACATATGGAACCAATAACGAATTGGGATTTGACTATCTTCGAGACAACATGACAATGTCGTTAGAAAATAAGGTTCAGCGGGGTCATAACTATTGCATTGTTGACGAAATTGATAGCATCCTCATTGACGAAGCCCGAACACCTCTCATAATCAGTGGGAAATTGGCTGACGCAGCGAAAATTTATTACCAGTTTGCAGAGATAGTCCAACGTCTAAACAGAGATGAACATTACGAGGTCGATGAAGAGAAGAGGACAGTTGCTCCAACTGAAAGTGGAGTGACAGCAGTAGAAAAAGCTCTAGGTATTGACAACCTCTATGAAGGAATTTCTGCAAATCTAGTTCATCAATTTCAAGTTGCTTTGAAGGCAAAGGAACTTTTTCATAAGGATAAGGAATACATCATCACAAATGGTGAAGTGAAGATAGTTGATGAGTTCACGGGTCGCGTGCTCGATGGAAGAAGATGGAGTGATGGCCTTCACCAAGCTGTTGAAGCCAAAGAAGGAGCATCAATCAAAGAAGAAAACCAAACGTTGGCAACGATTACACTTCAAAACTATTTCCGACTCTATGAGAAACTTGCTGGCATGACAGGAACCGCTGAAACTGAAGCAGCAGAATTCTATAATACATATGGCTTGCACGTTGTTCCTATCCCTACAAACCTGCCAATAGTTCGGAAGGATCAAGTGGACTATATTTATCGATCGGAAATGGGTAAATATAATGCGTTGGTAGAAGACATTATTGAGCGTAACGAGAAAGGTCAACCGATTCTTGTAGGCACAATATCGGTGGAGAAATCGGAACTTGTATCTGACCTGCTCGATAAGAGGGGCATTCACCACAATGTGTTGAATGCTAAGCTTCATGCCAAAGAAGCTGATGTCGTAGCTCAAGCTGGGCGTATAGGCTCAGTCACAGTAGCAACAAATATGGCCGGACGAGGCGTCGATATCATTCTTGGTGGAAACCCAGAAGCGCTAGCTGAAAGAGATCTCCGTGCAGAAGGATTAGAGCAATCTGACAAACTGGGCGCCAGCAGATACAGTGAGCTCCTAGAAAATTATCAGTCTGTATGCTCTGATGAAGGAAGAAGAGTCAAAGACGTCGGCGGTCTTTACGTTCTAGGAACTGAGCGACACGATAGTCGCCGTATCGACAACCAGTTAAGAGGTCGATCTGGAAGGCAAGGAGACCCTGGAGAGTCAAGATTCTACCTTTCCTTAGAAGATGAGCTCATGAGACTCTTCGCTACAGGCGCAATGGATTTCGTAATGAAAAAAGCACTACCTGATGATGCACCTTTAGGGGACAAGTTTGTTTCAAAAGCCATAGAAAGAGCACAAAATACTGTTGAACAACGAAACGCCGAAACCCGAAAGAATGTTCTGAAATATGACGAGGTCATGAATGAACAGAGAAAGGTAATCTACGCGCGCCGGAATGAAATCTTGAGCGGAGAAGACTTAAGAGAGGATACGATCAATAACTTTGCAGCGGTAATTGACGATGCCCTGAATACATACTGCCCAACAGACCACAAAGAGGACTGGGACCTAGAGGGATTAGTAACTGCTCTACAGGGGTTATGGCCCCAAAAGATTGAATTATCTGAGCTGGACAAACATCAAGATGTAAATGCACTCTACGAAGAAGCTATGGAAAGTGCCATACAGTTCTATGAAAGTCGCGAACAAGAACTCACGCCTGATGTGATGAGGCAAGTGGAGGGGCAAATCATGCTCCGAATTCTCGACCAAAGATGGAGAGACCATTTGTACTCTATGGATTATTTGAAAGAAGGAATCCACTTACGTGCTATGGGGCAAAAAAATCCCTTGACAGAATGGCAACGTGAGGGATTTGAAATGTTTGAGACGATGATGGACTCTGTAAGCGAAGACTTTGTAAAGTACGTCAGCCACATTGAGATAGGTGACAATCCAAGTACTGATAATGATAAAGATACTCTCGACCAATCTCAAAATGTGCAGTACTCGGGGACAGACGAAATAGCATCCGGTGCTCTTGCTGCTATCAGTTCTAATACGTCCGCCGGAGCTCCCATCGAGAATGTTCCTGCCGTTGTCGAAGAGGACAAATCAGCCAAACAGCAGACTGTAGTGAAAAGCGAATTCGAAAAGACAGGAAGGAACGATCCCTGCCCATGCGGATCAGGAAAGAAATTTAAACAATGCTGTGGGCGTTAATTCGCCTTAAGCCAACGCAGGGAAGACTCTAGGGTAAGGTTTAATTCATGTCTGAATCATTACCGGACCTTCGAGAAGCGAAGAATCGGCTACAAGAAGCATCTACATACTTGCGAATAGAAGAAATCATAGATCGCAAAATAGAGCTGGAAGATTTGGTAGCCCAACCAGACTTTTGGGATGACGCAAAAAGCGCCAAGAAATTAAGCCAAGAGCTAGCGGAAATTTCTGAAGACATAACTGTTTATGAAAATTTGAATCTCAAGATTGAAGACGCAGAAACCCTTATCGATCTTGCCAGCGAGGAAGGCGATAACGCTATTCTTACGGAAGCGAATCAGCTCCTACATGATATTGAGAGTGAGTTCACCGAGCTGGAACTTCGGTCATTATTTACTGGAGAACATGATGAAAGAGATGCTGTTTGCCATATTCAGTCAGGTGAAGGAGGCACGGAAGCACAAGACTGGGCTGAAATGCTTCTAAGAATGTATCAGCGATGGGCTGAGCAAAAAGGCTTATCCTTCGACGTCACAGCAGTCTCGGAGGGAACAGAAGCGGGAATATCATCAGCTGAATTTATAGTCACAGGTAGAAGGGCGTATGGAATGCTCCAATCCGAACATGGTGTTCATCGTTTAGTTAGGATTTCCCCATTTAATAAGCAGGCGAATCGCCATACTTCCTTTGCTTCGATGCACGTGGTTCCATTCTTTGAGGAGGTGCCTGATCAAATTGATATTGAGGAAACAGAACTTAGGATTGATACTTATCGATCTTCGGGAGCTGGTGGTCAACACGTTAACGTAACCGATTCTGCTGTGCGTATAACACATCTGCCTTCAGGCGTTGTTGTGTCATGTCAGAACGAGCGAAGCCAGCATCAGAATAAAGAAAAGTGTATGCAGATGTTAGCTTCGAAGTTGCATGATCTTGAGCGGCAGCAGCGAGAAGATGAAATAGCAAGTATCAGGGGAGAAAATAAAAATGTTGGATTCGGAAGCCAAATTAGATCATACGTGATGCAGCCTTACCAGATGGTAAAAGACTTGAGGACGAATTTTGAGATTGGTGCAGTTGAAAATGTTCTCAATGGTCAAATTGATCCCTTTATCGAATCGTATTTACGCTGGGTTCGATCAGAATATAACGAAATGTAACTATCTAGACCCTCGCTATCGCCAATTGCCAATCGGCTACTTACTCAGCAGTGATCCAACAAGGAGACTTCAAGGTGTTAATCTTTCAATAGCGATAAGGGTGCCAAATGATCAAATTAGAAGATGTCACGAAGGTGTATAAGGGTGAAGTTCTAGCTTTGCGTGACGCTTCATGTGATATACAAAGAGGGGAATTTGTTTTCTTAGTCGGACAGTCTGGTTCGGGTAAGTCAACTTTTCTTCGCTTGCTAAATAAGGAAGAAGAGCCAGATACTGGGCGCATCTATGTCGCAGGTAAGGAAATAGGCTCTCTAAGTAAGTGGAGAGTTCCTCGTATGCGTAGGGAAATAGGTAGCATCTTTCAAGATTTCAAACTTTTGCCTAACAAAACAGTCACTCAGAACGTGGCCTTTGCCCTCGAAGTTATCGGTACGCCCAAACACATCGTTCGCGATCAGGTTCCAGCTATTTTGGAATTAGTAGGATTGCATGAGAAAACGCATCGCTTTCCCCACGAACTATCAGGTGGAGAACAGCAACGAGTATCCATTGCAAGGGCATTTGTGAACCGCCCGTTAATTCTTCTTGCTGATGAACCTACCGGAAACCTTGATCCCGGTACTTCTGTTGAAATTATGAGGCTTCTTGAGAGGATCAATGAAACAGGGACAACGGTAGTTATGGCGACTCATGATCGCGGTATCGTCGACACAATGAGGCGACGAGTTATTGAACTTCACAATGGGGAAATCATAAGAGACCAAGCTCGAGGCGTCTATGAGTAACAGATCGGCGTTGCATATATGAATGTTGATTATCTGGTTAAGGAAACGGCTAGAAACCTAAGGCGTAACCTAACTCTGACACTCGCCTCTGTTCTGACCGTGGCCGTTTCTCTTAGTTTGCTTGGAGTGGCTTTGCTCCTTCAAAAGGGAGTAAATAACGCTACGGATAGGTGGGAAAATGGTGTTGAATTTATAGTCTGGGTCCAGCCTGATATCACCGAGAATCAAAAGAACTTGCTACAAACTGATTTGGATAACTCCACTGGGATTTCCTCTTACCGTTATGTCAGCCAAGAGGAAGCTTTAAAGGAATTTAACGAAGATTACTTTCCTGATAATCCAGAAATTACACAGTTAGTTACCGCTGACGTTATCCCTTCCTCTTATCGCGTGATACCTGCACAGCTGAATGCGGAGGCAATCGAGATAATTGCATCTGGTTTTGAAGCTAAGCCCGGTGTTAAGAAAGTAGTACGCGCAACAGATGAAATTTCAAAGATAGAAACAGCCACGGATGTTATTCGCTGGGTAGTTCTAGGAGCCGGTATTATTCTTTTGGCTACAGGATTGCTCTTAATTTTGAATACGATCCGTATGGCTATGTTCGCCCGTCGCCGCGAGATAGAGGTTATGAAGCTTGTGGGTGCTACCAATTGGTTTATCCTGATCCCATTTATGCTTGAAGGCACATTTCAAGGGTTAATAGGGGCGGCTTTGGGAACAGCTTCTGTCTACGGTGCAAACAGGGCGTTCGAAGAATGGCTATCAAGCGATAATGTGCTAAATATCCTGCAAAGTTTTGCGGTTGCAAGCGGTGACGTATGGGAAATCGGGTTCTTGCTTCTTGGTATTGGTGCTTTGGTGGGGTCTGTTGGGTCAGCTATTGCTGCGTATCGATTCTTAGATGTTTAACAATCCCGCATCGGAATTTGTATAACCTATCTCGTGAGCTCATTTAGCGGATAAAGTCAACCCATGACTCCCGAGGCACCATCAACATCTTTTGCCAGCGATAATACTTCAGGAATATCTCCTGAGGTGCTAGCAGCGATCAGTGATGTAAATAGCGGCCCTGCTATCGGGTATGGTGACGACCCTTATACCGAAAAGCTTCGAGAACAGATGAACGCGCTATTCAAACGGGAGGTTACTACTCTCTTGGCTTATGGAGGGACAGGTGCGAATGTCGTAGGTTTGCAGGCAATGCTAAAACCATGGGAAGCCGTTATATGTACCAAATCATCGCATATAAATATTGATGAATGCGCAGCGCCTGAAAAATTTCTAAGCGCGAAACTGATTGATCTTGATAGCGCGGATGCAAAAATAAAACCAGAGATGCTAGAAAAGGAAATTGAGGTCTTAGGGATTGTGCATCACGCTCAACCTGGGGCAATTTCTCTAACGCAATCTACCGAGTATGGAACACTTTATTCGGTTAATGAATTGAAAGAGCTAATTGACATCTGTAAACGGTCTGGACTGCGTGTCCATATGGATGGAGCTCGAATCGCAAATGCGACTTCGGCATTAGGTCTTTCCGTCGCTGAATTCACCTGCGATTTAGGCGTGGATATTCTAAGTTTTGGTGGAACTAAAAATGGCATGGCTTATGGGGAAGCTATCGTAGTTTTCAACGAAGAATTATCAACTGCCGCAGAGTATATTCAAAAGCAGTCAGCACAACTCCCATCAAAAATGCGCTATATATCAGCCCAGTTCTCAACAATGCTAGAAAACGACCTTTGGCTCAAGCATGCTTCGCATGCGAATATGATGGCTGCTCAATTAGCCGATGGGATTAAACCTATAGAGGGGGTCGAACTTACTCAAAGCACAGAAGTAAATGCTGTTTTTCTAAAACTTCCCGCACGATCAAGAAGGCTTCTCCAAGATTGGAGCTATTTCTATGATTGGGAACAGGAAAATGAAGTACGTCTAATGACCAGCTTTGAAACTACAGCAGAAGATGTAAAAAAAATGTTAGAGGGAATTCGTTGGGCTACGGAGGGAAGTGCAAATGATTGATGCTAACCGATTGCTCGGCTCGCTAGAATTATTCGGAAATCGCTTGTTTACAGTAGCTGAAGGGCAAGAGTCTGAGCCGGTAGAACAATGCCCAGGCTGGAGTGTCAACGATTCAATGGCCCATGTAGGGATAGTCTATGGGTGGGTAACTTCAATTATTGAATCTGGAAGCCTTGAGAAACCAACAGCCCCATTCCCGATACCGCCAGAAAATGATAAGCGCGAATGGGCTATGGGAAAATTCTCTGACCTTTTCGGAGTGCTGAGTAACAGCGATCCCATGACTCCTGTGTGGACCTTTGGGAAAGACCAAGATGTTGGATTCTTCATCAGGCGCATGACGCATGAAACGCTTCTGCATATGAGAGATGTCGAATCAATAATTGGAGAATTCATTGAAGTTGATGGTGACGTTGCTTGTGATGGAATAGATGAGTACATAGATGGGGCCTTGCAACGCTCAATGAACCCAAACAAGGAATTTCTTTATCCAGATGGTTCTATCCATCTTCACCGTACTGATGGGGAGGGGGAGTGGCTTATAGAACCATTGGATAACGAGATTGTCGTTACCCGAGAACATGCTAAGGGAGATGTGGCAGTTCGTGGAAGCGCCATTGCCCTTTTGCTCTACCTTTGGGGTAGGGATCCGCAGGGTCTAGAGATTTTTGGAGAACCTGAATTAGCTCAAGCTTGGGGATCGCTAGCCCCTTAATCCTCAATAGAAATGCTTTTATTTATAATCGGGGTCGAAGACTTTATCTATACTCATATTGCTAGGAATGGCATTTAGCTTCTTATACGGACCACAGGACAAAATATCATTAAAAAAGTGGCACTTAAATTATATTGGATGCCTGCAAGAGAAGCTTATTTTGGTATTTGGTCTAATCCACCATGGTCCAGTGCAGCCGTAACATGCCGCTCTGACATCATGGTTATCAATTCCTTGCCTCGTTCGTTACTTAAATCAAGGGTTCCGCCAGCGAAGACAGAGGTTGCCAGTCCTCCTAATAGATGCGCGAAACCGTAATCGCTCCAAGCGCTATCAAGGCTGTAATCTTTAACCCCGTTATTACAAAGCTCAGAGTGGTAAGCAGTTACGAGATCTCTTTCGCTATCTCTCCTCAAATCAGTTTCCATTGACCCGCCGAGTAGGTAAGCAAGATCGTATGCGCCAGGCCCTCTTCCGATACCTTGCCAATCTATTACTGTGACTTCGTCATTCTCAGCATTGCCAAAGAGCATGTTCTCTACCCTGTAGTCCTGGTGAGCTAGAGTCCATGGGGCACGCTTGGCAAGCGCAGCATTGAGTTTCAGGTAGGACCTGCTAAAAACCTGAAGGAGTTCAGCACCACCCTCTGGCAAACTTTCCTCAAAGGTTGCTGCATAGATAGGATAGATATCTGGAAGGACTTGATCAACATACTCTATGCGTGGCCCAACCATAGAAGGTATCCATTCAAGTTCATCAATCTGGACTTTCTCCCACCATGCAGCGTGGATCTTTGCTAGGACTCGTACCGCTGCTAAGGCTTGCCGCTGAGACATGCCTGCAGCTTGATTAACCATGGTTAGATTGCATAGATCTTCCATGACAATAACGAATTCGGCAGTGCCAGAATTTATGGAGGCAAAATGAATATTAGGAAGTCCCGTTCCGGTAGCATCGCCCAATTCATCATAGAATTTTACTTCTGCCTCAAACATGCCTAAAGCGATTCCCTGCTGTCTGTTCTCTTCAAAGGAGGAAGGAAGTTTAACTACCACAGATGGGGGCATCTCTGGTTCGTTTGATGCGTAGTTGAGTTCTACTCGGTAGATATCGCCCATAAGGCCGACTCCCTCACCTATCTTTTCGGATTCAAAGCTCGTCACATTAGCGTCTAGAACTTCGCTGAGCCATTGTGGTGTAACTTCGTTGAATGTTAACGGGATGCTTGGCATAATTTCTCCTTAGATATTTACTGGTTTGGTAGGAGTAAATCTAGCTGGCAGATGCTTCACTCCGTGGATGAAACTAGCAGCTAATACGTCAGCTTCACCGCAAGCCTCAATATCTGGCAATCGGCGAAATAATTCACGAAACATTACAGTAATTTCACGGCGCGCCAGATGCGCTCCCAAACAAAAGTGAGGACCTGGGCCGCCAAATCCAACATGATTATTTGGTTGGCGAAGCACGTCAAACTTGTAGGGGTCATCAAAGACCTCTTCATCTCGATTAGCAGCGAGGTAAAACATGCAAACTTTATCGCCAGCTTTTATCTCCTGTCCTCGAATAACGACGTCCTGAGTTGTTGTCCGCCGCATGTAGGTGACTGGGCTAGCCAAACGAACTATCTCTTCGACTGCTGTGGGGGCAATGGCGTCAAAATCAGATTCCCAAATTTTGCGTTGCTCTGGATTGTCTGTGAGGTATTTAAGGCCCCAACCAATAGCATTCCTAGTTGTTTCATTCCCAGCAACAACCAAGAGAATAAAAAAACTTGCTAAGTCGCCACTAGTAAGTTTGTCATCCTCAAGATCTGCGTTGACGAGTTTGCTTGTTAAGTCCTCGCTATCAATTCCGACTTTAGACTTAGCTACTTCGGTCATGATGGACTGCAATGTAATACCAGCTTCGAGAATAGCAGACAGAATATCTCCACCGGGGGGTACATATTCTGAGTCTCCGGCTCCGAGAATCACATTCGAGCAATCAAAGACTTCCTGGTAATATGAGGCCGGAATACCCATCAAGTCACAGACAATTTTTAAAGGTAATGCAGCGGCGACATCCACAATGAAATCAATCTCCCCCTTTTCGCAGACATCATCAATGATGGAACCCGCCACTCCTTGGACTGAATCTTCAAGCTTAGAAAGCATCCTAGGAGTGAACCCTTTTGAGACAATTCTTCGCAGTCGCGCATGGCGGGGGTCATCCATAGCGATCATCGAATTGAAAAATTCATTAAATTCAGGGGGACTATCAAGGATAGTTATTCCTTGCGCAGAACTAAAAATGTCTGGATTTCTTGAGGCATAGGCGATATCGGCGTGTTTGGTTAGGATCCAGGTTCCCTTTCCTTGAGGAATGGGCGAACCTTCAGGCATTTGTGGCTCAGGTACAAATGCGACTGGGTATTGGGTGCGATATTCTGCCAAGTCAGCCTCAATCTGCTTCTGTGGTCGAACCCAAAATTCGCCATGGATAATGCTAGGCTCAGGAACTACTACGTCATTCACGTTGTCATGTTATATACAGATATAAACAAGGGCAATTAAACCATGGGGTTTAATAGGGTATTAGTTGTGATTGGTGGAGCTGGGGGGAATCGAACCCCCGTCCGTTTCGGATTCACCGTCCGCGATACGACCATTCCCGAGTTTGTGGTTTTCGGTATCCACTCTGCCGGGTCAGTTGGGTCTGATGACCACACCCCCGGATCTTTCTCCGATGTCATTGGTCTTTCCCAACGTCAGCGGTCTTTCCCAGCTGTCCACCACTACTTCTGTTGCCAGGCTGTAGTGATCAGGCCCCGGGTATCATTACTGGTCCCAATGACTCTCTAACGCCTGTATTAGGCGGCGAGAGCGACACGAGAATTGCCGTGTCTTTGTGTGCCCCGTTTTGGAGTCTGAGCAACTCCGGTCGCACGATCCGACGAAACAACCGCCACGTCGAAACCGATCAGCCCCTTGTCAAATAGCTATTTAGAAAGGCCTCATGTGAAACCCATCAAATTATCACGATAGCGGGTAATTGTGACACAATAACAAAGGAGGACAATCTTGAGTGAGCAATGTGATGTGATCATTTTGGGTACAGGAGCAGCAGGCCTAACTGCTGGTCTTGCAGCAGCCCATAATGGCGCTTCTGTGCGTATTTTTGAGAAATCTGAACTTATAGGCGGAACTACGGCTATGAGTGGCGGAATCATTTGGATTCCAAACAATCATCTGCAAGAGGGATCGGGCGTAGAAGACTCCCGAGAGAAAGCATTATCGTATCTTGAGTCGCTTTCGTTGGGTCAAATAGATTCCGATATGGCTGCAACATTTGTTGACAACGGTCCGAAAATGCTCAAGTGGATTGAGGATGTCACTCCCTGCTCATTCCACCTGATTCATGATTATCCCGACTATCACCCTGAACACCCAGGTGGCTTACCCGGTGGAGGCCGGTCAGTAGATAATGCTTTATTTTCATTACCTGAACTTGGGGAATGGGCTTCAATAATTCGAGGTCGAGAAAAGGGTGCCCCAGTAATGCTAACCGAAACACCATTAGGAGGAGCTACTGCCGCACCTGACCGCAAAATTTTAGGGGAGCGTATCGAAAAGGGGCAAATAGGAATGGGATTAGCTCTTGTAAGCGGACTACTCCGAGCACTTTTGGACTTAGGGATCGAACCCAAAGTCAACACACCTGCAATAAAGCTTCTTGCTGACGGTGACAGTGTCAAAGGTGTTCAAGTAGAAGAACACGGAGAATATGTCGAGGTACTAGCTCATAAGGGCGTGATCATAGCTACAGGCGGATTCGAATGGAATAGCGAACTGGTTAGAACATTCCTAAGAGGTCCAATGAACGCCCCTGCGGGTTCGCCTGAAAATACTGGAGATGGCCTACAGATGGCTATGAATGTCGGAGCAAAACTAGGTAATATGCGAAATGCTTGGTGGGTTCCAGTAGTCAAAGTGCCAGGCGAGATGCAATACGGACATGAATCAGTCCGCCTCATACTTTTGGAACGAACTCGCCCACATTCATTTATGATCAACCAATACGGCAAACGATTTACAAACGAAGCGGGTAATTACAATGCCATGGGGGGCGTGTTCCACGCATTTGACCCGCAGAAATTTGAATACCCTAACAACCCGTGCTGGCTCATCTTTGACCATAAACATAAAGTGTCATACGACGTGGCGGGGTGCCCTGCTGGAGATAACGCTCCGGACTGGATGTTAAAAGCAGAAACAGTCGAAGAACTTGCAAGCTTGTTAAGTGTTAACTCAGGCACATTTAAATCAACCTTTGAACGTTTCAATGAATTCGCACTTAAGGGGGAAGACCTAGATTTCAAAAGAGGGCAAAGCGCTTATGACACTTTTAATGGCGACCAGTCACAAGAAGGAATTAGGGCAACACTCCAGCCTCTTGCAACCCCGCCATACTATGCCATCAAGGTCGAGGGTGGTGCACTTGGAACTAATGGAGGGCCTAAAACAGATGCTAATTGTAGGGTGCTCTCGCTAAATGGAGGGATCATAAACGGCCTTTATGCTGCAGGGAATGCAATGGCTGCACCAACTGGAATGGTTTACGGCGGGGCCGGAGGAACAATCGGGCCAGCCATGACATTTGGATATATAGCTGGTATGTCAGCAGCTAATCGGTAAACCCCTGCTTTATCTTTCGTGAGACAGCTCGTTGAGCCTCACGATCTGCTTCTCGTTGAGCCAACTGGCGACGCTTGTCAACAAGGTTCTTTCGCCTAGCCAAAGCCAATTCCACCTTTGCCTTCCCGTTCTTAAAATACATTGAAAGCGGAATCAGCGTAAGGCCCTTTTGGTCAACTTGAGCCTGCAACTTGTATATCTCCTTTTTATGTAAAAGAAGTTTCTTTGGTCGGTCTGGTTCGTGAGAGAAGCTGGGACTTGAATGGTCATACTTGCTGATGTGACAAGAATTCAGCCAAATTTCTCCGTCATGTATTCTACAAAAGGCCTCTGCTAATTGAGCTTGACTATTACGTAATGATTTAACTTCACTTCCCTGCAGAACCATGCCAGCTTCTATCGTTTCAAAAATCTCAAATTCCCTCTTAGCTTGACGATTAGTTACAACAATACGCTTTCCTGAATTAGCCATGATGACCTGAGGGTAGCGCCAATATTTGCCTTAAGTTGGGAAGAGAGCTATTTACTCACCATAACTCACACAAAAGTTTGTTGTAGCATATAAGGATGCTCGCTCTAAACGAAGACATCAAAAACCAAATAATCAAACATGCTATTGATGAATTGCCGAACGAAGCATGTGGGCTCTTTTCTGCAAATCGCGGTTCAAGTATTATTGCATGCTTCTATCCGATGGAGAATGTCGTAAAATCAGAAATAATCTACCAATTGGATCCATTGGAAATGATGAAAGTGGAAGGCATTGCAGATGCCGAAGAAAAGCAAATCATAGGAGTAATGCATAGTCATACGCACACTCCTGCGTATCCTTCGCCAACAGATGTTAAGGACGCAGGGAACTTTGATCCTTTAGGTACATGGCACTATCTAATAGTTTCGCTCCAAGAAAGTGAGCCTGCAATCAGGAGTTTCCGAATCAGGAACGAAGAAATAACTGAAGAAGAAATTAGCTTCATTACTTCCTAAGACCGATGTCGCAGTGTTGAATTGTAAAAAAGACGTCATAATTAGATATGGCAATCCATCAAACAATCCTTGACCTCATAGGGAACACTCCAGTAGTTGATGTATCAAAACTTAGCCCTAATTCCGATGTAAAAATTTATGCCAAGCTAGAGAATCAAAACCCTGCAGGGTCAGTCAAGGACCGCATTGCTAAGTCAATGGTCTTGCAAGCTGAAAAAGAGGGGTTACTTAAACCGGGATGTACCTTAATTGAGCCATCCTCTGGAAATACGGGTATTGCGCTTGCGATGATTGCATCGATGCGCAACTACCAACTTAAAATTGTTTTGCCTGAGAATGTTTCGATTGAAAGAAAACAATTGCTGGAGGTATGGGGTGCTGAGATCATTTCTTCTCCTGGAGAGTTAGGTTCTAACGGTGCAGTGAAACTTGCTCAGGAAATATCAGAGAAAAACCCAGACTGGGTCTTTCTGTATCAATATGGTAATGAATCAAACCCTCAAGTTCACTATGAAACGACAGGCCCAGAAATCTTGAATGATGTTCCAGGTATAACGCACTTTGTAGCAGGGCTGGGAACTTCGGGAACACTCATGGGTGTGGGAACTTTCCTTCGCGAACAAAACAAAGACATACAAATTCTTGCAGTGGAACCGCCTTCTGGAGAAATAGTTCAGGGACTAAGAAGCTTAGATGATGGCTTCATACCTCCAGTCTTTGAGAATTGGAAAGGATTAGAAATTCTTAATGGCAAAAGAATAGTACGCCCGCAAGAGTCAATATATTACACAAGACAATTAGCAAGCGAGTGCGGAATTTTTTCAGGCATCTCTTCAGGGGCGGCTCTGGCAGGGGCAATTAGAGTTGCCGAAAAGGTCGAAACAGGAGTTATCGTGTTTATCGTCTGTGATGGAGGATGGAAGTATCTCTCCACTGGAGCATGGTTCGGTGACTTAGATGATGTCGCTAATTCTATTGAATCAATAATTTACTTCTAGGAATTTCGATATCTTCTATGCAACTTTTCTAACTAATTTATGAAATGCCTCTACGATTAGATATGTGTCAAGTAGCCAGCCAATAGGAATCTTCGATTCAGGTTTCGGTGGACTTACTGTCGCTAGAGCGATAATAGACTTGTTGCCATCTGAAGATATTGTCTATTTCGGTGACACTTCAAGATACCCGTACGGGCCTCAACCATTAAAAAAAGTTAAATCTTATTCAGATCAAATATCTAATTACCTTATCGATGAGCACGATGTAAAAATGATCGTAATTGCATGTAACACAGCATCAGCTGCAGCGGAAGATAATTTACGAGCGTCCACAGAAGTCCCCATAGTGGGTGTCATTCACCCTGGAGCTCAGGCAGTTGCTGAAGTCTCGGTTACAAAAAGAATAGGTGTTATCGGAACAGTTGGAACTATAAATAGTCAAGCGTATGACAATGCAATTAAGGAAATTAGCCAAAAGAACATAAAACTCGTAAGCGTGGCATGCCCTGGTTTCGTGGAGTTTGTTGAACGCGGAGAATTCGACGGAGAGCAAGTACGTATTCTTGCTGACCGGCTGCTTGCCCCAGTTGTTGAAGCCGATGTCGACGCACTGCTACTCGGATGCACCCACTACCCTTATTTGGCGCGAGCAATCGGAGAGTCTGTGGGTGAGGGCGTTATCTTAGTGTCATCAGCAGATGAAACAGCATTTGCAGTTGCAAAGTCATTGAGAGAAAAAGGTCTTGAAACTACAAATATTAATCAAGGAAACAGGACATTTATCTCCTCAGGCGATGTATCTTGGTTTGCAGAGCAAGGTCAAAAGTTATTTGGCCCTGAATTAGAAAAAGCGATATCCCATAATTGGAGTTAAAAATCGTGAAGACCCCCGAACTAAAAGTTACCGTCCTTGGTTGTAGCGGTAGTTACGCGAACGCAGGTGGAGCCTGTACCGGCTTTCTGGTCCAAAGCCCCCAAGCAAATGTCTGGTTAGATGCGGGGCCCGGAACTTTAGCTAACCTGCAAGACTACATATGCTTATCCGACCTGACTGCAATAGTGCTGAGTCACGAACACGCAGACCATTGGTTGGAGCTTCCAGTGGTTTATAATGCTATACGACACTATGTGCTGTGCGAACCGATTCCGGTTTACGGAACAATTGGAACTTTCTCATTAGCGCGGAAGATGTGTGAAAATATCGAAGAATCATTTCGCTGTAACGTGATTAGTGACAAATCATCCCTCGTAATAGCGGATCAGAAATGGCGGTGGTCCAGAACTGATCATTACGTTGAAACTTTAGCCTCAAGAGTTGAAGTGGGGGATTCGAGCATGGTCTTTTCTGCAGATACAGGCCCAGATTGGGATGTCACGCAACTAGGGCCAGTTATCGATTTGTTAATAGCTGAATCCACATTCCTCTCGCATCGGGAAAAAGAGAAGATATTGCACCTTTCAGCTCGTCAAGCTGGAATGATGGCGCAACACGCAAATGTTTCACAACTAGTTCTCTCACACTTGGCTCCAGGTGAAGAACCATCTCAGCACCTTGAGGAGGCTAGCGAAGTTTTTGCAGGAGAAATTTCAATAGCATGTGTAGGTAAAGAATTCGTAGCTTAATAAAGGAGTCTAGGTGGGGCGAACAGATGGAAGAAAAGTAGATGCGTTAAGGGAAATAAGCTTTACGCGGGACTTTACAACAATGGCGGATGGATCTATTTTGGTCGAATTCGGAAACACTCGAGTTCTATGCACCGCCTCAGTAGATGATGACGTTCCACGCTGGATGCGAGGTACGGGGACTGGATGGGTTACCGCTGAGTATTCAATGCTTCCTGGTTCGTCACCTGAGCGTATAAGAAGAGAAACTAAAGGGCCTAAAGGTAGAACTCAAGAAATACAGCGATTAATAGGACGGTCCTTGCGAGCAGTCTGCGATATGGAAAAGCTAGGTGAGCGTCAAGTCACAGTCGACTGTGATGTACTTCAAGCGGATGGAGGTACTCGTGTCGCTTCTATATGCGGAGGGTTTCTTGCTCTTCATGACGCTTTGTCAAGACTTCAAGCTCGAAAACAAATCAATGAGCAACCAATCCTTGAGGCATGTGCCGCAGTATCAGTGGGGATTATCAATGGGGAGGCAAGATTAGATTTGCCATACGAAGAAGATTCCAAAGCAGATACTGATATGAACGTAGTTATGACGGAATCGGGTGAATTCATAGAAATCCAAGGGACAGCGGAGAACTTTTCATTTTCAAAAGATGAATTGTCCACATTGCTTGTATTAGCTGAGAAGGGGATTAATGAAATTATTACTCTCCAAAAGGAACTACTTAAAACTCCTCCACAAAAGAGATGAAATTAATCTCCGCAACTGCAAATCCTCACAAATATAAGGAAATGCAGCAAATAATGTCTGACAAAATAGAAATATTGCCACGCCCCAGTGAAATCCCTGAGATTATAGAAGATGCACCTGACCTGTTCGGGAACGCACATTTGAAGGCTCTAGGGGTAATGGAAGCAACTGGTATGCCAGTGATAGCGGATGATACTGGTTTGGAGGTTGAAGCATTGAATGGTGAACCCGGTGTTCTCTCTGCCCGATATGCAGGTCCCAGTGCGCGATCAGAGGACAACATACAAAAGTTATTAACGGAATTAGCCGATGTCCCGATGATTAACAGAGGGGCTCGATTCAGGACCGCCATTGTCGTTCTTTGGCCTGATAAAACTTTTGTAACTGCCGAAGGTATAGTTTCTGGGAAAATCGCCCTTTCCCCAATAGGGAATTCAGGCTTTGGGTATGATTCGATTTTCCTTCCCTCTGAGGTCCCCGGAAAAACATTTGGTGAAATTAGCGATTTGGAAAAGAATCGAATAAGTCATAGAGGTCGAGCACTAAAAGAAATCGCTAAAGTGCTTCTTTCTACCTCTTAACTCCAAAATAAGCTATCTATCCTTCGCATTCTTTGGATTGGGTAGACTCGCACTAGCTAGGAGCATGAAGAACCCGCCGAGTAAAGCCGAGACCAGTGAGCACAGCCAAGCATAACTGTAGCCAAAAGAGTCGGCGATCAACCCGAATCCCAAAGGTGCGAACATTGCTCCTATGCGAATGCTCGTCTGTACTATGGCAGTTGCCTCTCCGGGTTCATCTCGATGGTGTTCAATAATTCCTAACAACGCCAAACCAGGCCATGACCAACCAATTCCGAAAATAAATATGGAACCAACTGCAATGGAGGCCTTAGACTCAATAGCAAAAAGCACAAACGCTAATGATCCGATTAGAAGTGACCCAGAAACTGCTTTGAATCTATCAAACTGGTAACGGTCTGCTAAGTAGCCCCACGTTAATCGAGAGATGATCATTAAGAGTCCTCCTAGTCCGAGAATCAACCCAGCATATCCATCGCTATATCCTGCATTTTTTGCTGAAGTCGTTAGAAACCCTGAAACAGTAACGACTGCAGCCGCAGAGAATGCACCTGCTAGAGCGAGAAGCTGCAAGTGTGAGAGGCGCCACATTTCTCGGCGGGACGAGTAACTCTTCTCACTTATCAAAGGTGCGTTGGGAATTGTGAACCAAGCTGGAAACGCTAATAGTGCTACCACCAAAAATGTTCCCTTCCATCCGAAAGCTACCCCAAGAGTTGGAACAGCAAAACCTGCGAGGGCTGTTGCAAAGGGAACAGCAGATTGCTTTGCTGCCATTGCGATTCCTTGCCTTTCCAAAACCACAGATGAGGATATTAAGTTATTTGTTGCTGGATGGATGATGCCCTCGGCTACGCGATTTAAGCCTATAAATATCATGAGTAAGAAAAATGTATTACCTAGGAAACCTGTGAGGAATGCAGCTAGCGAAGCAATAGCAACCCCATATCTTAGAACACGCTTTGGCCCCGTTCGATCAGCAGCCCCACCTGATACTGACATGACGATGCTTGAAACTAAATAACCAAAAGTAAGGATTGCACCAAGTTCGGTGTCGCCAAATGAAAGGTCTTCTTTTATCTCTGGAGCGAACGCACCAAGAAGAAAGCCTGGAAGCGCTACAAGAGCAATGGCGTAAGCTGAAGCTCCAGTAGGCCGCCAAAAGGTCCGGTTACTATCTCGAGGGGTATGCTCTTTGGTCACTCTATGAAGCTACATCGTATTTTATATGAAAGCTCTAAAGGCAATATTGTCACTATGACTATATATAATGGTAGACTCATAACCTAAGGTGCAAACTATGCAAGACAAATCAGAATCTTATGCTTTGTATACAGATCGCTATGAGTTCACCATGCTTGATGCGTTGGTGCAGTCAAAACAAGCAGATAAAAAAGCTGTTTTTGAGGTATTTGCGCGCGATCTTCCTCTGGGAAGATCGTTTGGTGTCTTTGCTGGTATCAATCGGTTATTGCCATATCTGAAGAAATTCTCCTTCAGTGATGACATGCTTCGATTCTTGGGGCAAGAAAAAATAGTCTCAAAAGAAACTCAAGAATTCTTGCATTCTTTCAACTTTACGGGAGACATTGTGTCTTATCGGGAGGGAGAAACATACTTTCCATACAGCCCAGTAATTACGGTTGAAGGGAGCTTAGGAGAAGCCTTACTTATAGAAACATTACTACTATCAATCGTAAATTTTGACTCAGCCATCGCAACAGCAGCTGCAAGGATTGTGAGTGCAGCGAACGGTCAACTTGTTATGGAGGCTGGGTCCCGACGAATTGGACCTGAAGCTGCTGTCAACGCTGCCAGAGCAGCTTATATCGGAGGAGTTAATGTGACGTCTAATCTTGAAGCAGGAAGACGCTGGGGTATTCCAACTGCAGGGACAGCTTCGCACGCTTACACTCTCTCATTTCAATCCGAAATAGATGCTTTTGGAAATCAAGCCAAATATTTGGGTGAAGATTCCATTTTTCTTGTTGACACATACGATATTGAAGCTGGCATTGTTAATGCCGTCAAAGCCTCAAATGCTAATTTGAAAGGAATACGAATCGATTCAGGAGACCTTGCTATTGGTGCCAAATCCGCTAGAGCACTACTAGATGACTTAGGAGCACCACAAGCACAAATTATGGTTTCTGGGGATTTAGACGAATATAAAATACGGGAACTAGTAGATGCACCAATAGATGCTTTTGAATCAGGGCACAGATTGGTTACCGGATCTGGTGCGGCATCAGCTGGCTTTGTGTACAAGCTAGTTGCTATTGAAGAAAATTCTGCAATGCTTAAGATGCGACCAGTAGAAAAGCAGTCTGAAGGGAAAACTTCACAGGGCGGAAAGAAGTTCGCAATTCGGACCATTGATTCTAATGGAATAGCCGTTGAAGAATCATTATTTATTGAAGACTCATTCCAAATGCATTCACCATCACATGGTTGCAGGTCTCTCCAGAGCAAATTAATGTCATCAGGGCAAATTGCGGATCTCCCTACGCTAGAGGACACGCGATGCCATTTAATGAAGATCATGTCAGAAATACCGAAAGAAATTCGACTAAGGGTCGACGGAGATCCTGCTATTCCAACAATTCTGCATACTAAGAAAGGCAAAAGTGAATAAATCAAAGAAAGCACTTCTTATAGTGGATGTTCAACCAACATTCTGTGAGAGGGGTTCCTTGCCTGTAGAAGGAGGAAATGATGTTGCAAAGGAGATAGCGACTTATGTGGCAGAGGATGAAAGCTACGACTGCATTATCACGACTCAAGATTGGCATATAGACCCTGGAGTGCATTTTTCAGACCAACCTAACTATCAAGATACTTGGCCTACACATGGCGTGGCTGGTACGGATGAGGCTAATCTTCACCCTGAACTCTCCAACATAAGTGACAAAATAAATTACTCAGTTAAGAAAGGAATGTTTGAAGCAGCTTATTCAGGATTTGAAGGACGCGATGGTGAAGAGAGTCTAAAACAAATTCTCTCAAAAGAATCTATTACAACTGTAGATATTGTAGGTCTAGCATTTGATCATTGTGTAAAAGCGACTGCTATTGATAGCGCACAAAATGGTTTTAAAACAAGAGTTCTATCTAAACTAACAGCAGCCGTTTCACCAGTTAATATAGGTATCGTTTCAGATGAGATGAGGTTTCATGGTATTGAGGTCGTCCTTTAATGGCTAAGAATTTAACTTTACTCCCTAGCGGTCTTTCAACTGAAGATACGGAATTTGTCAGGAATTATAAGCCGAGAGATTATCCGCCTAATGCCGTAACAGCTGATGTGATCCTTTTGACTATTCGCTCCGGAAGACTCGCTGTCTTATTAGTCGAGCGAGCAAGCCCTCCGCAAAGCGGTTCGTGGGCTCTACCCGGTGGACACCTTCACCCAGAAGAATCAATACATGAAACAGCGCTCAGAGAACTGGCAGAAAAGACTGGATTCGCAGCAGAACCTGCGCATCTTGAACAACTCCAGACTTATTCGACCCCAGGTAGAGATGCAAGAGATTCTAAAATGAGGGTGACTTCAGTGGCATACTTGGCTTTTATGCCCGACCCTGGAACGCCAAGAGCAGGCTCAGATGCTCGCTTAGCTAGATTTTGGGCAGTCGATGATTTGCCGGAATTTAACTCTCAGCTAACTTACGAAGATGGACCTGTTCTTGCATTTGACCATGCTGCGATGCTACGGGATGGGCTTGAAAGAGCGGCGTCTAAGCTAGAATACACGACCTTAGCGACAGCGTTCGTAGATGATCAATTTACTATTTCAGATTTACGGAGAGTCTATGAGGCTGTCTGGAGAAGCAACATTGATGCTGCTAACTTTTCCCGCAAAGTTAAATCTGCATCGGGGTTTATTGAATCTACAGGAGGAAAACGGGCAACAGGTAGAGCGCCTGCTGGCCTTTTCGTAAAAGGACTAGCTGATATAATCTCACCGCCATTTTTCAGACCAACAGAATAGAAACAATAACTCCTAATAGTGCGTGAATTATCGTCAGATATTAGATAACCTTACGAAACCAAGCGCCGGTGGCGGAATTGGCAGACGCGCAGGGTTTAGGTCCCTGTGTCCATTAGGATGTGTGGGTTCAAGTCCCACCCGGCGCACATCAAATAAAATATGGCGTAGAGAAATAAACCCTCTAAAATCAAAGAAAGAGTAATCGTGACCGGAGTTGAAAAAATGAATTTTCCCACCCAAGCATCTGACGATATTTCCCGTATAGCGGGGCAGTTTAATATTTATTCGCAGCTATTAAGAAACCGAATTGTCATGCTTTGGGATCAAGTCGATGATGAGATTGCCAAGGAGATTACTGCACAATTGCTGTACCTAGAAGGTGAGGATTCAGAAAAAGATATTTGGTTGTATATCAATTCGCCTGGAGGCTCGGTAACTGCTGGGATGGCGATATACGATACTATGCAACTAATAAAACCAGATGTTTCTACTTTGTGTTTAGGTTTAGGGGCCTCTATGGGGCAATTCCTTCTCGGAGCAGGGGCTCAGGGTAAGCGATATTCGCTCAAGCATGCCCGCATAATGATGCATCAGCCACTTGGAGGTATCCAAGGTCAAGCCTCAGACATCGCTATTCAAGCAGAGCAACTTAGCTATATCAAGAAACTAATGGCAGAATTGATAGCAGGGCATACCGGACAAACAATTGAACAGGTTCAAGCTGATTCCGACCGAGACCGTTGGTTTACCGCTGAAGAAGCTAAGGAGTACGGAATTGTTGATCACGTTATCACGACTCGTGGAGAAGTCGACTAGCAAATAAAGCTAGTTGTTTAGGTCTAATGGAATTTCTGTAGTGGGTACAGGTGATTCTTCGTCAAAATCTATCCCGCAAACTGTCTTACCATAATTTTCAAAACTTTCAATTGAGTTAATGCTTTCATTGATGTCGTCTTGAAACTCTAGGAGTATCATGGGTCTATCATCTGGTGCCGACGCTACTAGGGCCTCAAGAATGCTCTTGTACAGGTCAACTACCTGATTTGTATTCTGTGCGATATCCTCTGGTGGGTTTGTAGATAGAACTTTGAGGTCCATGATTGCTTTTTCTACACTTTCCGCATTATTGAAATCAAAGGTATTCAGAGGGGAGTCAGGCGCAGCCACTGCAATAAAATTTTCGCAAAATGCTAAAGGGTCAGAAGTCTCTTTTCCCGAGCACGCAAAAGTTACTGAAATTACCATAGCAATAGCAATAGCAAAGACGTGTTTGAACATGCCCTAGATGCTGGACGCAATCTTTCGGAGATTTTGGATTGCTTTTGCTGGTCCATCTGGATGGTTGAAAACTGCGCTTCCGGCAACGAAGACGTTAGCTCCAGCTTTGGTAGCTTGACCAATGGTGCTTTCGTTTATACCACCATCTATTTCAATGTTTATTGATAAATCTCTTTCGGAGATTATGTTGCTTAATGATTTGATCTTGCCCTCTTGAGATGGCAGATATTTTTGTCCCCCAAAGCCAGGGTTCACTGACATAATCAAGACCTGGTCAACGAGATGAAGCACATTAACGATACTTTCAATTGGTGTCGAAGGGTTGAGTGTTACTCCAGCTTTTGCACCAGAGTTTAAAATTACGTTTAGGGTTCGGTCCAGGTGACGAACCGACTCAACGTGAACCAATATCAGTTCACACCCTGCCTCAATAAACATTGGGGACAAAAGGTCAGGGTCCTCTACCATCAAATGTGCTTCAAAAGGTATCTCAACGCTTTTTCTACAGGCGGCAACCGTATCAGGGCCTACGGTCAGATTCGGAACAAAATTTCCATCCATTATGTCCCAGTGGATCCGGTCAGCTCCTGCCTCTTCTAGAGCTTCTAATTCTAAACCCAAACAACTGAAGTCTGCAGGAAGAATTGAAGGGCATATTTCTATGTCATGGTTGTTCTCAATCATTCAGGATCCTCATAGCATGGGTGACTTGTTCAAACTACATTATTACGCAAATATTCTCTTTACTTGTCATAATTTCTTTTCTTGCCAACTTTGTGCCGTCAATTACTACTTTGGAAGATGACGTCAGGGTTCAGGATGCCTTTAGGGTCGAAAGCCTTCTTCATTTCTGTGAAAATTTTAATCTCGTCTTCATTTCGTTGGAAGTGCAGATATGGTGCTTTTGCGCGACCGATTCCGTGCTCAGCAGAGATGCTTCCCTCGAGTGAAACGACAAACTTCAGTATTTCTTCCTCTATCTCAGTTATCTTTGGCTCCGACTTCAAGATATTGAGATGCATGTTTCCGTCAGCAGAATGACCAAATACGTAAGGTAAAGACAAAGGATTGATGTTGTCGCAAATCGTGTCGATGCTTTCTATGAAGTAAGGTAGATTCCCCAAGGGTATTGTCACATCGAGTTTCAGAGGAATGCCTCTCTGTGAGACAGCGACAGTATGCAACTCCCGATATTGCCATAGTCTTTGTCGTTCTCTGTCTGTGGTAGCTACTAAGACAGACTCATGAGTTCTAAGAATTTCCCCTAAAGCATTTTCGTTTAACCGGTCTGAAATACCCAAGTCTCCAGCAAATTCACATAGTAGATATATAGAGTTTTTGTTGTCCCAAAGAGGTTGGAGATCATAGGCTTCCCTTACTAGATCTACTCCCTTTTGGAAGAATAATTCACAGGCAACGATGTCTGTATTTTTAGTGATGCAGGCTTCCGTGAGATTAACAGCATCTTGAATAGTGTTGAAACCAAAAAGAATAGTAACTTTTTCTTCTGGTTTAGGCCATAGTCGCAACTTAGCTCGTGTCACGATAGCAAGCGTTCCCTCGCTGCCGCACAATAAGCTCGGCAAATGGTATCCGGTATTGTCTTTCTCTAGACCGTTTAAATTACCGATAATTTTTCCTGCTCCTGTAACCGCTTCAACGCTCACAATTTGATGACGAGTAGTGCCGTACCTAAGAACGTTCAAGCCGCCGGCATTCGTGGCAATTGTCCCTCCGATAGTCGCTGAATCTCTTGATGCGAAATCTACTCCGTAAATCAACCCCCTCTCAGAA
Source organism: Candidatus Neomicrothrix sp. UBA7828 (assembly GCA_002500385.1). Lineage (GTDB taxonomy): Bacteria > Actinomycetota > Acidimicrobiia > Acidimicrobiales > UBA8592 > UBA8592. The sequence continues at coordinate 1,573 of DLTU01000021.1, read as the reverse complement.
GCTAAATTCTGTATTTCTAAAAGTGTTGCGCCTGCCTCAGCAACAATTTGGGTATTGTTTGTGTCCGAGATATTTATATTCTTCATTTTTTTCAATGAAATGATTAATTCACCATTTAAAGGGACGCTACCTCCGACCATTCCAGTATTTCCTCCTTGAGGAACGATTTTTACCTGATTGGTTGAACACCAGCTGAGAATTTCTGCTACCTCATCAGTCGACTGTGGGAAAATAACTGCAGGAGCAAAACCTTTGTACCTTCCTGTCCAGTCGTCACTATAGGTTTTGATGACTTCCTGGTCCTCGTTTACTCTGCCTGGTCCTAACAAGCTCTTTAATTCTTCAATACTCATATATGGATCGTAACGCCGGTATCACATCCGTATAAGGATATGAATTGTTAAACATAGCAAAATACGGTCCTTTCACTCCTAGACTTTTAATGTGGATAAAAAGCCAACCACCGATAACTATGAATTATCGGCATATCCCTTCGCCATCAGGTTCTTTAACGAGATCAAAGCGTTAGGCGTGACCGAAGTAGCTGTTTCGCCTGGCTCACGAAATACCCCTTTAGTGTTAGCAGCTGAAGTGACAGGCTTAAATGTAAAGGTTTTCTTAGATGAACGTGTTGCTGGCTTCTATGCCTTAGGGCACGCAAAAATCACAAAGTCTCCTGTAGTGCTTATTTGCACTTCAGGCACTGCATTAGCGAACTACCTACCGGCTGTTATTGAAGCGAAACATTCTGGGGTTCCCATGATTGTATGCTCAGCTGACCGACCTCCTGAATTGCGACAGTGGGGTGCAGGGCAAACAATAGATCAGGTTCAAATTTATGGATCTAATGTTCAATGGTTTTACGATTTACCTGTTGCGAATGATGCCGATCCGGCGCAAGCTCAGAATATAGCTATAAGAGCCTGGGATAGATCTGTAGCAGGTAGAGGCCCTGTTCATCTCAATTGGCCTCTTCGTGAACCTTTGGAACCTTTGTCTGACCTTGTTGTCCCCGAAGCAAATCTGAAACCTTTTGATTCAACTACCTTTTCTGACGCTGGTGCCCAACGGTTAATGCAACTGGGGGAAAAGTATCAGAATGGAATAATTTCAGTTGGCCCAAATGACCTAGATGATAATGCAATGCAGCGAATTGGTTGGTTTTCAGAAGTAGTAAAGTGGCCTATCATTGCTGACCCTGCTTCTCAAATACGTGGACGCGCTGTAAGTGGAACCGTTATTACATCGGGAGAGGTGCTGTGCGGATCTCTTTCCTTCACGGAGTCGCTTCGGTCGCCGGATGTTGTTATCCATATCGGTCTGGCACCTACTTCGAAAGCATATAAAAGATGGATCAGTATGAACCCACCGGAGCATCACATCCTGGTTTCTCCAACTGTTGATTGGGTTGATCCGAGTAATTCCATAACAGAGGCCTACTATGGCGACCTTTTCTTCCCTTACAGTCAAAGCAGCGAAACGTTCAGACCTCATTCAGAATGGTTGGATCATTGGAAGAAAGGAAATACGGTTGCAACTTCAATAGTGCAGAAGTACTTGCAAGATGATCATA
>DLTU01000029.1:0-3459 GCA_002500385.1 Candidatus Neomicrothrix sp. UBA7828 | reverse complement strand
TTATCAACAAGGTTTCCCATGACTTGAAGTGTCATGTTTGCCATGAACTGGTTTGCTACTGCGACGCGTAAACCTGACCGAAGGATAAGAGGGTGACCTATCAAATAGGAAAAGCGCCGACCAGTTCTTAGGAATCCATCGAACCTTTCTCCTATTATCCTGTCGTATTCTGTTGGCGCAGTTGACGGATTTTGAAGAAATAAGTCGGATATAAGCATGCCTGATTCAAGACTGTAATCAATTCCTTCTCCATTCATCGGATTTATGAGTCCGGCAGCGTCTCCAACCGCAACCCAACCTAACCCATGACGTTTCTGCGCAGTCATTGGTAAACGCCAAGCCCTAGGTTTTTCCAAGTATGGTCCAACTTCCCACTCATCAGCGATTAGGTCTCTGTAGATATCGCACAACGTGTTTAGATTAAGCTTCCGGAAACCTTTCATCGTTGAGAGAGCACCGACGCCGAGATTGACTGTTCCATTTCCTGTTGGGAACATCCACCCGTAGCCTGGTATCGGGGTCCCATTAGAATCTCTCATTGCAAGAGAAGCTTCAAGATACTCATCAGCATGCCTTGGGCTCTCAACATAAGTACGAATTGCTATTCCATAAGGCTCATCTGTTTTCCTTTCAGTCCCAAGCATTCTCGCAACTTTCCCTGGAGCGCCGGATGCTGCCACGACTAATTCAGCAGACCACTTATCTGATCCGGAGATGACTCCGGTTACCGTATCTCCATCTAAATCTGGAAGAGCCTCTGTTTCGTAGAAGATCTTTGCTCCTGCTTGTGTTGCGCTTTCAAGAAGGTGCGAATCTAGTTCTTTGCGTGTCCAGACTGCTCCATATGGCGGAAAACTTCCTCCGCTAGGCCACTTAAGCTCTCTACGCGTTTTTCCTGCGATCATCCGTAGTCCTGTGATCTTGTGAACTCCATCTAGGTTTATTTCCAAATCTTGTAAAGCTGCTATGGCTCTGGGGGTCAATCCATCGCCGCATACTTTGTCCCGACCTTCAGAAGCTTTTTCAAAGATCGCTACTCTTGCACCACCCCGTGCTGCTTGGATGGCAGTAGCAGCTCCTGCAGGACCACCTCCAATTACGATAATGTCAAAATCAGTCACAAGAATATGGTGCCTGACAGTTCAGAATAAACCGCACTTTAATAGAAATTTCTCATGGTCATTAGTCACGTTTAGTACTAAAAAACCTTGATATTAGGGCACCGCATTCTTCTTGTAACACCCTAGGCGTAACAGAGAATTCATGATTTAAACGAGGGTCGCTGCCTAATTGATACAAACTTCCTAACGCACCAGCTTTGGGGTCCTCAGCACCAAAAATAACTCGGCTAATTCTTGCACTTAGAGCTGCTCCAGCACACATTGGGCAGGGTTCAAGCGTTGAGATCAAAGTCGCACCATCAAGGCGTGAAGTCCCTAATTTTTTAGCTGCGTCTTGAATAGCAAGCACTTCTGCATGGGCAGTGGGATCATTTCGTAATTCTCGTTCATTGTGACGGCTAGATATAATATCTCCCCCTAGAACCACAAGCGCTCCGATAGGTATATCACCATGACTCTCTGCTAGCTTTGCTTCCTCAATAGCCATCAACATCAATTGTTCATCGGTCATTAGCGCTCTCAGTCAGGTAAATACCGTTTTCTTCTACTATTGCTACCAGAGACTCAAAGTACCAATCGCCTTTGACTTTTATATAAGTATCTTCATACCGACCAATGATTCTATGAAAAGTCCCATCTGCATGAGTATAAAGCATCAAGAACTTCCACTTCCCCGAAGCTGAAGTACCCGAAATCTCAATAACCGGATTCGTTACTATATGACTTGACCGAAAAATAAAGCCAGCGTTACGCAAACCATACATAAAGTTTGCAATTTCTTTCCGCCCAACATGGACCCTTGAATCAGCCTGTTCCGTTTGACCTAATTGCTGCCAAGTGCCTCCTTTGGTAAATAAGGCGGAAACTAAGTCCCCATTATGATCATCATCGCACGCATCGCAATATGCAGCCTTCAATCTTCGGATAGCTTCTAGATCTTTAATTTTCTCTATCTCTGATCGTAAATCCTCATTGATCAGGCTGGCAGTGCGAGCTGCTTTCAATTCTTGTCTACGTAGTTTCCTTTCAAGATTAATTCGAGAATTTAAAGATGTCGGTATAAATCGCATACCGCAATCTTAAGCAGAGATTTAAACTTCTCAAATAGCACGGCTATTCTTCGTTTATAAAGGAAATGATATGACACAAATTAATGGAGTTGTTAATGAAAGATTTGGGGCAGTTGCCGAGGCTCTACAACGTAATTTTGCTGACCCAGGAGAAATAGGCGCCTCAGTAGCTGTTGTTCACAATGGGGAATTAGTCGTAGATATTTGGGCAGGACACAAAGATGAAGAGAAAACACAGGAATGGGGTAAGGACACAATAACCAATGTCTGGTCAACAACAAAAACAATGATGGCCATATCAGCACTTGTTTTAGTTGATCGAGGAGAATTGGACTTCTACAAACCTGTTGCAGATTATTGGCCAGAATTTAAAGCAAAAGGAAAAGGAGATATTGAAGTCCGTCACATAATGTCACACACCTCAGGACTTTCCGGTTGGGGTAAGAAAATCTCAATGAGGGAGGTATGTGATTGGGAAAAGTCAACTGCAATTCTTGCAGGGCAAAAACCATGGTGGAAACCTGGAACCTCCTCTGGCTACCACATGCTCAATCAGGGCCACCTTGTCGGTGAAGTGATTAGAAGAATAACAGGAATGTCAATCGGTAGATTCTTTAAAGAAGAAATAGCAGATCCTCTGGGAGCGGACTTTCATATTGGCTTGGATGAAAGCGAATTTCATCGCGTATCAAACGTTATTTACCCAAAAGAGGAGTTCAGTGATCAAGTAAAGGAATTTACAAAGTCGCTAGGAAAATATCGAATAAGTGGGAAAGTTGCGATGAAAACCTTCATGAATCCAATCCCCGACGATGAATCCGCTTGGGAAAATTGGTGGAGGTCTGCTGAAGTTCCAGCAGCAAACGGTCATGGAAATGCTAGATCTGTCGCAATGATTCAAGGCCTTATAAGTAATGGTGGAGAGATGAACGGTGTGAAGTTATTAAAACAAGAAACGATAGATCTCATCTTTGATGAACAATCACACGGACCTGACCTTGTTTTACTGATGCCTCTTCGGTTCGGAATTGGTTATGGTTTACCCAATGAAGAATTTCCGTTCCTTCCTCAAGATGGAAAAGTATGCTTTTGGGGAGGATGGGGCGGATCGCTGATTGTAAATGACGTTGATAACGGATTAACGGTTAGCTACATGATGAACAAAATGATGCAAACAGTTGTTGGCGATACACGTGGTCTTGGCATTCTCGAAGCTGCTTACGATTCCATAAAATAAAAATGTACCGCGGAGGAGGTGGGATTCGAAC
>DLTU01000099.1:6169-7692 GCA_002500385.1 Candidatus Neomicrothrix sp. UBA7828 | reverse complement strand
TTAGGAGTTCTCGCTTCAAATAATTCGACAACTCTTGGGAGACCGCCGGCAAGGTCCTTTCCTGCAATACCGCCTGTATGGAATGTACGCATGGTTAGTTGCGTGCCCGGTTCTCCAATAGATTGTGCAGCTATTACACCTACAGCTTCTCCAACTTCTATGAACTCGCCTGTAGCCATTGACATTCCATAGCTTGCTACAGAAATTCCTGTTTCGCTTTCGTCTGTCAAAGGTGTTAAGCAACGAACTCTTGAGATTCCAGGGTCATTAGCTAGAGCATCCATCATTTCTTCGGAAACCATAGTCGCTTTTTCAAACACAGTACCGTCTGTAAGGGTTACGTCTTCAGCTAATACTCGGCCATATAGTCGAGTTCGAAGATACGAGCGCTTCTTATCATCACGTGCATTTTGTGGCTGGATTCCAACATAATTCCCTTCGGAGTCAACGTAGTAGTCTTCGGGATAGACATCTTCAATCCAGGCTGAAGACGGTTTTGCGCCATCGGCAAATGGGTCATCAGTATTAATAATGACCTCTTGTGATACGTCAACGAGTCGCCTTGTTAAGTATCCTGAGTCAGCGGTCCTAAGGGCTGTATCAACGAGTCCTTTTCGTGCTCCCGGAGTAGCTATATAGTACTCAAGCATTGCTAGGCCTTCACGGAAATTGCTTTTGATTGGGCGAGGTATCATATCTCCTCTTGGATTAGCTACCAGCCCACGCATTCCAGCAATTTGTCGAACCTGCATCATGTTTCCACGAGCACCAGAGCCAACCATCATGTCAATGGGATTAAATGACTCTTCTTTAAGTCCTTTCTCCATATCGTTTTTAACTTCTTCAGTAGCAAGAGACCAGATTTCTACTTCCTTTTGTCTTCTCTCACCGTCAGTAATGATTCCCCTGCGAAACTGCTTTTCGACTTTCTCAGCTTCTGCTTCATGCTTTTCGAGGATTGATTTCTTTGTTGATGGTGTTTTAACATCGTCAACTGAGACAGTCACGCCTGATTTCATCGCCCAGTGGAAACAAAGGTCCTTTAGAGCGTCAAGACTTGTTGCAACGGTTGCTTTTTGAAATTCTCTTGCAAGTTGCTCCACAATGCCACCCATTTCTCGTTTAGTGACTTTTGTGTTTACCCATGGGAAATCTTCAGGTAAAGCGTGGTTAAATAGAACTCTTCCTGCTGTAGTAGGGAGATAGCTTACTTTTCCATCTTCATTTTCGTCTGAGATTTGGGTTCGAGGTGATCGAAATTCTATTTGAGAATGAAGGCTAACTTCTCCAGCTTCAATAGCTCTCTCAACTTGATCTAATCTTCTGAAAACTGCCCCTTCGCCTTTTTCGCCCTCTACATGCTCAGTGAGGTAGAAGGCTCCAATTATCATGTCTTGTGTCGGGACGGTAAGTGGGTTTCCATTAGCTGGAGAAAGAATATTGTGAGCAGATAGCATCAAAACTCGTGCTTCAGCTTGTGCTTCAGCAGATAGTGGCAAATGAACAGCCATTTGATCACCGTC
>DLTU01000099.1:3783-5843 GCA_002500385.1 Candidatus Neomicrothrix sp. UBA7828 | reverse complement strand
TCACCGTCAAAGTCAGCGTTGAACGCAGTGCATACAAGTGGGTGTAATTGTATTGCTTTCCCCTCAACGAGAACGGGTTCAAATGCTTGTATACCAAGCCTGTGGAGCGTGGGGGCTCTGTTCAGCAGGACTGGATGTTCTTTGATCACTTCGTCAAGCACAGGCCAAACCTCTGGGCGCCTTCTCTCAACCATTCGTTTGGCTGATCTTATGTTAGGTGCCATATTGTCATGGACAAGAGTTCGCATAACAAATGGCTTGAATAGTTCTAATGCCATTAGTTTCGGAAGTCCGCACTGATGCAGTTTCAAGGTAGGTCCAACAACGATGACTGAACGTCCTGAATAATCCACGCGCTTACCTAGCAGATTCTGCCGGAAACGTCCCTGCTTTCCTTTAAGCATGTCGGACAGGGATTTTAAAGGTCTATTTCCTGGACCTGTTACTGGCCTTCCTCGCCTACCATTATCAAAGAGTGCGTCAACTGCTTCTTGAAGCATTCGCTTTTCATTATTTACTATGATTGCAGGTGCACCTAAGTCTAAAAGTCTCTTGAGTCTGTTATTTCTATTAATAACTCTTCGGTAAAGGTCGTTGAGATCAGATGTAGCAAATCTTCCACCGTCAAGTTGAACCATTGGTCGAAGTTCCGGAGGAATTACTGGAACGACGTCAAGAATCATAGCTCTTGGATCATTGACTCTATTTCCGCGATCATCCCTTCGGTTAAATGATGAAACAATCTTCAATCGTTTGATTGCTTTTTGTTTTCTTTGCGCAGATAGGGGCTTTTGGCCTGCTGGTGGGTCAATTGCTCCCCTCAGTTTTATTTCTTCTTCGTCAAAATCTAGTCGTTCGACGAGTTGGGCGATTGCGTCAGCGCCCATTCCGCCTTCAAAATAGTCGCTGTATCGGTCAACTAGTTCCCTCCAAAGCATTTCATCTTCGATAATTTGGCGAGGGAAAAGACCTTGGAATTCTTCAAATGCTCGTTCGCATAGATCTGCTTCGGTTTCGGCATCTTCAATTATGAGTTCTTTATCTTTTTTTGACTGCTTTTCAACTGCTTTTATTTCTGCTTCGTTTCCTTCTTCATTTTCTAAAGAAGCTAACTCTGCTTCAAGGTCTTCTTCTAGCTCTTGAATTCTCTCGTCCCGCTCCTTGAAAATAGCTTCCTTTTCTTCAAGCATTTCGGTTTCAAGTTCGGCAAGAGCTTCATCGCGCCCGTCAACATCAACCCAGGTGACAAGGCTCGCTGCAAAATATATTACCTTTTCAAGCTGTTTAGCTTTCAACTCCTCACGTGGCTCAAGCCCCATTAAAAGATAGGCCAACCAAGACCTTGTTCCTCTGAGGTACCATATATGTACGGCGGGCGCGGCTAATTCAATATGCCCCATTCTTTCTCTACGAACTTTTGAGCGAGTTACTTCAACTCCACAGCGCTCACAAATTATTCCCTTGAACCGGATTCTTTTATATTTTCCGCAAGCACATTCCCAGTCTTTTGTTGGGCCAAAAATTTTCTCGCAGAAGAGTCCATCTTTTTCGGGTTTTAGTGTTCGGTAATTTATAGTTTCAGGTTTCTTTACTTCTCCGTTGGACCATGTGCGGATTGCATCAGCTGAAGCAAGTCCTATTCGGAGTTGATCGAACTCATTTACATCTAACATTCTTATATCTCTCCTAAATCCTTATCGATTTCCGCTTGCACGAGCAGCTTCTCGAGCTGCATCTTCTTCATCTGATCCTCGTTCGGGACGAGAGATATCAATTCCCAAGCCATCGCTGGTTCGGAAGACATCCTCGTCTATTTCACGCATCTCAACTTGGTCTCCTTCAAGGTCTAGGACCTCAACGTTTAAGCAAAGTGACTGCATTTCTTTTACTAGAACTTTAAAGCTTTCAGGGATTCCAGGTTCTGGAATGTTTTGACCCATGACAATAGATTCATAAACTTTTATTCGGCCTAGAACATCGTCAGATTTAGTTGTTAATAACTCTTGCAAACAATAGGCAGCGCCATAAGCTTCAAGCGCCCAAACTTCCATCTCACCAAA
>DLTU01000099.1:2219-3467 GCA_002500385.1 Candidatus Neomicrothrix sp. UBA7828 | reverse complement strand
TCACCAAATCTTTGTCCACCAAACTGTGCTTTACCTCCAAGGGGTTGTTGGGTAATCATGCTGTATGGGCCAGTTGACCTAGCGTGGATTTTATCATCAACTAAGTGGTGCAGTTTAAGGACATACATAAAACCCGTCATTACAGGGTTATCGAATGGTAAACCACTTCGACCATCATAAAGCCGCACTTTCCCATCAGACCCTATTAACCTTTCACCATTGTCTGATTCTGGATTTAAGTTCTCAAAGATTTGTTGGATTGTTGGATGTTTCCCAGCTAATTCTTCTTCGTCCCATTTTGCGCCATCAAAGACTGGCGTGGCTAGAAATTTAGCTGGCTCAGTTCTAGGTCGTGTTTTTCTCGCAGTATTAGAAATCGGATCGTTTCCTACAGCATTGCCGCTTATTTTCCAACCCCATCGCGCTGCGTAACCAAGGTGAGCTTCGAGGACTTGTCCGATATTCATTCGCGAGGGTACCCCGAGAGGGTTAAGAACAATATCTACGGGTGTTCCATCTTCCATGAAAGGCATATCTTCAACTGGAAGGACTGTGGATATGACACCTTTATTTCCGTGTCTTCCTGCGAGCTTGTCTCCGACGCTGATTTTTCTCTTCTGCGCCACATATACTCTGACAAGTTCATTTACCCCTGGTTGGAGTTCTGCACCATGTTCTCCGTCCCGGACAAATTTATCAACTGCGATCACAGTTCCTGTCTCGCCGTGTGGGACAACTAATGATGTGTTTCTTACTTCCTTTGCTTTTTCACCAAAAATTGCTCTGAGGAGTCGTTCCTCAGGTGTTAATTCTGTTTCACCCTTAGGAGTAACCTTTCCAACTAACACGTCTCCAGGTCCGACTTCAGCTCCGATCCTGATGATGCCATCTTCATTTAAATCAGCAAGCATTTCCTCTGAAATATTAGGGATATCTCTTGTGATCTCTTCGGATCCAAGTTTCGTATCTCTAGCATCAATTTCGTGCTGATGAATGTGGATTGAAGTGAGCACGTCATCTTTAACTAAGCGTTCACTGATAATAATGGCATCCTCGAAGTTGTAGCCTTTCCAAGGCATAAACGCGACTAAAAGGTTTTTCCCAAGCGCTAATTCGCCAAGGTCAGTTGATGGCCCGTCAGCGAGCACATCTCCTTTACGAATTCGGTCCCCCTCTCTTATCAGTGGCTTTTGATTGATGCAAGTGTCCTGGTTTGAACGCTGGAACTTTTTCAATTTGTAAGTTTTT
>DLTU01000099.1:0-1881 GCA_002500385.1 Candidatus Neomicrothrix sp. UBA7828 | reverse complement strand
TTTTCAGCTTCATACTCAACTGTGATTGAATTTCCAGTTATCTCTGCTATTACTCCGTTACCCTCTGCAATGATCATGTCTGCAGCGTCGAAAGCTGCTCTTTGCTCTATCCCTGTGCCGATATATGGTGCCTCTGATTGAAGTAGTGGCACTGCTTGGCGTTGCATATTCGCTCCCATGAGTGCTCGGTTCGCATCATCATGCTCGAGGAATGGAATTAACGCCGTTGCAACAGAGACGATCTGCTTTGGTGAAACGTCCATAAGTTGAACTTCCTCAGGTGCAACATAAGATATTTCCGTTGTTGCTCCGAAAAATACCTCCTGCTCAAGGGCAGTCTTTAAACCTTGGAGAGTTGCGGCTTGGGGAGACCTTCTGACAAGAACTCTGTCGCGCACGAAATTTCCCTTTGAATCTATAGGGGCATTGGCTTGAGCAACCACATATTCTTCTTCTTCGTCTGCGGCTAGGTATCTGATCTCTTCTGTAACGCGACCATTCTTTACAATACGGTAAGGGGACTCAATAAAACCGAAATCATTGACCTTTCCGTAGCTGGCTAAGGCACCTATCAAACCAATATTCGGGCCTTCTGGCGTTTCTATTGGGCACATTCGGCCGTAGTGACTGAAGTGAACGTCTCGTACCTCAAATCCGGCTCGCTCTCTAGATAAACCTCCAGGCCCGAGAGCTGATAGTCTTCTTCGGTGTGTAAGTCCAGATAAAGGATTTACCTGATCCATAAACTGTGAGAGTTGCGAAGTACCGAAGAATTCTTTAATTGATGCAACAACAGGTCGAATATTAATTAGAGATGTTGGAGTGATACCTTCAACATCTTGGGTTGTCATTCGCTCTCTTACAACTCTTTCCATTCTTGAAAGACCTATACGGACTTGATTTTGGATTAACTCTCCAACGCTTCTAATCCTTCTGTTAGCAAAGTGATCCTGATCGTCTAGCCTGTAACCTGGCTCAAATTTCATGAGATGCAAAAGATAAGTGCATGTAGCTATTACCTCGGATGGGCTGAGCACTGTTGCATCCTCGGCTGGCCTTTCTAACTCAACTCCGAAGAGTTCCTCTATTTTGTCTATTTCTGGCCCGAGCTTTCGGTTTAATTTATAGCGGCCGACTCTTGAAAGGTCGTACCTTCTACTTTCAAAAAAAGCGTTTCGGAAGTAGTTTCGTGCTGCATCAAGATTCTGAGGCTCACCTGGTCTTACTCGTTTGTATATTTCAAGTAATGCTTCTTCTTGGATATTCTCATCAGAAACTTTTTCAAGTTCTTTAAGGTACTGAGGCTCAAGGAAGTCAAAGTGTTTTACGAAGCTCGGGAGGAAATTTGGGTGATTCTCCTCATCAAATCCTAACGCTCTCATGAGTGTGAAAATACTTAGCCTTCTCTTTCGGGCTATACGTGTGCCAGCAGTGGGGTCTTTACCTGGCTTTTGTTCTACGTCAAATTCAATCCATTCACCTCGGTATGGATGAATAGTTCCAGTTACCAATTGGTTTCTGGATAAATTACGTAGACGGTACCGTTCTCCTGGTTGAAAGATAACTCCCGGAGAGCGCACAAGTTGAGATACAACTACACGCTCGGTTCCATTAATTACGAATGTTCCGTCTTCAGTCATCTTGGGGAATTCGCCAATAAATACAATTTGCTCTTTGAGTTCGCCAGTATCACGATTTCCGAATCGTGCCCTGACAAGAATAGGAGATGTGTAACTAATCTGGTTAGCTTTACATTCCGCAACGGTATATTTCGGTCCGGGATTAAGATCCTCATCTCGGGGATCAAATTCAAGTTCGAGTTGAAGGGTTTCAGAGAAGTCGGTGATTGGGCTAATATCTCTAAAGGTTTCAGCTAAACCT
>DLTU01000086.1:0-8259 GCA_002500385.1 Candidatus Neomicrothrix sp. UBA7828 | reverse complement strand
AAACCAACACCAGTATTCCCTGATGTTGGCTCAATAATGGTTGACCCCGGCTTCAGGAGACCTTCTTTCTCTGCTGCCTCAATCATTGCTAAAGCTGGCCTATCTTTAACGCTTCCTCCAGGATTTGTGGTTTCAACTTTTGCAATTACAGGACATGGAATACCCTCGGTGACACGAACAAGTCGAACCATGGGAGTGCGGCCAATAAGTTGAAGAACGGAATTAGCGATATCCATGTACATGACCATAGTGGAGGCAGTAGTAACCTCCACACGTTGAAGGAAAGAAATCCTTGTCAGAAAATATGACTCTTCAAAAAGTTGTACCCAACGGTCCTCGGCAGGGCTTAATCTCCGTGGAGCCGCAAAATTGGCGCCGTGACGCTTTGGTTTCGGCAGTTGAACTTGGCGGTGGAACAGTTTGCTCTAGTCGGGAGGCCAGCGCATTAATTTGGGCAGCACCTGAAAAACCTGAGCTGATTCAAAGTTATATTTCCGACAACCATGATTGGGTCCAATTACCCTACGCAGGTATCGAGCCGTTCATTGATGTTTTAGATCGACAACGACTGTGGACATGTGGGAAAGGTGTCTACTCCCCTGCTGTTGCAGAGCATGCGCTTGCGATGATACTTGCATTGAAGAGGAACTTGGCAGCCTACGCTCGCTCTTCGCAATGGAGCAAAGGAATCGGCAGCAACCTTTTTGGAGCAAAGATAACAATCCTAGGTGGCGGTGGAATAGCCGAAGACGTAATTCCACTCCTTGAACCTTTTAAATGTGAAATTACAGTTATTCGAAAAAGACCTATATCTCTCCCCGGCACTGTTAGAACGATCCAATTAGAGGACTTAAGAGCTGTTCTCCCAACTACCGATGTTCTTCTAATAGCTTTGGCACTGACGGATGAAACCGAAAATTTAATCGGGGCAGGTGAACTTAAATTACTACCGAAAGGCGCAATCATTGTAAATGTTGCGAGAGGAAAACATATTGTTACTGAAGACCTAGTGAAAGCTTTGAAAGATAACGAGATTGCGGGTGCAGCCCTTGACGTCACCGACCCCGAACCACTTCCTGCTGGCCATCCTTTGTGGAATCTACCTAACTGTTTAATTACACCTCATACAGCGAACACACCAGAAATGGGTATAGGACTCCTCTCTTTGCGCGTGACACAAAATGTTTCAAGATACCTTCAGGGACTTGATCTTATTGGCTGTATAGATATTGATTCCGGATACTGACTAGTATTCCCACATCCTTTGATAAACCATTTCTCCATCAAGTTGCTCAAGAACTCGTAGAACCCTTCTCAGCACAGCTTGTGTCCCACCGAAACTAATCGGCCCTGAGACAGCGTCAAAGGTATCAATTGATTTGATCTGATCAGCTACTGCCAGACTATTTGATGTTCCAGCTTCATTCACTGCATATATCCAAAGTTTTGCAAGATCTGCCCCAAGCACGAATCTTCCACTTGCAGGGGGGACACCGTCAATAGATACAAAATTCACCGATGCGTCTCTAACCTCGGGATATGGGTCATCATTAGCGGTAGAAGCAAAGCTGAGCATACGAAAATCACCAATACCTGACACGTCTAAGGGGCGAAATGCAGCGCTGTCCATAGTAACCCCGGCGATGACAGGAGTTAACCAGCCAGCTCCTCGAATTCGTTGAAGAGCGAGCGTTCCAACTCTATTGAATGCGCACAAAACAATTGAGTCAGCGTCTAATGTGCGGGCGCGATCGCCTGCGTTTATGATATCGGTTGCAGTGATCATATTGATGGCTGAATCAATGGTCGTTCGGCCTCCAAGTTGACGCCACCTGTTTTTAAACGCACTACATTCTTGAATGGGTTCGGGCGCAGAGTTATCCCAAAGAACCCCAACTGTCCTTTTCCCTTCATCCCATAAAAAGTTTGCTAGTTCCACACCATATTTTTGCGATTGTGTAGTCATTGAAAAGGCTAGCTTGTCTACTGCCCCTGTCCCCCACTGTGTTTCAGTTGCGCATGGCGATATGACAAGAACTTCAGCCTCTTTAGCCCTGATCAATGCTGGCCCTGCGTAATCTAATTCGCATGTAAGTACTAATAGTTGCGCCCCAGCCTCAATCAATTTCTTTGCGGCATTATCGATTACAGAAAGACGGGATTCGCTGTTAACTCTTATAATTGTGACCTGCTTCCCCAGTAGTCCCCCATTTGCGTTTAGTTTCTCTATCTCACCCACAAATGCAACTCCAGGTTGCCGGTCATGAGGTGACATGAGGTTCTCTTCGTCAATGATTACACCGACAACGATTGAGTCATCTTCTATAATTCTCTCAACGAATATTTCTGTTGTATCTTGAAAAACAGTTTTAGGATCGTCAGCGCCGCTAGCTACTTGATTACTTTGAGTCTCTTGCTCATCCTCAGGGGGTGCGCACGCCACAGTATGAAAAATTAACGTTACGCCCAGTGTAAATGTGGCCAGATATTTCACACGCAAATACTATCTGACTAAGGTCCGAGAATGGTAGTAGTCCTTCAAATCGCAGAGGTTTCACGTAGTTCGGATATCTCTTCCCAGTTATAACCTAATTCAAGCAATATCTCTTCGGTATGTTGCCCCAACTCTGGTGCCTCTACAGATACCTCTGAAGGTGTACCTGACATTTTGATAGGAGAACCAACTACACGTCTTATGTTTCCACCAGAGTCCTCAAGGTCAACGAGGTAATTATTCTCTAGAACCAAATTGTCATTCGCTGCCTGCTCGTAGTCATTAACGGGTGCGTATCGCACATCCATAGCATCGAGTATTTGACCCCATTCCTCTGTAGTTCTTTTCTTGAAACCAGGTGCTAACAAATCGAATAATGATTTCCGTATTTCTGTGGTGTAGATAATGGGTGCGAATCTTTCATCGTCTATCAACTCAGGGACACCAACTGCTTCATAAAACTCTTTCCGCTTATCTGGCAAAACCCCAACTAAAGCTATGTATCCATTGGCTGTCTCAAGAATTCCATATGCCATTGGAAGCAAAGGGTGTCCAGCATTACTGCGGCCTGGTATTTGCCCTGTCATAAGATACGCAGTGTACTCTGAGGCCTGAGCATATATCTGCCCGCCAAGTAATGAAACATCTATTCGCTGACCTTTGCCACTGTTCTGTCTTGCGAAGAGAGCGGCTAGAATTCCAACCGTCATATTCATACTTCCGATATGGTCAGCGATAGTCGCCCCAATCGGAGTTGGAGGCTCATCATCGTTACCTGTTGTACTGATGAGTCCTCCAGCAGCTTGACCCGCCAAATCAGCTCCTTCTCTTTGTGAACCTTCACCCTCGGGACCAAATGTTGATCCCATTGCATAAACTAACCCTGGATTGGACTTGCTTAGTTCCTCATATCCTAGACCCCAAGCCTCCAATGTTCCTGGTTTAAAATTAGCGAGAAGAACATCTGCGCTATCGACGAGTTTACGAAAAATTTCTGCCCCTTTTGGGACCCGCAAGTCAACTGTTATGCTTCTTTTCCCGCGGTTACATGCTTCAAAAAACGGCGTTCTCAAATCCTCCATTGATATTGGGATCCACCTCGCCATGTCCCCCATCAGAGGAAGTTCTACTTTAATTACTTCTGCGCCAAGATCAACTAGTGTTTGACCAGCTTGGGGACCTTGCACTAGAAGCCCCACGTCAATTACGCGTATTCCAGTTAATGCTCCCAAGTCGTAACCTCCATTAGTTAATGATGGGAATAGTAGGAAATTTTTTGGAACGCTTCAAGAAATTGAAGAGATATATTCTCATTTGGAGTTCGCTTGAGTCGCAGTTTATTATTGCCTGAGCTAACCTCATGTGATCAAAGAAATTCAGGAGATTCGAAATGGCAAAACTTGTTGAAGGAAAAGTTGCACTAATTACCGGAGCAGCAGGTGGTATTGGCCGTGAACACGCATTAATGCTCGCTTCACATGGAGCGAAAATTGTTGTGAACGACCTAGGCGGTGATATGTCCGGACAGGGAGAAGACTCAACCCAAGCCCAGAAAGTTGTGGAAGAAATCCAGGCTATGGGTGGCGAAGCTGTAGTCAATGGTGGGAATGTTGCTAGCTTTACAGATGCTAAAGCAATGATTGACCAAGCAATAGACACCTACGGGGATCTCAATATTGTCATCAACAATGCTGGCATCCTTAGAGACAGAATGCTCTTCTCAATGTCAGAAGACGACTGGGACTCAATCATGGCAGTCCATTTAAAAGGAACATTTGGTCCCACCCATCACGCTGCTGTTTATTGGAGAAACAAAGCTAAAGCTGGGGAAGATACATATGGGCGAGTAATCAACACGTCTTCACCATCAGGAATATATGGGAATATCGGGCAAAGCAACTATGGCGCCGCTAAAGCAGGAATAGCTGCGTTCACAGTTATAACAGCCATGGAACTTGCCAAATATAATGTAACCGTCAACGCATTGGTTCCTGCTGCATTATCAAGAATGACAGCCGGTCTCGTAGGAATGGATAATTTATCAGATGAACAAAAGGAAGCAATGTCGCCGCGATGGCAAGCTGTAACCGCCGCTTGGCTTTGCAGCGAAGAGGCAGCGAAAGTTACTGGTCGTTGTTTCGACGTACGTGGTAACCAGATCGGAATTTCAGAGGGCTGGGTATTAGGCCCTACTGGAACGCAACCAGAAGACCCACAGGACCTTGGCTCCCTCATGACAGAACTGATGTCCAAAGCAAGACTGAACGCGAATATGGGTGGAAATCCAAGTGGTGGAACAGGCAGACCAGAAAACGAGATCTAACTGATTGAGGCAGGGGCTACCACTTCAATTCCTAATTCCACTGCTGCAGACATATGCGCGTGGTTAAATGTTAGATATTTAAAAGGTCGGGGGATTCTATCTATAGAAGCCAGATGCATTGCATCTAATATCTTTAGACCAAACTGGGCCCCAAATTGTGCAGCACGATTCAGGCATTTGCTATCTATAGGGATTACATAAAATGAGTCCCAATCAGATCTGAAAGACCTTGCGATGGCATCGTAATGGTGAGGCGAAACAGCTCCATGACGAAGCGCTAATAGCATTTCAGTCTTTACCAGTTCGCTGGCGATCCACTTTTCTTCGGTAGCCATTTCTTCTATGAGAAACTCCCTGTTTTTTCCCGGTAGATAGCGGTAAAGAAGCGCAGAAGTATCTATGGCTATACAGTTCGTCATCCTCTCACCTCCCGAATGATTGCTAAGACATTGCTATCAGCTGGAAGTATCGCCTCTTCGGGCCCCCCTAAAGGCTCATCACGCAAAGGCTTATTTACCAATCCACCCGCTACGAGGTGATCTATTGTGATCTCATTCTGAGCCTCCAACGGACCCAAAGCAGCAAATGGTTTCCCATCAACAGTAATCACCACTTCTTCACCTGAATTGGCAATCCTTAAATAATTAGCAAGATCCTTTCGAAGTTCTGTCATAGAAGTTTTATGTTTTCCATCCATACCACCAGTATAGATAATTTGTACATATCTGTACATATTCTGATGTGCAAGTCTTCAAGAATGCGTGTAGTTTGGAGAGTCTTAAGGAGAATAATATGAACTTTGCATTTTCAGATGAACAAGAACAATTAAGAGAATTCGTCAGGAGCTTTCTTGAAGAGAAGTCCGATGAAGCTGCAGTGCGCGAACAGATGGAAACCGAACAGGGTTTTGATTCAGACGTATGGCAACAAATGTGTGATCAACTCGCGCTTCCAGCACTTATTATCCCTGAAGAGTTTGGTGGCCAAGGTTATGGCTATGTTGAACTGATTGTTGTCCTTGAGGAAATGGGTCGTTCATTACTATGTGCTCCCTACTTCTCAAGCGTAGTTCTTGCCGCCAATACACTTATCCATGCAGGAGATGAAGAAGCCAAAGCTGAATTGCTCCCACAAATTGCTTCAGGAACTATTGCCACTCTGGCCTTAACCGAAGAGAACGGGAAATGGGATGAATCCGGAATCACGATGCAAGCAAGCGGATCAGGTAAAGATTTCACTTTAGACGGAACCAAAATGTACGTAATTGATGGCAATAGTGCTGAAATTCTTTTAGTAGCTGCTCGAACTGACAACGGAGTAAGTTTATTCCAAGTAGATGCGAATGCCGAAGGCCTTACAAGAACGTCATTGGCCACAATGGACCAGACACGTAAACAATCTCGCATAGACTTCGCGGGCACTCCTGCCAAACTTATCGGCAATGAGGGTGCCGGTTGGGAAACTCTTTCTACTGTGCTTGATCTTGCTGCTGTAGCTCTAGCTGCCGAGCAGGTCGGGGGGGCTCAAATGTGTTTAGATATGTCAGTTGAATATGCAAAGGTACGAGTTCAATTCGGGCGCCCAATTGGATCCTTCCAAGCAATCAAGCACAAGTGTGCAGACATGCTCCTTGAAGTTGAGTCTGCGAAATCAGCTGCCTACTACGCCGGTTGGTGTGCTGCTGAAATGAATGATGAACTTCCCTCAACGGCAAGCCTTGCAAAGGCTTACTGCTCGGAAGCATACTTCCATGCAGCAGCAGAGAATATTCAAATTCATGGCGGAATAGGTTTCACGTGGGAGCACCCCGCTCATCTTTACTTTAAGAGAGCGAAAAGCTCAGAGCTGCTTTTCGGTGACCCCACTTACCATCGAGAGTTACTTGCACAACGAATAGGTTTATAATATCTCTAAGATTTGATTCCTGAATTACATGGTAATGTCGCTTTACAGTAATTTAGGCATATGCGGGTAGCGATAACGGGAGCCACAGGTTTTACCGGTGGGCATACCTTAAAAGAATTAGTAGCTTCGGGCCATGAACCTGTTGCTTTCGTTCGGAGCCGCTCTAAATTAGATGCCGTCATTGAGCTTCATAAACTTCCCAACATTGAGTATGTTGAAGGTGATATCACCTCTCGTGAATCTTTGCGCAAACTGTTAAAAGATTGTGACGCTGTTATTCATACGGCTGCGGTAGCGGCAACAGGTAAGAAGGCTGTTCCTTTGATCAAGAAGGTAAATGCAGCTGGAAGCAGGAATGTTCTTGAGCTATCAACCGAAGCTGAACTTGATCCGATAATTTACGTATCCTCACAGAGTGTCTTACATCCGCCACCAGGAGGGTTCTATACAGACGAATGCCCGATAAGCCCATTCCCGATTGATGAATATGCAAGGTCTAAAGCTGAAGGTGAGCTCGTCGCGCGAAAACTTCAAGGTGAAGGGCATCCAGTTGTTATCATTTGGCCATCGGGGATTATTGGGCCAGATGATGTCGGGTTGAGTGTTGCTGCCAAGGGAATCGCAAGATTGTTGAAAGCACCTATAATTCCTTTACCTAAAACGGGCGGTATTTTGATGCATGATGTCAGAGATCTAGCCACAGTTCTATCTCGTTGCTTGATAGCTAATAAAGGGCCCAGAAAATACGGAGTTTTCGGACATTATCTAGATTGGCCCGAAACAGAGATCTTTCTTGCATCTGTGACTGGTAAGCGATTACGTACAGTTACTCTTCCGAACGCTGTTTTTTATACTTTTGGGAGGTTCGGAGACCTTATCGGAAATCTTGCAATAGATTTCCCACTAGACCTTGCCACTTCGAAGTTCATGACAAGCTTGACACCTGGTATTGATGCACGAACTAGATCAGATTTAGAAATTGAGTGGAAACCCTTATCAGAAAGCTTTACCGATACTCTTCGGTGGCTTGTGCAGGAAGGTCAAATACCTAAGCGATTAGTTCCAAAGCTTGGAAACTGAGAGTTTTTATCAAAGGTTTTCACTATCCACTGATGTTTGTATCCGGTGAAGAATGTCGGGCATAGCTGACATGGCCACAGACCAGGATGGGATAAAGGGTTGCTCCATTGGATTCATTAAATAATCTTCACCAGCTTTGGTGATTGCCCGCGAAAACAGTTCAATGAGATTCTCCTCGGAATGCCTATCGATCGGGTACCCATTCATTTCCGCATCGTGCTGATAACGGTCTGAGAGGTCAAGCGCAGTTCGATAGTAGGTAGCTTTTAACGTGCGGAAAAATCCCTGGGAAAATACTTCTCCATTAATTGCGAGTTTACGGAAGATCGACTTTGAAATGTCTATTGCCATCCTATGGAGTCCTTGAGACGGATCGTCTTCAGAGGCAATTTGGTGTTTATGTGAATAGGAATCAGCTATATCTACTTGGCAAATACGACTTGTTGTGTAGTTTCGA
>DLTU01000018.1:0-2563 GCA_002500385.1 Candidatus Neomicrothrix sp. UBA7828 | reverse complement strand
CCAATCTTTGGGCCTTAGGCGTTACCCAATCATTTGCTCGAGGCTTCGCTACTTCTATAAGTATCTTAATAGGTATCATGGCAGCTGAAGCTGCCCCAAAAGGTAGTCGCGCTTACATTGCCGGTCTACTGACATTGTCAGCAGGTTTGGGGGCCGGGGTACCAGTCTGGATCTTATTTCTTGCTGATCTACATCTAAAAGGCTGGAGATTGCTTTTTGCGACTGCGCTAATATTTTTTCCAGTAATTCGCTGGATACATCTCCACCTTGAAGAAAGCAAGCGCTTCATAAACCATATTGAAAACCACAAATTTAATAACGGCAGAAAACAAAAGATCATTGTAAAACGCGTTCTCTTTCTAGCTTCAGTCGCTTTTCTACTTTTTTTATTTGTCTCACCTGCTAGCCAATTTAGAAATGAGTTCCTTAGAGACGAACGCGATTTTAGCGCTGCTAAAATATCTCTTTTCTTATTGACTGCCTATACGCCGCAAATTATTGGAGTGGCTATAGCTTCAAAAGTTTCGGACCTAAAAGGAAGAAAGCCTGTGGCTATGATCGCAGTAGGTATAGGGACGATACTGACGGTAGGAAGTTATAGTATCGCTGGCTTTGGCATGTGGCTAATCACGATGTTTGCTGGAATCATTTCGGCTGGTGCCGGACCATCTTTAGGTGTCTATAGTGCGGAGATGTTCGGGACGGGACGACGCGGTCAAGTTAGCGGTTTTTTATCACTTACGGCGGTTACTGGTAGCGCCCTAGGGCTATTAATATGTGGTGACCTCTCGGAACGTTTCAATAGCTTTGGGGAAGCCTTTACGATTTTGGCAATTGGCCCTTTACTGGTTGTTTTGATTGTCTATTTTTTCTTTCCCGAATCTGCTAATCAGGAGCTTGAAGACCTTAACCCCGATGACAGCTCCTAACGAAGCGTATTTACCCATTTGGTAACTAAGCCCGCAACTATTTCGCTTTCTTTCGGATCATGATTCTGTCGTTCAAGAATATGGAATCGGACCTCAGAAGGAATCTTACGTGCATATTGTTCAAGCAAGTCTGGGGAGCCAAATGGGTCTTTATCTCCAGAAATAAAGATTGTTGGTCGCCGTATTCTATGTAGGTGGCTGACACGAAGAGATTCGACTTTCCCCGGTGGATGCAACGGATAGCTTAAGAGGGCGAGAGCTCTTGAAGGTAAGCCTTCTGATATGGCCATCGAAGCGGCTCTGCCTCCAAATGATCTTCCTCCAAGCACTAGACTGCTTTGGGGAATTCCATTTGCCTCAGCAAAATCAATAGATACTTGACCAATTTCTTTCACGATTTTCTCTATTTTTGGCGGAGGTCGTTTGGCGCTTGCTTGCCGGTAGGAAAAGTTATGCCTGAGGACTGGAATTTTGCTTTGTCGCTCAATTTCAATAAAAACAGGGTGTTCCCTATTCCCCCCCGCACCATGGAAAAGAATAATTCCTCTAGGTTTCATATATCCTCCCGCTGTTTGACTATCGGAGTAATATTCTTCTCGCTTCAGTTAATTCTTGTATTCTCTTCGCAACGTCAACCTTGATGTCATCGTCACCAGTATCAGGGTGAGTGGAGCGCAGTAGTTTCCGAAACTGTTTTTTTATCTCTTCATCATTAGGGTTCGTGCTTGAAATACCTAGAACTTGCAATGCCCAACTCTCCGAGCTTTCGTGGCCTAAATCAGCCACAAATTTATCATGACGACTCAATAGGTAAGAAATGAAATCAGTTCCTACCTCACCTCTCCACTTAACAGCCTTGTGCATTAGGTTGACAATAGCCGGCCGCTCTTTGTAAGCGAACTGACTGATTGAGTAAGCCGCAGCGAGAATATTCTGCTCAGCGGCAGCTTCGTTCAATTCAAAAATGAACCTATACTTTCCTTCGAATTCTCGTAGTTGGTGAACAGTTCTGGCTAGTCCGATTTTGTCTTCTTGAAATCTATGACGTAGACGTGGTTGAGAAATTCTTTCCCCACGTTGGAGTTGATAAAGCAATTTTTTGTAGTCATCATAAAAATCCTCGTCAATACTGGGAATAAATCGCGCTACTATTCCTGCAAGTAAAACCGCTCCGTTCCCTGACCCTTTCTGTATCGGAAGATAGGTGTACCCGAGTGCAACTCGACGAGTTGGAGCATTTGTTCTTGAGTGAAAGATTTCAAGCTCGGCTAACAGCATGGTTTTAGATTAGATGGGATTGCCTTTTCCCAACGCATTGAGCAGTGAATATTGAGAAAAACCGATGTTTCCGCTGTAATACTTCGCTTTGTGGCCACACCGGATGTAGCGTTTGGGTTATACGAATTTGGAGTAGTTATGAGTGCAACAAAATCACCGGATCGAAATCTCGCCATGGAGCTCGTACGAGTAACTGAAGCTGCTGCGATGGCTGCGGCTAGATGGATGGGCAGGGGAGATAAGGAAGGCGCAGATGATGCCGCAGTGAATGCGATGCGATTTGTCCTCCGGAGCGTAAATATGGATGGGATTGTCATTATTGGTGAGGGAGAGAAGGATGAAGCTCCGATGCTTTA
>DLTU01000010.1:0-6798 GCA_002500385.1 Candidatus Neomicrothrix sp. UBA7828 | reverse complement strand
GAAAAGGAATCAATCATTAACTGAACATCAGGTCCCAAAGGATAGAGAATAGGGGAGGTGCAACCGGCATCAAGATATTCTTTCACTTTGGCCTTTGCTTCTTCCGGTGTTCCAGACGCTGTACAGCGTTGAACAACATCATCTGGAACCAGCTTGGAAGCTGCCTTGACCTCTTCATTGGTAGCAGGCCAAGACAAAACTTTATGAATTTTATTTAGTAACTCCTCGCTCACTCCACTTGCAGCCATGATGTGGGGCTGTTGCCCAAGATATTGGGTCAGGAGCAATCGGGCTGCATCAAGGGCAGCTTGGCGATCCTCATCAACAGAGCAAACAATAAGCTGAGGTCGGTCAATATCATCAAGATCTCTACCAACAGAATGAGCGCCTTTCTCCAGTGCTTCCATTGCTCGCAGGTTATAAGCTGGCTCAACCATGTAGTTCAAAACAACACCATCACCAATCTTTCCCGTTAGTTCCATCATTTTCATACCAGTTGCGCCAATGTAGATCGGAACGTCTTTAGCAACTCGTTCTTGGTGAATGTAATCTAGCTCAACGCCATCAAGTTGAACATAATCACCTTGATACGTAACAGGTCCATCACAACGCAGTAAGGAACGCACCGACTCAACAACTTCTCGCATAACTCCAAGTGGCCTTTTGCGGTCAACTCCTACTTTTGAAGCCAAAGGATCCCACCATGCTCCAATACCTAGAATGATTCTTCCAGGTGCTAAATCATCAAGAGTTGAAAATGTTGATGCGATTCGTGCCGGATTTCTTGTCCAGCAGTCAATAACTCCGCTGCCGATTTTTACATTCGTTGTCTTAGCGGCAAACGCTGCCATCGGAACGCAGCACTCGCGCACAAGTCTTGAATCGGCTTGCCACACAGACTCGAATCCCTTCGCTTCAGCGGCTTGAGCAAAGCTAATCGCTTCTTCAATTGAATGTGCGTCCTGCAGATAAAGACCGACAGGTTGTGTCATAATAGCTCCTTCATTCTATTAAAGAGCTTTTCTGCTGCTTCACCAGCCTTAGCTCGTATTTCAGCGGAATCAATGTCAAGAAATTCGCCACTTTCCATTATAGGCTTTCCATCAATTTCTATATCAACGGGTCGAACACCACTAGTAAATGCAAGATGCCATGGGTCCATTTCTTCATATGACCACGTAACTTTATCCTTACGGCACTCTGGAAATAAAGAAGCATTCACATCCAGCATATTCCAGACTGTTTCAGGCGACTCCTCAACGTTAAATTCTCGTAGTCGCGCATATCCAATGCGAAACTCTTCAAGCATATCGGCACCTATGCCGTCAGTTCCCAACCCAACTAGATTCTCAAAGCGTGTCGGCTGCGCGTACCCTACGCCGTTATTCATATTCGATCTCGGATTATGAACAATTATTCCCCGAAGTTGATGATTATCAGGGAGAAGAACTCCGTGAACAAGAATCCAATTATCAGATGCATGCTGCTGCAGTCGCCTCCACGAAACGGCATCTAAGTCCCCTTCAGCAACATGAACATGCACTCCTACGCCCATATCAACTGCAAGTTGTGCAGCAGAATTAAGAGTCTCATCAGAACAAGTGAAAGCCGCATGTATGCCAACCATGCCCACACCACCTTCCTGAAGAAATCTCTTATTTTCTTCTAATCCACGTCTGGCTTCTTCTGTCATAGGCGTATTGGTGGAAAAGTCTTTGGAATTTCTATCAGTCACTCCATAACACGTATTGACTCGCACCCCAAGCTCATTGCAAGCGTTCTGAATCACAGACAAGGAACCTTCAATAGCATTAGGAGACTCGTGGTGATCAATTATGCAAGTTGTTCCTCTCTCAAGAGCTTCAAGAGCGCCTAATTTCGCAGACCACTCGATAGTCTCAAGGTCTAATGCTCTATCGAGTCTCCACCAAACCGAATTAAGAATATCTTCAAAAGAACTTGGAATTTCATCTGGCGATGGCATTCCACGAGCTAATGATGAATAGAGGTGGTGGTGGGCGCAGACTAGGCCAAAAGTTTGGTTTGCATTCAAATCCATGCCTCTGCCCGCTCACGATTAGACTCGTCTTCCATAGGCAATTCATTTCTCCAAGTACCGTCCAAAGCATTCAGCGCAGCTGCAACGGCGCCTGCAGTAGGGACCAGACCTATCTCTCCCACTCCCTTTATTCCATAGGGGGAGTTAGGCTGTGGTGACTCAACGAGGATAACTTCCACATCCGGCATATCTTTCGGTCGAATGATGCTCAGGCTTTTGAGTGTGAGGTTATTTGGTTGGCCAACTTCATCGCAAGGGAAGCCCTCGGATAGTGCGTATCCAAGACCCATATGAACAGCTCCTTCAATTTGTCCCTCGCATAGTAGTGGATTTATTGCTTTACCCACATCATGCGCAGCAACAACCTTCTCAATCTTCCCAGTTTCCTCATCAATAATCACTACTTGAGAGGCATATCCAAAAGTCGAATGAATTATCGGATTCTCCACATCTTCACTCAACGAGTTCGTCCAATCAACTCTGTATTCGCCCTCATAATCAATACCAACCTGACAACCATCTTCAAGTGCTTTCTTGCAAGCATCAGCGACAGCTCCAGCACCCATTAATGTCCCACGACTTCCCGTTGTTTGCCCAGCTCCTAATTCTCGTGAGGTATCAACTAACACGTCAATGCGGTCTGCCTCAACTTCAAGTTCCTCTGCTGCTACTTGTAACGCTACGGTGTGGACACCCTGACCCATCTCGGTCCAACAATGGCGAACTTCAATTCGACCAGAATCGGTAAAATGAATCACTGCCTTAGCTACTTCCTTAAACCCATTACCTAGCCCAGAATTCTTCAGCCCTAAACCTAAACCTACGGCTTTACCTTCCTCAATCGCCTTAAGGTACGCAGGCTTTATAGCATCCAAACATTCCCTTGCACCCAAGCAACCATCGTCCATTATTTGACCCGGTCCCCAAACTGAACCTGGTGTAACGACATTTCTGGACCGAATCTCCCAACCAGAAATTCCAACCATTTCAGCTAACCTATCCATCACGCCCTCCATCGCAAATTGGGCTTGGTTAGCTCCAAAACCTCTAAATGCGCCACAAACTGAATTATTTGTTCTTGCGGCGATTGCTTCAACCTCGATATTGGGAATTACATACGGTCCAGAGGCGTGACCCGCCGCCCGCTCAAGAACTTTCATTCCAACGGAAGCATAGGGGCCAGAGTCTCCTACCATTCTTGCAGACAGCGCTAAGAGCTCTCCATTTTCATCACAACCTATCTTGTATTCAAGGCGGATAGGGTGACGTTTCGTATGGATAAGGAACGACTCTTCACGACTCAGAGTAGTCTTTACAGGTGTTTTCAATAACCATGCTGCCAGCGCTGTCTGTGCCTGGTTAGACATATCCTCTTTACCACCGAAGGCCCCACCATTGGATATAAGCTCAACCGTCACATCATCTGTTCCTATATTAAGAACTCGTGAAATATCGTTTCTATCATCCCAAATACCTTGCCCTCCGCTATACACGTATAAATGGCCATCAGGTGTCAGAGTAGCCAATGTAGATTCAGGCTCAAGAAAGGCATGGTCGACGCGTTGAGTTTGGAAAGTTTCGCTAACTATGTGAGCACAATCGCTCCACACGTCTTCTGGGCACCCCCGCTTGTAATGAGAGGTTGAGAGAACATTGCCGTCTAATCCCCACACAGCATCTTCATCGCTCATGATTGCCTCAAGAGGGTTTGTGATAGGGGGGAGAACATCGTATTCGACTCGAATCAATTCACGAGCAGCTCGAGCTGCCTCGCGTGTCTCGGCAACCACCATCGCAATCACATCACCTAAATAGCTAGTTCTTCCACCTACAGGAATAAACACAGGCCAGTCCTTATGAATTAACCCTACACGAAGCTCACCAGGTACATCATCGGCAGTAATAATCCGAACAACCCCATCTAAGTTCTCCGCTTTGGAAGCATCAATCGAGACAATGTCTGCCCGAGCATGCTCAGTCAGAAGAAACGCACCATGCAAGAGGCCCTCAACCTGGATGTCATCAATAAATGGGCGACGGCCAACAGCAAGGTCTTCAGCCTCATACTTAACCAGTCTGCTTCCTATTCCTGCACCATGCTCCTCTTCGGGTATTTCTCCTTTAGCTAACGCCTCAACAGCATCAAGAATTTTCACGTATCCGGTGCATCTGCATAAATGAGCACCTAAATGACGCGCCGCGTACTCTCTTTCAAGTTCCGGCCCCTTTTTATCAACAAGTATCTTTGTCCTGATCATGATCCCCGGAGTACAAAATCCACACTGTAAGGCACCACACGCTGCAAACGCTTGCCCCATTTTGTCAATTTCTTCTGAATCTAAACCCTCTAGAGTCTGAATAGTGGCCCCATTTGCTCGTTCAGCGGAAAGTTGGCAGGAAATTCTGGCTTTCCCATCCATAATGACTGTGCAACAACCACACTGACCAGACGGAGAGCATCCATCTTTTGCGGACAGGATCCCCAATTCATCCCTTAACGCCGCCAATAAGTGCGGATGGTCACCGAGTACCGTAACCTCTTCTCCATTTAGTTCAAAAGTAGTCATAATTTT
This sequence comes from Candidatus Neomicrothrix sp. UBA7828, assembly GCA_002500385.1. Classification (GTDB taxonomy): domain Bacteria; phylum Actinomycetota; class Acidimicrobiia; order Acidimicrobiales; family UBA8592; genus UBA8592. The sequence continues at coordinate 2,166 of DLTU01000010.1, read as the reverse complement.
TCTGGGGAAATAGCCCCTGTCTGGTTAGTAATAGCCTTATATGCTTCAGGTCTTCGGTAACGAGCAAAATCAAAGATCGTTTGTTTGTAATTCTTGCAGATATCTAAATCAATATCAGCGATAACCAACTCATCCCCATCAGTTTTAGCCTCCGCTAGAATTTCACCGCTTGGACCAATAATGCATGAATCCGATAACGACTCGACGCCTTCTTCTATCCCGCCCTTTGCAACGCCAACCACATAGCATCCATTTTGGTAAGCACCTGATTGCATTACTAAACGACTATGGAAGGAGGCTAGCTTATCTTGTGAAGGGTCGGGTGCGTAGTGGATTGGAGTGTTGTAGCCAATCAAGATCAACTCTGCTCCGGCAAGAGCAAGTGAACGGTAGGTCTCTGGCCAACGACGGTCGTTGCAAATCGCCATGCCCAGGATGCCTCCAAAAGCCCGCCAGGTTGGGAACGAGTCTCCTGCTTGGAAATAACGTCTCTCAAGGTGCTGAAATTTTCTCCACGGTTCATGTTCCTCATGTCCAGGAAGGTGCACTTTCCGGTACTTTCCCACAATGCTTCCAAGGTTATCTACTAAAATTTGTGTATTGTATCTTTCGCCCTCCTCAGTAAGTTCGGCGTAACCTAGGCAAAACCCAACCCCTAGATCTTTCGCTTTCAAAAAGAGCGGCTCAGTTTCATGACTTGGCATACTGGTTTCAAAGAAGGATTCCAACTCAAGGTCATTCTCATTCTCAACAAACCATCTCGGGAAAAAGGTGGTAAGCGTCAACTCTGGGTAAACAACCAGTTCTACATTCTCTTCAGATGCGAGGTTGAGAAGGGCAATAAGTCTGTCGACAACTGCCGACTTAGAATCATCTTTACTAATTGGCCCCATTTGGGCAGCGGCTACTCGTAAATTTCTCTTAGTCATCGCGAAGTCCAGAAAGATCAGCCATCATTCGAAGCAACACATTACTTCCATCTTCAATCTCTCTTTGAGATGTAAATTCGGCGGGGTTATGGGATAAGCCATTCTCGCTAGGAACAAAAATCATTGCTGCCGGGCAAACTCTCGCGAACATCTGAGCATCATGACCGGCGCCTGAAGTCATTTGTTTGACCGATATGTCTAATGACTCGGAGAAGCGAATGACGTCACCGACTAACGCATCATCAAACACAACAGGCTCAAAACGTGCCAAGACCTCTCGGCGAATCTGAACTTCTTCTAGAGAGCTCAAGCTATCGCAGAAATTCGCAAGCTTTAGTTCAGCGTCTTTGAGGATCTCGTCATCAGTATTGCGAAGATCAACGGTCATGGTGGCCTTTGATGCGACCACATTTACAAGATTGGGGACGAGGTCAATTTTTCCAACCGTCCCAACTTGATTACCGCCAATCTCGTTAACTAAACGACGAACGTAAGATGTGATCTCTCCTGCAACCCAACCTGCATCATGACGCATATGCATGGGAGTAGTACCAGCATGGTTGGATTGTCCCTCAATAGTAATCTGTGTCCAACTTATTCCCTGAACACTATCAACAGCCCCTATTGAAATATTTTCCGCTTCTAGAATCGGCCCCTGCTCAATATGTAACTCAATGAAGGCTTTCGGAATTGGGCCCGGACATGGAGCTTGGCCTCGAAAATCAATTCTGTCGAGTTCTTCTCCGACTTTCGTGCCGTCAATGCCACTAATTTCAAGGGCTGATTCAAGCCCAAGTCCACCAACATAGACAAGGCTTCCCAACATGTCAGGAGCGTAACGTGAGCCCTCCTCTCCTGTAAAAAAACCAACTGAGATTGGATGTACAGGGGAGAGACCCTGCTCAGCAATCGTTTCAATTACTTCCAATCCAGCGAGGACACCTAAATTGCCATCAAATCGGCCTCCAGTTTTGACCGTATCAATATGGCTTCCCGTCATAACTGAAGGTAATTCCCTATCCGTGTCCGGACCGTACCACGTACCTACTACATTGCCGATCCCATCAATTGCGATATCCATGCCTAAGTCCTGCATCCAGGTGATTACGAGACGTCTTCCTTCAGCATCTTCATCAGTCAATGCAAGTCGAGAACACCCCATTGTCCCATCAATAGCACCAACTTGCGCTAAATCATTTATTCGCCCCCACAGGCGCTCGCTGTTAACATAAAGCAT
>DLTU01000042.1:0-13752 GCA_002500385.1 Candidatus Neomicrothrix sp. UBA7828 | reverse complement strand
GTAAAGATATGTGCGTCATCTTGAGTAAAGCCTCTGATTCTCATCAATCCATGAAGTGTCCCAGCGCGCTCATACCGGTAAACGGTGCCTAATTCGAAGAGCCTTAGTGGGAGATCTCTATAAGATTTTGTTCCTGCCCTGTAGATCAAACAGTGCATCGGGCAATTCATTGGTTTCGGGTAATATTCTCCATTATCCATTTCCATTGGCGGATACATGCCTTCGGCGTAGAAATCCAAATGTCCACTAGTCTTGAAAAGTTCTGAATTCGCTAGATGGGGCGTGTAGACGAATTTGTAGTCGCCATCCTCATGGCGTTGACGACTATAGTCTTCCATTAATTTCCTGATGCTGGAGCCTTTGGGATGCCAGACAGCTAGTCCTCCTCCAAGCTCGGAAGGGAAGCTTAATAAGTTCAATTCATTAGCTAATTTCCGATGATCTCGTTTTGCCGCTTCTTCAAGTCGGTGCAAGTGCTCTTTTAATTGCGATTTCGTGGCCCATGCGGTTCCATAGATTCGCTGAAGCATTGGCTTCTTTTCATCACCTCTCCAATAGGCTCCAGCGACGCTCATCAATTTGAAGTGCGCTACTTTACCCGTAGAGGGGACATGAGGTCCTCGACAAAGGTCAACGAAACCATCTCCGTTTCTATAAAAACTTATTGTCTCGCTGCTATCTACTTCTGATTTATCTGCAGATTCGATGATTTCGCATTTATATGGATGACCAGAGAATATCTCTAGTGCTTTTTCAACAGTTGTTTCTCCGCGCACGAAGATTTGATCTGCTTGGATAATCTGTCGCATCTTTTGCTCAATCTTTTCCAATTCTTCTTCTTTTATTGCTACAGCATCTGGAATGTCGAAATCGTAGTAAAAACCATTTTCAATTGGTGGCCCAATAGCGAAAGTAGCTCCAGGGTATAGTTCCAAAACAGCCTGAGCTAAAATATGGGCTGTGGAATGTCTGATGGTTTCTAGCCCTTGATCCGTTTCTGAGGTGATTATGCTCACTCGAGATCCATCCTGGAGTGGAGTTACAAGGTCAACTTCTACCCCGTTTACTTCAGCAATGATCGCTGCCTTGGCTAAGCCCCTTCCGATGTCTAGAGCTAGGTCAGCAACAGTTGCTCCCTCTTCTAACTCCCGTTGAGATCCATCAGGAAGAGTAATTGTTATTGCTGCCATGAATGTATATTACCGATGAGCATGGAGTATTTCTGTGAATATACAGAGTTCTTTCCATCAAACTTAGCTTGTGTCGCGCTCAGCCGTTTTCAAAGGCGATCTATATTTACGCCCAGCAACTTTGCTGCCTCTGAAACGCCGTTTCCTGCTTCTGCTTGGGCATCGAGCACTTTGACAGCTTCAGGCGTATTTAAATCGTCATCAAGACAATCTCTAACCTGCTCTAATCCTCCATCTCCAGAACCGGCATTTACCCAAGAGCGCAAACGCTGGTCGGCCACACCCATTAGGTCTGGGGCCCAAGACCATGAATCCCTATAGTGATGGTTTATTAGAGCTAGCCTTATCGCCCTAGGGTCATGTTTTTCTCTGAGGTCAGACACAAAAACAAGATTTCCTAATGACTTTGACATCTTCTCTCCATCCATTTTTACCATGGCTTGATGCATCCAGACCCGAACAAAGGGTTTACTAGTTAACGATTCAGATTGAACTCGCTCACATTCGTGGTGAGGGAAAATCAGGTCAGCTCCTCCTCCATGAATATCTATTGTTTCCGTTTGTAGCTCTCTCATTGCGAGTACTGAGCATTCGACATGCCAACCAGGCCTACCAGGACCCCACATACTTTCCCAGGCGGGTTCATCAGAAAGAGAAGGCTGCCATAGGACGAAATCTAAAGGGTTGCGCTTAAGAGGATCTTTAGGGTTTCCACCTCTTTCTCCTGCAAACTGCAACATAGTGGATTCATCTAGGCCACACATAGCACCGAAATCATCTGATTTTGAAATGTCAAAGTAGACAAATCCTTGGACTTCGTAAGCATCGCCTTTTTCCAATAGTTTTGATACAAACATACGAATTTCAGCTATTGCGGAAGTAGCCCGTGGCTCACTCCAACATGGAATCATTTCCAATGCGCTCATATCTTCGTTGAAACGATTAGTTTCCTTCGCTGCTAGATCAAGGTAATGAACGCCTAGTTCACGAGCTTTCCTGAGGATATCGTCATCAACGTCTGTTACGTTTCTTACACATCGTGTTTCGTGCCCGAGATCCCTTAGCCTTCTTTGCAAAACATCATAAGTTACGTAAGTTGCTGCGTGCCCAATATGAGTCGCATCATAAGGCGTAATTCCGCATGTATAAATGTTCACTATCGGCCCCGGACTGAAATCTTCGATATTATTTGTTGCCGTGTTGAAAATTCGCATTACTTCATTGTGACCTAGGTTTTATTGCCATTGTAGGGTATATCTATTTGGCTATGTACAAAGTTACTCTAGGCCTATGATGCTGACAGAAGAGCGCGTTTTGTATAGTTTGTTGAGTTGGAGGAGCACCGCTGTGAATGCTTCAACAGGAGCAGCGTTTGCTAGGCTACCGCAATCAAGTCCTCGCAGATTATCCATTTTATTGACTATTTCTATCGTCTCATCTATTGCTGATTGTTCATCTGCACAAACTAGAACATCCCCTTCCATTGGGGTGTCAATCTCTCCTAGTTCTTTTGCTGGGAGATGTTGAAATGCCATCGAAACTCTGGACCCTGGTATAGCTGCTTGCACATCTGCAGCGATTGATCCTCTTGGGGGGTAGAGTGCGTGAAATTCATTTCCGACTCTTGCAAGCGCATTTGCCATACAGATGACCAATTTCCCACTTAATTGTTTTTTTAGCGCTTTGGCCGTTGGCGCACAGGAGTCCCATGGAGTTGCTAGTACTACCATTTCTGCAAGGGCAGCCTCTTCATTGCTGACTCCTGTTAGGCGGTAACCTCTATTACCCCAAACTTCAATCATCTCATCTACTATTTCCGCTGCTCTACCCGAGGACCTTGATCCTATTTCTACTTCATATCCGATTGAAGCCAACCGCAGTGCTAACCCTCGTCCAGCTGGTCCGGTTCCTCCAACAATGCCAATTTTCATGTCTAGAACATACCGTAGAAGTTATTCAATCCGACAGATTTCGTTGTATTTATTTTTTTAAGAATGAATTTGGGAATCCTCAAATGTTTGGCGTACTCATGTAATGTCTAAAGTGGGCCTATGCATTGGAGCAACAATGGGGATACTTCAGGATAAGAATATTTTAATCACAGGAATCCTTACCGACGCTAGTCTCGCTTTTGGGGTAGCCCAACTAGCGATTAGTGAGGGAGCTAATGTCGTCGTAACTGGTGCCGGACGTGGTTTAAGGCTTACTGAAAGGACAGTTAGAAAACTTGAAGGGAACGTCGAGGTTTTAGAATTTGATGTCACTGATCCGACTCATGTCTCAGAAGTACATGATCGCCTAAAGGAAAAGTGGACACATATAGATGGCGCTTTACATGCAATCGGATTTATGCCGGAGATAGGCCTAGGCGAAGACTTCTTTGCTGCGAGTTGGGATGATATCGCTCCTGGTTTTAATATTTCTGCCTACTCGCTCAAAACTGTAGCTGAAGCCACCGCTCCCCTTATGAGAGACGGAGGGTCAATTGTAGGCTTGGATTTTGACGCCCGCTTCGCTTGGCCGGCTTATAACTGGATGGGTGTAGCTAAAGCAGCTCTTGAGTCTGCATCCCGATACCTTGCTCGTTCTCTGGGACCCAAAAATATTCGAGTAAATCTAGTAACAGCTGGACCAATACGAACTATGGCTGCAAAATCGATTCCTGGGTTTAAAGAATTTGAAGATGCTTGGGATAGCAAAGCCCCTTTAGGCTGGGACGTCAAAGACTCGGCTCCAGTGGCCCGTGCTTGTGTAGCACTTCTGTCCGAATGGTTCCCGATGACGACCGGTAGCATGATCCATGTTGATGGCGGGTATCACGCAATAGGAGCCTAGGGACCCTATTGCCTATTCTTCCATATAAACTTTGTCGGACTCATCAACGATTTCGCCAACAATTGCCTCAAGAACATCATCTAGTGTGATCACACCGATAAATTGGCTATCTGATTCCCCAACTAACGCAAAGTGTATCTGTGTTTCTCGCATCTCTCTAAGTAAATCATCTAAGGTTTTCTCAGGAGACACAATCAATATCTTTCTTGTGATCTCAGCGGTCAAACCAGGTTTTTTAATTTCTTTTTCTTTATGAAGAAGGTCTTTCACATGAAGGAACCCTCGGACAGTTTCCCCAAAGCAAATAGGTAGACGGCTGTGCCCGCTCTCAATTGCTATAAGGTTAATATTTTCAATGGTGTCACCCTCATTGACGCTAATAACGCTATCCCAAGGGATCATTACTGACCGGATGGTCTGGTCTTGGAAAAGAAGTGCTCCAGCCAAAATATCATGCTCCCCCTGACCAAGGTCACCCCCTGACCTAACCTCTCCAATTAATTTTTGCAACTCTTTCGCCGTATACGCATTTCCAAGCTCATCAACCTGATCGATACCAAAGGGTTTAAGAAGCAAGCTTGAAACTTTGTTAAGGAACCAAATTACAGGTCGGAAGAGAACTACGAATGACCTGTGAGGTCGGGCGACCTTACACAAAACAGTTTCGGGATTAGTTAAGGCTAGATTTTTGGGAACCATCTCCCCTATAACCATGTGCATAAAAACAACTATGAATAAGGCGAAACCAAAAGCAATAGCATGAGAAAGTGTTTTGGGCATCCCCAAAGGCTCCGTGATAAAATTCTCTATAACCTTCGCAAATGCTGGTTCTGCTACCAAACCTAAGCCCAAAGAAGTAACAGTGATACCTAATTGAGCGCCCGAGATTGACAGCGGGAGATTCGTCATAAGGTCAAGGGCTAGTCGTGCAGATCTGTCACCTGTTTTTGCAAAAGCCTGCATCTTTGATCTTTTAGATGTAACAACAGCAAACTCAACAGCAACAAAAATACCATTCAATAGTATTAAAAATATCGTTATTAGAATCGCTATGAGAGTGAAGATCATAGCAAGTCCCCTTCACTATTACTTTCTTCAACCCTGATTGACCGAAATGGTGGACTCGTTAGTCGGACAATCGCAATTCGCAGTTTATCCATTTCAAGAACTTCAATTTTCCAATACTTGTAACGAAAAACTTCTCCAACACTTGGAACCCTTTGCAGTTGATCCAGAATGAAACCTGCGATCGTTTCGTATGGTTTTTCCTCAAAGGTTAACCCGCATATATCTTCAACTTCATCTAGACGAAGATTCCCAGCCAATGTGAAGATCCCTTCACCTGTTGTCTGTTGTGTTTGCTCAATTGCATCATATTCATCTTCAATCTCACCTACTATTTCTTCGAGGATATCCTCAACAGAAACTAGCCCTTCAGTCCCCCCGTGTTCATCTACAACAATCGCTATTGGCTTACGTTCCTTTCTCATATCGGCCATAACAGAAATAAGATTTCGGGTTTCTGGAACAGCAATCACATCACTCATTATCTCAGTGACCCGTATTCGCGAACGTGAATACGGGTCAACGGGGAGTGCAGATTTCACATGCACTACTCCGAGCACATTATCTAAATTACCTAAAGTGACCGGAAACCTTGAGTGACCTGTTTTAAGACTCAAAGCAATCAGATCCTCAATACTCGACTCAGCTTGTAGTGAGTGCAAAGAAACTCGTGGAGTCATCACATCGTTTGCTTGTCTAGATGCAAATTTCATTGACTTCGAAAGCAAATCTACTTTCCGCTGGGCAAGGGTTCCTTCCTCCCCTGAAACTTTTATGGCTAAGTCAAGGTCCTCAATACTTGGCGTATGATCAAGTTCTTCTGTTGGCTCCACTCCAAGTGAACGCGTCAATTTGTTTGCTGTCCCATCGCTAATGTAAATAACTGGCTTAGCGAGAAAGCTATAAATTTTGAAGGGTTTTGCAAGTATTCTCGCCATCTTGTTTGGCTTGGCTATAGCAATGTTTTTTGGTATCAACTCACCAAGTACCATTGTCACGAAAGTCACCAAACTTATTGCAACTACCAAAGATAGAGGCTGAGCTACCCCACTACCGAAAACATCAATGAATGGCTGCTCGATGAGTTTGGCGATAGTTGGTTCAGCTATGAAGCCAAGGACTACAGCAGTGATCGTGATTCCAAGCTGAGCACCTGTCAAATGATAAGAGAGGTTCTTGATTAGTCCCAATACGACTTCTGAGGATCGCATTCCATTAGATGCTTCCTCTTCAATTGTCTTTCGGTCGCTAGCAACCAGAGCAAACTCGGCTGCAACAAAGAATGCGGTTGCAATCACCATTACTGCAATTAATGCCAGACCTGCTTCAGTACTTATGGAAACTCCTTCAGAGACATCCCATATTATCCAACTAAAAGTGGTTTACACATAAATTTATATGCCTTTGATCATTACCTTTGGCACAATTACCCCCCCTCCAACCATTTAGTGAATGAGCTTTTGGTCTACGGTGTAATAGCAGCGCAAAGGCATTATAGATATGACTGAATCTCAAGAGCATCAAACTTCTGGGAATTACCCGCCCCCAAAAAACTCTATAAACCCCAACAGTGAGCTGGGCTGGATCAAAAGGCTTCTGCCAGTAGCGCGATCTCACAAGAGACCTCTAATCATTGGAGTATGCATTGGTTCGGTAGCTTTGATACTCAATGTTGCTGTTCCTGCCATAGCGAAAGAGGCAATTGACTCTACGATTGCTGGCAATAGAGGCGATCTTGCAATATGGGCATTCATACTGGTTGTTGTTGGATTAGGCCGATTTGCGACAGGTGCATTGTATCGAATCTCATTATTCAGAGTTGCTTGGGGCGTTGAAACAGATTTGCGCGCTCTACTTTATAGTCATCTGACGAAGCTGAGCTTCTCCTACTTTGATAGAACGCAATCAGGTCAAGTCATTTCAAGAGCAAATAGTGACATTAGGTCTATTCAAGTCCTTCTTGCATTTGGACCTCTAATAGGCATGAGCATCATCTCGTTTGTTCTTGCTTTCTGCTTCATGATGACGCTACACATACCATTAACCTTGGTTGCCTTATGCTCTCTTCCCGGTGTCTATTTTTTTGGCCAGAAGTTGAGGCACTCGGTCTTTCCCTTGACTTGGGTCAGCCAAGCCCGTTTAGCTGAGCTGGCAACAATCGTTGACGAAAACATTAACGGAACAAGGGTTGTTAAATCATTTGCTGCAGAGAAACAACAAATCAGCCTTCTACAAAAGGCTGCTCGTCATATTGAATGGGTTAATGTTCAAACGATTAAAGAGCGAGCTAAATTTAATCCAGTAATTGAGGCCCTACCGAGAGTCGGGATGGCAATAGTCCTTCTCTATGGAGGACTATTAGCGATAGATGGTCAAGTTTCAATCGGGACGTTGTTCGCTTTTAATGCTTACGTGATAATGCTTCAAGCACCATTTAGAATGTTTGGATTCCTCCTTCTACAGACTCAAAGGGCATCTGCTTCTGCAACCAGAATCTTTGAAGTACTAGATGAAAAGCCCGAGATCACTGATCTACCTTCAGCAGTTAAGTTAACTGGAGTTAGAGAGTCGATTTGCTTTCAAGGCGTAAATTTCTCCTATGCCGGGCCCCAATCACTAGATTTCCAGAAGAAACAACATACGAAATCAGGAATTATTACAAATTTAGACCTATCTATCAACGCTGGGGAAACAGTAGCAATTGTCGGCATGACTGGATCTGGAAAATCAACGATCTCCCGTCTCCTCACTCGTTTTTATGAAGCCGATTCCGGATCAATTTTGATTGATGGTATTGACATCAAAAAAATTCAGTTGCACTCGTTACGCCAACAAATAGGTATTGTCTTTGATGAGCCTTTTCTTTTCTCTACAAGCATTTCCGAAAATATCTCGTATGGAAAACCTGATGCGTCTGAAATAGAAATCCACGAAGCTGCTAGGAAAGCACAGGCTTTGGGCTTCATTACAGATCTAGAGGCTGGATTCTCTACTGTTATAGGTGAACGTGGCTATACATTATCAGGGGGACAAAGACAGCGAATAGCCTTAGCTAGGTGCTTAGTGGAGAAGCCCAGTGTTTTGATACTGGATGATGCGACCAGCGCCATAGATGTTGGCGTAGAGTCCTTGATCCATGAAGCGCTTAAAACAAGTTTAAAGGAAACCACCACCCTGTTAATTGCCCAACGCGTATCAACAATCGCTTTGGCAGACAGGGTTGTGTTTCTTGAAGATGGCGCTATCTCTGACGAAGGATCTCACAGTTCTTTATTAAGTCGAAATGCCACTTACGCCTCAATCATCGCAGAAAGCAACCCAGAAACCGAGAAGACCAACTGATGGGTTTCGGAGCGCCCATCGGGTTTGGAGGAGCTAATTCTGTTACCTCATCGCGGGACGCAGGACTTCCACATGCTGGAGTCCCAGGACACTTGCAAGATGAAGTGAAGCGAGTTCTTAAGCAGGAGCCGGTTCATGATTTGCCGCCAGTGGACTTTAAACATTTCACCATTCCGGAGGTCCCTTTTACACTCCGCAGCTTTCTCGGGGATCATAAGTGGAAATTATTCTTTGCGATGATATTAGTTATCGGTGAAAGCATTTTGCTTCAAGCAGGACCTTTATTAACAAAATTCGGTATTGATGAAGGAGTTGTTGCTGGCAACAAGGGAATACTTATCACAGTTTCCTTAACCTATCTCGGCAGCATACTGCTCCATTCACTTAGTGCTTGGTACAGAATTCGGTATACGGGGTCTTTGGGTGAACAGCTAATGAAAAATTTGCGTATCAAAGTTTTCAGTCACCTCCAGAGACAATCACTGGATTTCTATACAAATGAAAAGGCTGGCGTGCTCATGACTAGAATGACGAGCGATATCGAAGCCTTGTCCCAGCTTTTCCAAGAAGGTTTAGTGAATTTTGCTGTACAGGGTTTAACAGTAATCGTGATAACGGTGATCTTATTATTCCTAAATTTTAAACTTGCTTTAATTACTTTGTTAGCAGTGGTTCCGATAACAATTATTTTAAGCGAATGGTTTCGGAGAAAATCGTCAAAAGCCTATAAGATTGTCCGCGATAAAATAAGCGAAGTCTTATCAGATCTCCAAGAGAGCTTGGCTGGAATACGTATCATCACAGCACATAACCGACGAAAGTATAATGTCGTTAAACACACAAATATCGTTGGTGAACACAAAGACGCAAACTTAGAAGCTGTGCAAGCCGCATCTGTATACACACCTGGAACTGAAGCCATAGCAATCCTCGGGAGAGCGTTAGTTCTCATTGTGGGTGGCCGTATGGTACTGAACGGGGAACTTGAGATAGGAGAACTGACGGCTTTCTTACTATATTTGGGTGCTTTTTTTACTCCGATTCAGACATTGACTCAGCTGTACAATGGGTATCAGCAAGGTCAGGCAGCAGTCTCAAAACTTCGAGACTTGCTAGGGACAACACCGTCTGTTGCTGAATATCCGTCTGCTAAACCAATGCATGAGATACGGGGTGAAATTGTGTTTGAGAATGTTAATTTTTCCTACAACGACTCGACACCAGTCCTTAAACATATCAATCTAAAGATCGAAGCGGGGGAAACAATCGCCATTGTTGGACCTACAGGAGGTGGGAAGTCTACTATAGCCAAATTAACTACTCGATTCTACGACCCCTCTAATGGAAGAGTCTTAATCGACGGGATAGATATTAGGGAGGTGCAACTTAGTTCACTTCGGCGACAGATAGGTGTCGTTCCTCAAGAACCGTTCCTATTTGCTGGTTCCATAAGAGATAATGTCGGCTTCTCAAGGCCAGAAGTTTCAGATAGTGAAGTCATTGAAGCACTTGAGGCCTCAGGACTTATGACAATGGTTCATTCCCTTCCTGAAGGAATTAATACTGTCATCCACGAGCGCGGTGCATCACTAAGCGCCGGAGAACGTCAATTAATTGCGATAGCTCGAGCTTTTTTATCTAAACCTAGAGTTTTAGTACTCGATGAGGCCACTTCTAATCTTGACTTACAATCAGAGAGTCAAGTGGAGCGAGCGTTAGATGCGATTCTTGACGGCAGGTCCGCTATTATCGTTGCGCACAGATTGGCGACTGTAATGAGAGCAGACAGAATCCTTGTTGTGAGGAATGGAAGTATTGTCGAGAGTGGCAGCCACAAAGAACTCATAAATACAGGCGGAGCATACTCTGCAATGCATAACCAGTGGCAAGGAACGGTGCGATCTAGTGGTTCCTGAAACTATTCTGAAATTGTCAGAGGTTAACCTTATCCGAAATGGAGAACATCTTTTAAGAGATCTGAATTTCCAAGTCCTTTCAAATCAAAACTGGGTGATTCTAGGATCAAATGGATCTGGCAAAACCTCACTTCTCAAAGTAGCGTCAATGTTTGAACATCCCAGCTCTGGATCTGTAACTCTTCTCAAAAACACTCTCGGCACTTCCGATATTCGAAAGATTAGACACCTAGTAGGATTTACCGGTCACGGTATCTCGCAATTACTTCGCCCAGATTTAAAAACGGAAGATGTAGTCATGACCGCCAAGTACGGGGCCCTTGAACCTTGGTGGCATACCTATTCGAATCAAGATAAATTGAAAGCCCATACTCACATGGAAATACTCGGTATCAATCATCTTGCTAAGCAGAGATTTGGAACTCTATCCACAGGGGAAAAGCAAAGAGCACTTTTGGCTAGAAGCTTAATGAGTGACCCTAAACTCTTATTACTTGATGAACCTGCATCTGGGCTGGACCTACCGAGTCGCGAGGAATTGATGAAATCATTATCCACTTTAGTTTCTGAGAACTTATCTCCACCAGTGGTTATGGTTACCCACCATGTTGAGGAAATCCCTAAGGGCTTCAGCCATGTATTATTTCTGAAAGAGGGCTCAACTATGGAATCAGGACCAATTAGTGAAAAGTTAAACCCAGAGAACCTCTCTAAATGTTTCGGAATTGATTTAGAGATTAGAGAGTTTAACGGCCGATGGAGTGCACAATCAACACTTGGTTAGTAAAGGCCTGATTGAATTACTAGCAAGACTCCGTTTTGAACGGAAATATCTCCAAGGCTTTCCACAATTTCGTTACTTAAGCCTCGAGTTGAGCCAGTATTTAAAGTTTCATGATTTAGGTTCCATCGAAACCCTGACAAGGAGACACCTTCTGCTAGTCCACCGAATGGAAATATTGAAACCAATTCACTGGCTAACGGCTTTACTATGTGATTGTTCCTAACAACTTTAACAAAGGAAGAACCGACAAAAGCTTCACATGAGATATTCAAAGCAATATCGGAGGCCATAGCTGAAAACACTCCCCAGAGATGATCTACCCGTCCACCGCCGGAATCCACAATCGTAACTGATGCAAAAGATTTACTAGCATATGATATCGCTAGCTCTAAGTCAGATTTATCTTTATCTTCTGGGAAAGTAATTAATTCAATTGACTGTTTTTCTGCTAACTCCAGACCTCTAGCCGATATTGAATCTAGGTCTCCTATAACAACATCGGGCGTTATGCCAAGGGACATGGCGTTGTCAAACCCTGAATCAACCGCAAGAACTGCATCAAATTCTGGGAAATAATCTAGCACTCGTTTATCAGGAGAGGGTCCGCCATTAATTATTAATGCGTTGCGCTTTCCAGTGTTATCCGACATCTTTATATCCGCCTAGTCCTAACTGAAATCAACTTTACCAGACCTCATAAACAGCCAGGCTATGAAAATCCCTACAGCACTTCCCATAACAGAAAATATAAATGAGTAAGTTGCAGAGAAACCGATAGCAGCAAATAACATTAGAAATGTTATAAAACCTCCTAATCCAGAAAGTGGATAGACGAAACAACCCAAATTTGAAGGCTTGGAGTTAGAGATGACCATTGACCTTAGGCTTCCTCAAATCTTCTCTGAGAAACGCGAACTTTGTCTTCTTTTCTCACTTACTCGACACTGTAGCTGACAGAGTTAAAGTAAAGTTTGCCCTTAGTGCCCTCATTACTAATAGTCTCCCAACTCGTGTTTGTGATTTGGTGGATGATAAGTTGAAACCCGCTATGGCTACATTACTGCTACTTTGATTAAGTGGTATCTGGATGCCAACTTATAGAAATCAACCTAACCGACGATGCATTGTCTTGGGAGAGAATTGGTTTTGAAATTGTTACAGAGAATTCAATTCAAACAATCATCGTAGGAAACACAAAATTATGCTTTGAAGAAATTGATGAGGTTAAAGGCATCACCTCTGTTCACGTTGAGGGAATCAAGAAGAATGTGGACTCACTTAATTTCAATCCAACGGCTCTTTCTAGTAAAAATTTTGAAGCATCTTTTCATCACAACCGAATAGAACGAATAGACCATTTGGTAGTTACAACACCCAATCCCGACAGAACGACAAAGGCGCTCGTTAAAGCAGGAGTAACGCTTAGTGGAATTCGAACATTTGGGAGTTCTCCGAATCAAACTCGCCAGTCGTTTTTTTGGTTAGGTGACGTCATTCTCGAATTAGTCGGACCACATCAGGCACCAAAAGCTGGCAAACCACTATTTTGGGGGCTAGCACTAGTTTCATCAGATATTAACGAAACCGTGCGCCACCTTGGAGACCTCTGCACTCCATTGAAAGATGCTATTCAACCTGGGCGGAAGATAACGACAGTAAAAACACGTGACTTATCTATAGGGGTAGCAATAGCGATTATGTCCCCTCATATAAACGACAATTAAATGCATCGTGGAATGGACACAAGTTTAGATTAATATACTGAAATGAACGCAGAGAACCTCTTTGACCTCTCCGGCAAAGTCGCCGTAATCACAGGAAGCGGGAAAGGAATAGGCAAAGGGATAGCGAAGTTGCTTTCTGAAGCTGGAGCAAAAGTTGTGCTTTGTTCCCGCACCAAAGAGGACGTAAAGGAAGTTGCCCGCGAGATCACTGATAATGGAGGAACTGCGTTCTCTACCATATGTGATGTGACGATCGATGATCAGGTAGTATCGCTTGCGGATTCGGCTATTTCAGAATTTGGGGCTATTGATATCTGGGTTAACAATGTTGGAGGAAGCACAGGTCGGTCTTCCCTTAAAGATCTTTCGCGTTCAGATTGGGATGAGACAATAGCGTTAACCCTGACATCCGTTTTCATAGGTTGCCAGGTAGCTGCTAGAAACATGCAAAGCGGCTCAATCATAAATATTTCTTCACGTTCTTCATGGGGTGCTGTTCCTAATAATTCTCATTATGCGGCGGCAAAAGCAGGAGTGAATGTCCTGACCGCCAGTTTGGCTCACGAACTAGGTCCAGATATCAGATGCAATGCAGTAGCCTCGGGCGCTGTTCCAACAGATATTTTCTTCAAAGTCATGAAAATGCAACCTGAAGATTTGCCACAATATGCAAAAGATACAGGGGTTCCTTTACAACGGTTAGGCACACCTAAAGATATAGCTGGAGCAGTACTTTTCTTATGCTCAGAGGCTTCATCATGGATGACCGGAGAGGTTATAACCGTTAGCGGAGGGCGTTAACGAAGCGGTTTCGGCTCGTTTAACTCAGCAACGTTATCTAGCAAAATTTTCTTTTGGTCCTCCATTGAGAACTCTTTTAATTCCATAACGTAATC
>DLTU01000062.1:0-2977 GCA_002500385.1 Candidatus Neomicrothrix sp. UBA7828 | reverse complement strand
CTCTTCAGAGATCTCTGTCGGTAGTGCCATTGGAATAACCTTCTGACGAACTGGTGAAAATGCGACAGCTTCTGCAACGATTGACCATCGATAAGCGGTAGCGTCCGCATTCAAAGCTTTATTGGCTTGCTCTATAAGGCTATTTGTTATAGTTTCTGGAAGTTGTGCTCCAGCTTTAGGGGAGCGAGAGCTTAGGTTGAGAGCTCGAACTGTCTTCTCTTCTTTGAGCGCTTCTTGAATAGAGTTAAGCCATTTCTTGTGATCTTGATCAATGCGTTCATTGAGTTTTAATTCAAGTCTCTCTTTAACTGCTATTGATTCTGTTGACTTAGCCCATCGACCTGATGAGGCAACAACTGACCGGAAATCTTGAAGGTCAATGTTTTCAATATTTTTTTCAATTGCTGTGGCTTTGTCCATCCACTCAGCCATTTTTAGTTGTTGATTTAGATTTTCTGCATAATCAAGTAGGGCATTTGGAAAACCTTCGGGTAATTCCATCTTCTCAATAGTTTTCCGTAGATTTGGAATAGTACTGCCAGATAGCTCTCTGGCTAACGGCTTATGCAATTCAGGAAGAGATTCAATATATTGATTACGATACTTTTTGGAAGGCTTAAGTCGCTTACCCCTAGGGCTTCGATAAGGCTTGCGGCCTTTCCTTTCGGGTTTGGATTTCGAGCTTCTTTGCTGTTTTCTCTCTTTAGTTTGTTTAGTTCTTGACCCACCCCTCTGATCGTTTCGGCGTTTTCGTTTACCGCCCTTTTTGACTAAGGAGGTTGTTACACCTGCCGTTTCTTTTCCTGTACCAAATAGTTCTAAAAGTTCCGGCTCATCTTTTTTGGTTTTTTGTGGTAGAACAGCTGTTATTTCAATCCCGTCTATCATAAAGTCTGCTTCTACTTTGAGAACATCGCCAATAGTCACACCTGATGGAAGAAGTGAGGCTTTTATCGTTCCTTTTGGCTCCTTAGCGCCAGCGGAGCGCCAAGTGTAGGAAGAGTCACTTGCCTGACTTGTTATTTCTATATCCAACCGATTTGGCATGGAACGAATGGTATCCGTTTAGATGACATCTGACACACTCCCGACACGAGATATCCTTATGCGGTATAGTGTGAGAAATAGTAGGGGAGCTTGGTAACAGGCTGAGAATGCGAATGCAGACCCTTGAACCTGATCTGGGTAATTCCAGCGGAGGAAATCATGAAATTTATCCATAATTTACTGAAGATTACTGTTCTAACATCTGTAATTTTGTTTCCATTAGTGAGCTGTTCAAATGACAGCGAAGAAGCTAGCGGAAACCAAAACAGTCAAAGCTGTCTGGATGAGTCAGTACTGACCGAATTTGAGTTGACTGACCAAGCAAAAAAGTCAGTTCGGGGAGAAACAATTGATCTAGTGGTATACGATGCGTTTCTAGCACCTGAAGGTGCCTTCGAGCGTTTCAAAGATGAAACAGGCATAACGGTTAATATTCTCACAACGGCAGATACTGGAACTATGGTTTCTCAAGCAGTGCTGACTAGTGGTGATCCGGTAGGGGACGTCATGTTCGGTATAGATAACACTTTCCTCTGCAGGGCATTAAATAACGATGTATTCCTTCCCTATATACCAAGCACCTGGGATGAACTTTCAGAGCCTCTCAAACTAGACAAGACCGGAAGGGTAACTCCCGTAGATTACGGCGATATCTGCCTCAATTACTGGAAAAATTCTTTTGAGGCGCCTCCAACAACCATTGCAGATCTAACTAATCCAAGATTTTCAAGCGAATTCGTTACACAGAACCCTGAAACATCTGCTCCAGGAATGGGTTTCTTGCTATCCTCCATCGCAGTTTTTGGTGATGATTGGGAAAACTTCTGGACAGAACTTCGAGCTAACGATATTGCAATTCGTTCGGGCTGGAGTGAGGCATATTACGAAGACTTCTACAGTAAGGAAAGAAATATAGTAACGAGCTATGCCACAAGCCCTATTGCAGAATATATTTTTGCTGACCCTCCTGTTGAGTCTCCACCAACAGCAATAATTGTTGACTCTTGCTTTAGGTCAGTTGAGTTTACCGGCATACTCAGAGGTACTGATAGCCCCGCGGCATCTGCACTACTTGTCGATTTTCTAACATCTGTTTACTTTCAAGAGCTAATTCCCGAAACGAATTTTGTTCTTCCAGCAAATGAAAATGCCGAACTCCCAGAAGTATTTAATCTGTTTCTAGAAGAAATACCGAACGCAGTTACGATTTCACCAGACCTCATTGATACGGATCGCAATATATGGACAGAGCGTTGGACAGAACTGGTACTTCGTTAAAGATTAATCCATGAACTTTCGTGTATTTACGAGGTCAAATAGAGCAAATTTAATAGCAATACTCTCAGTATTAGCTTTCTACATAATTTTCTTTTTCTATCCAATAGGAAAAATACTCTCTATAGGATTCAGCCTCTCTTCTTTTGAGCAAGCTTTTACCTCAGTTTCCGTGCGTAAAGCCCTTTGGTTTACGATCTGGCAAGCAACAGTCTCCTCAGTGTTATCTGTGTCGATAGGGCTGTGCATATCAAGTGTATTTGTAAAATCAGAATTCAGATTTAAAAGGTTCCTCGAGAGTTTAACTTTCATACCTTTCGTTATGCCTACGGTCGTTGTAGCTTCTGCATTCATTTCAGTAAACGAACTGCTAAAACTTGACGGTACGCCATTAAATCTGCAGGGGAGTACATTAGGAGTAATCGCAGCGCACATCTTCTTTAATACATCAATAGTCGTTCGAACATTAACAAGTACCTGGCCCATGATTGATTTTGAATCAGAACAAGCCGCCCAAACGCTAGGCGCTAGCAAGCTCAGAGTATTTTTCCAGATAACATTACCCCAACTCAAATCTGGATTGATGTCAGCAGGGTCGCTAGCATTCCTATTTACATTTACCTCATTCGGCGTAATCCTAATTCTTGGAGGCTTA
>DLTU01000044.1:0-7588 GCA_002500385.1 Candidatus Neomicrothrix sp. UBA7828 | reverse complement strand
CGGTAACCCATTTGTCCTCCATTAGTGATGGTTTTATTATCATAGTGCAATTTAGTTGAGTGTTGCTCAATCAGTTGATCCGATTTCCTCGCTTGAGCATCTTAGTTTCTCGGAGCTTCGCTCTAGGACATTATTCTCACCGACTTGAATAACGATGGTTCCTTCTACTTCTTTTACTGCGTATAGCCAAAGACTCAATGCTTGACATAATACGTCCGCTTCCTGAAATCCTGATCCAAGCGGTAATTTACCATTAAGTCCTATTATTTCAATGCCGTTGAATACAACAGTGGTCTCTGTGCCCTCATTCCAATTTGCTTCGGCGTAATTTGATGAGAGGAATAGTTCCAACTCATTCTGGGTCTCTTCCTGTTTCTCTGAAACGAGATCCTGCACAACCTCAGTTTCGATATTGCAGTTTTGGGCGTTATACGTCTGAAAGGAATTTTGTGCCTCAATGGCTTCAGGATCAAATGTTGCCGCAAACAGTTGGTCAAGCGCTGATATCTCTGCAACATCTGCTGAGGTATTTCGTATTTTAGTAACGATTTTTTTAACTTCTGACGGCGCAAGTGTTATGAGTAGATCAAGTTCCTCAATTGGCAAATTTGTGTCTGGGATACCTAAATCAAGATTTTTTGCTATCACGGCACAATATGCGTTTACGTCGCCACCGGAATTACTTCCGCAAGATGTTGCGAAAAGAGCTAATGATAAAAGCGTTGTGAGTACAGCTACCAAGGGTTTGCCATTTGTTTTTCTTGTATGGGCAGGCATCAATAACTTATTTCTAGGATGTTGGTTTGTCTTTTCCTACCACCCACATGGCGAAGTATTGTGCTCCTCCGCCATACGCATGACCCATGGCTTTTCGGGCATTGCCGACTTGATGTTCGCCAGCCATTCCTCTAACTTGAAGAGCTGCTTCAGCAAATCTAATCATTCCGGATGCTCCGATTGGGTTGGAGGACAGAACACCTCCTGAGCAATTTATCGGTAAATCACCACCGTCTATATGTGTGGCTCCTGACTCTACTAACTTCCAGCCATCGCCTCTCTCACAGAAACCGAGACTTTCCAGCCACATCGGTTCATACCAACTAAACGGTACATAGATTTCGGCGACGTCTATCTCTTCCCTTGGGTTTGTAATTCCTGCTTGGTTCCATAAATCAGCAGCACATTCCCTGCTCGCTTGAGGGTTTACCTCATCGCGTCCAGGAAAATTGTTCGCTTCGCTTCTCATTGCTCCGGCATGTATCCAAGCAGGGTTAGCTGACTTTTTAGCTTCCGCTTCATTTACGATGACCATTGCTGCTGCTCCATCTGATGACGGGCATGTTTCAGAATATCTAATAGGCTCCCAAAGCATCGGGGATTCAACTACTTGATCAAAAGTTAAATCAGGTTGATGAAGATGTGCGTATGGATTGAGCAATGCGTGTTGTCTGTCTTTGAAAGCAACCATGCATCCTATGAGTTCGGGTGCTTGAGTTTCTTCCATGTATTGGCGAATAATGGGAGAGAAGTACCCCCCAGCTCCGGCATTTATTGAGACTTGGAAAGGCTGCTTAAGGCTTAGCGCCCACATAGCATTAGATTCGCTCTGCTTTTCCCAGGCAACAGTTAAGACACGCTCATGCACACCTGAATGCACCAGTGAGGCCGCAACAAGAGCTGTTGAGCCTCCAACAGAACCTGCTGTATGAACTCTAAGCATAGGTTTCCCGACAGCTCCAAGCGCTTCCCCTAAGAATATTTCCGGCATCATCACACCTTCGAAAAAATCAGGTGCTTTCCCCATCACGACTGCGTCAATATCTTCCCAATTCATTTCGGCGTCTTTAAGGGCATGTTCGGCTGCTTCGCGGACTAGACCCGGCATAGATACGTCACCGCGAGTTGCAGAAAATTTTGTCATACCCACGCCAACGACTGCTGCTAACTCTCCTCCTGCTGCCATTATTCCTTCTCCCCTGATAGGACGCACATCAGATTTTGTTGCATTAGTGGTCCAGAAGTTGCGTGTGCAAGAGTTCGGTTAGCTTCCTGATTCCATATAGCGCGTGCTGCTTCAGCGATTCGAAGAAGCCCTGAAGCCATCAGCGTTTCTGCTTTGATGGGATGGTTTTTCGAGCTTTTCTCTGGATTGAGCGGAAGATTAAGTTCCTTCCTAAGCAGAACGTCGTGGACGGTGTATGCAGTATGGATTTCTGCAAGATCTATATCCGCTTTGTGAACTCCAGCCTTCTCAGCAGCTTTCTTTGCCGAAGGAATCGTGGAGAGATTACGAACACCAAAATGGTGACTATCAATTCTGTGATCAATTCCATTTATCCAAGCTGGTTTTTCACAAAGTTCCTCTGCTTTTCCTTCTGCAGCAAGGATCATTGCGACTCCGCCATCAGCATATGTTGGGCAGTCAGCTTGGCGAAGTGGGTCTGCCAGCATCGGTTGCTCAAAATACTCTTCTTGGCTCTCTACCGTTCCTGCCCGAACGGCACAATCGGCTAGATCTTGAAAAGAGATTTCTTCTTTTTCTAAGAGATGCCTAGCTTGAAGGGCTGTAATGGCGTGAGCATCTGGCCAAAGTGGGGCCACATAATATGGGTCAAGCTGAGTAGAAAGCACATCTTGCAATGAACCTGGTGATGGTTTTCCATATGAGTAGACCAATGCTGTATCTATAACTCCCATTTGAAATTTGACCCATGTTTCGTAAAGGGCCCAAGCTCCATCCATTTCAACATGGCTTTCTGAAATGGGAGGAACAGGTCCGACAGCGTCAAGAGTCATGACAAAAGAGAACGCTTGGCCTGCAAGAAAATCAGAACTTCCGGAGCATGTGAAGCCGATTTCAGTCTGGTCTAAACCAGTTTCTTCTCGAACTTTGGAGATTAATGGCACCATTAATTCAACTTCGTTGTCGAGCATCTTTTCTTCTTGTCGGCTTGCTGCCGAGACAATAGCTACTTTACGCATGGAATTCTTCACCCCCGCGTACGCGCCAGCCTCGAACTCCTGCCTCGTCAAAGGGCAAGTCTGGCTCACCGGTAGGGCGCCAGTACAAAATATTTTCGGCTGTCATTCCAATTTCATCATCAGGTTTCCAAACGGCTTCAACTCTCATCCCGATCCGGCATTCTTCAGGCGGGCATTCAGCTACTAGGTTAAGGAAGCCGATGTCAGCTCCATCTAGAAATATCCAGGCCGAGATATAGGGTAGTTCTAATTCACGTCCAGGTATCGGAACATTAGTCACGCAAAAAGATCCGATGTGGCCTGTATGGGGCATTTCTACAAACTCATCGCAAAGTTCACCGTATCTTGGGTCAGATCCTCTTGGAGGGACAAGCACTGCACCATCCACTGGTGAAACAACTCCAAGTATTTTTTTGTTAGCGAACTCGCGCAAATAGGTTTGAGCAGCCACGCCAGGTGTGAATGTATACTCCATTCGGATTGGTGTACGCACCGATTGGACTTGCTCAAGATCTCTGATAGATGATGGCACGTTGATCTCAGGCATTGTTTTCCTTCTCTGGGACGAAACCTTCAATGTCTTGAATATGCCCTTCCGTTTCCTGTTTCCACTTGATTGAGACTCTCATTCCGCTCTCCATAAGGTCTGAGCTTTCTGCTAGAACAGCGTGAAGGAAAGGCGTATCTGAATCATCAAGTAGAATCATTGCTAATGCGTGAGGTTTATTCCATGGAGATTGGTCTCGTGGGTCTTGAACCCATGTCCACGTTGTAACTGTGCCGGTTTGACCAACCTCAACCATTTCAGTTAAAGCTTCGGAAGTTACGGGGTCGTATTCGGTCGGTGGCACAAGAACAGTTCCATCCCCTCTTTTGATACCAAGTACGATCTTTTCGCGTAAACCCGTCATGAATGCGCCAATAACGGGCCCAGTTGTGCGTGTAAAGGGGTATTCCAGTACTATCGGGGCGCTAAGTCGTTCTTCAGGATTCAATCGATTTCCTTTAATTAGTGCTTACTAGAATTCTATTACTTGACGGATGACCTCACCTTTTCGAACAGCTTCAAGAGCTGGATTGATCTCGTCAATCTTGATTCGTCGTGTGATCATTCCTTCTAGGTCAAGTTGTCCTTGTTTATAGAGTCGAAGCAATTTATGGAAATCGCTTCTAACGTCTGTTCCGCCATAATATGAACCAACTAATGTTTTTTCCATAAAGAATAATTCAAATGCGCTGAACTCAACCATCTCTTCAGCTCTTCCAACACCGACGATACATGCTGTTCCGCCGCGGCGAATGGCATCGTAGGATGCTCGCATTGTTAAGGGTCTTCCTATACATTCCAAAGCGAAATCAAAGCCATCGCCACCAGTAATTTCTAGCTTTGCACCATCGACGTCTTCTGGCTTGACTGCGTGCGTGGCTCCAAATCTGCGTGCATCGTTAAGCTTCTCATCGTTGAGGTCAACAGCGACTATCTCTGCGGCTCCAGCGATACGTGCACCTTGGATGGCGGCGATACCTACGCCACCAGCACCATAAACAATAACTGAGGAACCGGGCGTTACTTTAGCAGTATTTAGGGCTGCTCCAGCTCCAGTCATCACACCGCAACCGATCAACGAGGCTATATCCAATGGAATATCAGGGTCTATTTTTACCACTGCTTGCTTTGGTAGGAGCGTTTTCTCAGCAAAGGTACCTGCTCCTGCCATAGCATGAACGTCTACATCACCTTCTCTGAAGTGAGGAATCATCATTGACCCGAATTGAACTGTCATGCAAAGATTCGGACTCGAGTGGTCTATACAAAATTTACATCCGCCACAAGGTGGAGACCATACGACTATAACGTGATCTCCGACAGCGACTTCAGTAACATTTTCACCGACTTCTTCAATAATCCCTGCTCCCTCGTGCCCTAGTACAGCTGGGGCGGGCTGAGGTATGGTTCCGTTCATTGCTGAAACGTCTGAGTGACAGACACCGGTGTGTGTGATTTTGACTATAACGTCATCTGGACCCGGGTCGTTGATCTGAATCGTATCGGTTACGTCTAAATCATTATCACCAGTGTTGCGTAAAACTGCAGCGAGCATAGTGGACTCCTATCTCTTTCTCCTTTATGAAAATAGGCGGATTGAGCGCAAATGTAAAACTATTGTCTGAATAACTAACAGGATTCTTGAACCTCTACCATGTGATAATGGATCAGTTTCCTCAGAGAAGTAGTAAGTCCCATTCTTTGCTATGGCGAGGACTGACTAAATCTTGCCCGGTATGTGGGGAACGTCGATTATTCAGTAAGTGGGTGAAAATGGTTGAGCGATGCCCGAATTGTAATCTTCGGTTTGAAAGAATTGAAGGGCATTGGGTTGGTGCTGTTGGCATGAACACTATCTTTTCTTTTGTTCTTCTGTTTTTGGGGCTTGCGATCTTTTTCTTTGTTACGTATCCGGATATTCCTATGGGTGGATGGGTTTTTCTGTTTGCAGGAGGGTACGGGTTTGTGCCTTTGCTGTTCTATCCAAGTTCAAAGACGCTTTGGACAGCTATTGATATTCTTATGCGACCTCTCGAAGATAAAGATTTCGATGAATCTGTTTAGCCAGAAATGCGTTAAAAGAGGTTTGGCTTAGGCTACTTATCTATCTCGTTTATCTTTCTGCTAGGTTACTAATTGATGAAAATAGATGTTCTGTTAAGCGGTGATTTAACACAGATGGGTCCACTTTCTAAAGACCTAGCTGATGCGGGCGCAGATGGCTTGTTCACATATGAGGGAAAGAGCGATGTTTTTTTCCCGTTAGTTCGTGCTGGTGAACTAACTGACTGCATGCTATACACAAACGTTGCTATAGCTATTCCTCGTAGCCCTATGCATCTTGCGTATCAATCATGGGATCTGCAACGGTTATCACACGGTAGATTTGCTCTAGGTTTGGGCTCTCAGATTCGTCCACATATTGAGAATCGATACGGCAGCGTGTGGGACAGTCCCTTAGGGCAGATGCGTGAGATCATTGAGGCTACCAAAGCTATTTTTGACAGTTGGCAAACTCAGTCAACTCTTAATTTCATTGGGAAATGGACAAGACATACCTTAGCTTCACCCATGCTTACACCTGATCCTTTGCTTCATGGTCCACCTCCTATATGGCTAGCTGCTCTTGGACCAAAAATGACGGAACTGGCGGGTGAAGTCGCTGATGGGCTTTTAGTGCATCCATTTACCTCTCAGTCGCACCTTGAGACCCACACAATTCCAAATCTTTCTAGAGGGTTAGCGAAGCGTTCTGAAGCTTCGCGAGATTTTGTTGTGACTGTCGGTGCAATTGTTGGCATCCATGATGGCTCCGATGAGGGAAGACTAGAAGCTGAAACGATAGTCAGGGGGTTGCTTGGTTTTTACGGCTCCACACCGGCATATCGACCTGTTCTCGACACTCATGGATGGGGGGATTTACAGCCAAAGCTTCGTCAATTGACTAAGGAGGGACGATGGGATCAGCTTGGTACTTTGTTTGACGACACTCAGATTTCTACGTTGTCGATCATCGGAACTGCTGAGCAAGTGGGTGGAGAACTTCGGAATCGCTTTAGTGGGATTGCTGACCGATTAGCATTGTCGATACCGCAAGGCATCCAGAATTCTGATTTGTCTGCTCTCGTTAAAGCAACACGCCTTTAACGCTGAAAATTACTATCTTTAAATTGATCTTGCAGAACATTTTTTGTGATTTTGCCTGATGGGTTTCTCGGTATGTTCTCAACAATTTGCAGTTGTTCGGGAATAGCATTTCGTCGCAATCCAGACTCGTTGAGATAGTTCCTCATCAGTTCAAGAGTTAACGGAGCAGATTGGTCGTTGAGCGCAATGACTGCGCAAGCGCGTTCACCTGTAGTTTCGTCCGGTAATCCTATGACAGCAACATCTTGCACTAATTCGTGTTCAAAGAGTAAGTCCTCTACTTCTTTGGCTGAAATATTTTCGCCATGTCGTATGATGACGTCTTTCAGTCGCCCTGAGATAACGACATAACCATCTTCGTCAATGATGCCCAAATCACCGGTACGAAAATATCCATTCTCATCAAACGCTTCGCTATCTAGGGTTTCGTCTAGGTATCCGAGCATGAGTTGTGGTGCTTTTGCCCTTAGCTCACCTTCCTCACCGGATGGCACACTATTCCCTTCTGCATCAACGGCGATTAGTTCAACTCCGGGCATTGCTTGACCTTCGGTCAATGCAAGTTTCTGGTCTGGGTCAGTACTTGCACCCATTGTGAGAATCGGAGCTTCAGTGAGGCCCCACCCTGAAACGATTCCTGACCCTCCCAATTCAGCTTTAACTTCAGAATGAAGTTGGACGGGTTTTGGTGCTCCTCCACCCGGGAAGTTTTTAACGTTTGGGAAAAGCTTCGTTTCTGGCTGCTGACGTTGAGCTGCGAGGTATGCCATGTGGAATGGGGTACCAGCTCCAGGATGCGTGCAATTCTCCGATGATAGAAACGTAGTTGTCGTTGAAGGGTCAAATGCTGCATCGCACAGTAAGGTTGCGCCACTTTGTAATGATGTAAAAAGCCATGTTAATCCTCCGATG
>DLTU01000092.1:2740-3096 GCA_002500385.1 Candidatus Neomicrothrix sp. UBA7828 | reverse complement strand
TTGGGTAACCGGCCACAGCTACATTGTCTATGGACCGCTTGCAAATTGCACCACTTCAGTCATGTATGAAGGAACCCCCGACACCCCTAGAGAGAATCTTCGAAATGGACTTGAAAGATCGCAATGGCCCAAAGACAGGCTATGGGACATCATCGAACGCTATAAAGTAACACAACTCTACACTGCTCCTACCGCTATTAGAACGTTCATGAAATGGGGAAGCGATGAGCTATCAAATCATGATTTATCCTCATTACGAGTTTTAGGAACAGTCGGAGAGCCTATTAATCCAGAAGCTTGGATGTGGTACCACGAACACGTAGGATGCGGTGATACTCCGATAGTTGATACTTGGT
>DLTU01000092.1:0-2366 GCA_002500385.1 Candidatus Neomicrothrix sp. UBA7828 | reverse complement strand
CCGATACCCGGAATCACAACGACAAAGCCAGGATCTGCTTGCTTTACCATTCCAGGAATCTTTGCTGAAGTGGTAGACGACGATGGAAACAAGGTTGAACAGGGAGGCGGATATCTAACAATCACCCACCCCTGGCCTTCAATGTTGAGAGGAATTTGGCGAGACCCAGAAAGGTATCTTGAAACTTATTGGAGTACATACGAAGGAAAATATTTTGCCGGAGATGGAGTAAAAATTGATGAAGATGGCTACCTCTGGCTACTGGGAAGAGTAGATGATGTGATGAATGTATCTGGGCATAGAATCTCTACAGCTGAAGTCGAATCTGCCCTAGTCGATCACCCAGCCGTAGCAGAGGCAGCTGTTGTAGGCGCCACAGATGAAACAACCGGACAATCTATAATTGGCTATGTCATTCTGCGCGAAAGTTCAGAAGGATCCAATGATCTTCGTAATGAAATACGAGCACATGTGTCGACAAAACTAGGGCCTATTGCCCGTCCGAAAGCCGTATTCCTCGTTCCTGACTTACCTAAAACAAGATCAGGAAAAATAATGAGGCGTTTACTACGAGACGTAGCTGAAGGAAGAAACCTTGGTGATACGACTACTCTTGCTGACCAAAGCGTCGTATCTGCGATCCAAGAAGGCGCTCAACACTCAGACGAAAATTAAAATAAAAGATAAGCCCGACCTTTAAGAAATCAACTCCATGATCTCTCTGGCAACCATTGGTGCTGCATTTTGATTCTGCCCAGTAACAATATTTCCATCGACTTCCCAACAATTTGCAAACGGATCTCTAAAGCGATGAGTGCAACGATAGTCAGCTCCAAGTCGTCGTAATTCCGTTTCTGGATGATGAGGAGTTTCAGTTATACGTAAATCCCTAACCTGCTTATCAGTCACTCCGGTAACACGACGCCCCTTAACTAAAGGCTCACCATTTAGATCTCTAGCTTTAAGGAAGCCGAGCGGACCATGGCACACTGCGCCAAGAACCTTTCCTTTCTGATTTGCTTCCGTGACCTTCTCACCGATAGTTTCGGAAAATCCTAAGTCGAATGCTGCTCCCCAACCCCCAGCAAAATAAATCGCATCATAATCATCAATATCTATATCCTCCATAGCTAAAGATTCAGATAGGTTTTTCTGGAGGTGGCCATCTTTGAGAGCTCTATCGTCATATCGAGTCCGAATAACTGGAAGGTAAGACTGTGGGTCAACGGGCACCACACCACCCAGGGGACTTGCAATGTCAACTTCCATTCCTGCATCGCTCCAAATGTAATAAGGAACAGTCATTTCCGATGCAAACACACCAGTTGATTTACCATTAGACATTCGATCGGTATTCGTGCACACAATTAGTGCTCGTTTGCCCGTTACGTCTTTTCCGAACTCCTCCGTATCTTCAGGATGCATTCCTACTTTACGAAGGAGTGCGCGTAAACCTCGAGCCAGAGCTGGTGGTATCTGTCCCGCTAATTGTGCCTCTGGCGGTTTTCTCTTGGCATAGGGGCGAGGGGTATTACGCTTGGGAATTGACTGAAGCCGCTCAATGCTAAGTCGTCGTTTCATATAATCAAATACTTCTGAGGCTTTCGGGTCTTTCCAGAGATTTGACGATTCAGTTGGGTCATTTGTTAAGTCGTATAACTCATATTGATCAGGTAACTTGTCAATTCGGTAGGTCTCACCCATCGGCCCTGATGATGATAAATTAGCTCGGTTCGGGATTGTCCATGTCTCAGGGTCATCATGAGCGCGAGTTATTTTCCAAATAGAATCGTTGACTCCGGCAACTTCATTATCGGTCACTTTGACTACGATCCCCTCAAAATTAGTGCCCACGTGTGGAAGTATCTGTATTTTCAACGGTCCGGGAGGGTTATCAGATCTACCTAATCCACGAGCCATTGCCGATGCAAGTGTGTCTCCCTCAAGCATGTTGTCTCGTGTCATGAAGTAAATTGCTCTGTTCTTGAATTCTTCCGTCTCGGGGTTAAGTAATAGTGGGCTTAGGTCCTTACCGGGTAATTGGTGAAATTCTGAGAATAAGGGAGCTAATCTTTTCCCAAGCTCGTGCTGATCTAGTCCTGCAAGCGCTAATGCAGTAGGGATCAAATCAACATGCGAAGTCGGAATCGAATCAACAATTCCCTTGGGAGCACTTTCATTTCCATACTTAATGATTTCAAAAGGAACTCTTGTGGCTTCGTCATAAAGATTAAACCATTTCTGGTGAAGACCGCCATGAGCTCCCAATAAGTCCCCGTGATCTGAAGTTCTAAAGATAACCTTCTCTCTTGAAGTATCAATTGTCAGCGCTTTCCTAACTTTGTCAAGAGGCCCGTCAACTTCAG
>DLTU01000022.1:574-5578 GCA_002500385.1 Candidatus Neomicrothrix sp. UBA7828 | reverse complement strand
CATCTCTAACGCAGTTAATCTCCGTAGCTGCATATCGAGGATGTGGGTTGCCTGAATTTCAGATAACTTCAATTCTTTACGAAGAGATGACTTCGCATCTTCAACATCCTTGGAACCTTTGATGATGGCAACGACTTTATCAATATTCTCCAATGCAACAATGAGCCCCTTTACGATATGAAGCCGGTCCTGTGCCCGATCTAATCTGAATTGGGTTCTTCTAATAACAACCGTTAATCGGTGATCAACATAATGCTTGCACAGATCGTAGACGCCCAGTGTTTCAGGAATTCCGTTGACTAACACCACATTGTTAATTCCAAACGTCTCTTCAAGGGGGGTTTGTTTGTAAAGTTCAGAGAGCACCGCTTCTGGATTGACGTTTGGTTTAAGCGTTATTAACAGTCGCAGGCCTGATTTACGATCAGATAAGTTTTTAGCATCGGCTATTCCAACTAACTTCTCCGCAACAACCAACTCATTGATTTTCTTCACAACTTTTTCGGGACCAACCATATAAGGAAGTTCTGTGACAACAATTCCTTGCCGAGTGCGTGTAAGTTTTTCAAACTCCACACGCGCTCTTATACGAAATGTGCCCCTACCTGTTTTGTAAGCCTCTTTTAAATCTTCGTCTACGATGATCCCTCCAGAGGGGAAATCCGGACCAGGTAGTACTTTAAGGAGCTCATCCAGCGTCGGTTTTGGACGCCTTTTCTTCATAACAAGGGAAATCGCTTCAAAAACCTCACGTAAATTATGGGTAGGCATATTCGTTGCCATTCCAACAGCTATACCGGTCGTTCCATTTACCAACAGATTTGGGAGTAAGCCAGGTAAATACAGTGGTTCCGTACTCTCGCCATCATATGTTGGCCGAAAATCAACGGTCTCTTCCTCAATCTCACGAACCATTTCCATGGCAGCCTCAGTAAGGCGACACTCTGTGTAACGGGCTGCGGCTGGTGGATCATCAAGACTTCCAAAATTTCCGTGCGGGTCCACCAAGGTCACCATGCGAGCAAAGTCCTGCCCCAGTCGCACGAGAGCTTCGTATATAGCCATATCGCCATGCGGGTGATATTTACCCATGGTGTCACCGACAACACGGGCACATTTACGATGGGGACTTGCCGGCCGTAGTCCCATCCCAAGCATCGAATACAGTATTCGTCGTTGTACCGGTTTCAAGCCATCTCGCACATCAGGAATCGCACGAGCAGTGATGACTGATAAGGAATAGGCTAAAAAGGACTCCGACATCTCATCCGCAACCGGAACAGGGATCACCTCGCGAGCGAAATCTTTAGCAAATGAAAGTTTTTGTTGACGTGCCATCTCTTACCTCTCTAAATGTGTATGAGCATAGAGTTCTAGTAGGACACTTTGAATGCCCTAATTTAGAAAATAATCCAATACCGACTGGTTAACGTGGCAATTCAATATCAAGTTAAATTACTGAGAGAACGTCGCAGTATACAGAACGCAGTCAACTCTTATTAATCTCAGTCGGATTCCAATAAGTCAGCTCCTTTTCATTGAGAAGAAGAGCATTGATCAATTCCACTCCCTGCATGAGAGAATGATCCTGATTAGAAACCTCGTATTTCCACCCGCCAAAACGACCACGCGAAAAGATATTTAGGTCTTCTAACCGCGGAACGAAATCATGAAGGATCTCGTCTCTTCCGAGAAACGGTGTTGGATAGCCGAACGGCAAAAACTTCTTCCAAGTACTCACTAAATTCGCGTCCTTAGGAAGAACCCCTATTGAATGTAACCCTTGAATAGTGTCAGAAATCACGGTGGCGTGATTGACTTGTTTCATTGCGGACTCAGAGATCTCACACATCAGTGACCATTGTCGTCCCGGTAAAGGCACATTCTGAGGAGAGTAATTAGAAAAAACTGTTGCCCGATAGAAGGGAACGTTACCCTCAGGAAAATACATCCAGCATTTAGAACGCAGTTGTTCGGGTGTCGACCCTTGGATACCTAACCCAATAACATGGGTACTTGACCATTTAAACTGCTCTAATTTGTCAATTGGGAAATCATCTCTGACCTCGCCTCTCAACTTTTCTATAGTGACAGGCAAAGGCATTGTCGTTATCAACTTTTGGTACTTGAACCGTTGCCCATCTCCACAAAAGACGATTTGTTTCTCTGAGTCAATTTCTCGAACCTCGGCATTTAGGACAATATTTTTCTTGGGTAGGCGACTCCCAAGTTCACTCCAAATCCTCCCTGTTCCACCTTCTGCAGGAAAGCGAAAAACTGCGTTCGGACCCCAACTTTTAATATCGGCCTTTGCTTTAATGTTTCGCAGTACGTCACTTTTGTTTATAGTTGCGACTCTTTCTCCTACCCAATTCGCAGCTAATTCGTGAGGAGGGTAAGCCCACACTTTAAAGTTGTAAGGGCGCATGAAAACATCTGCAATGCCTTCTCCAAATGAAGCAATGATCCATTCATCAAAATCCATATCTGCTGTAGACGCCTCATTGGCTTTTAAGCGATCTAAACCTGTAAGGCACTTTTCGAGGTCTGCCTGAGGGAGTCTCCACATATTGTTTTGAAAAGGGTAGGGAATCCACTGGTTCCGCATCCAAATCCAGGCCTCACGTTGATGTTCCAGCCAATTTTCTTTCAAAAGATCACTTAGAAGGTTATCGAAGTAGTCGTAATGGGAGAATAAAACATGCCCTCCCAAGTCCCAAATAAAACCCTGCTCATCAACTACAGAAGATGCAAGCCCGCCGACAGAATGTGATTGTTCAAGAAGAACCCAATCGCTTTGATCTAGCTCACATAACCGATGTGCAGCGCCTAACCCTGTTGGGCCACCTCCAATGATCACATATTCAGCGCTTCTCATGGGAATACCCTAGATATCTTTACTAGCTCCAACAAGGCTCGGCCTCCTTTACGAAGAGCAGCTAGATTCGACAAGGAAGACTCACCAACTGTTCGCTCATTATAAACAACAGGGCATTCTTCGATCTGGTAATTCATCAAGGATAAAGCTCCTGATAGTGCAATATTTGGAGCAAAGGCATCAGAGGGAATTCTTTCAAGGAGAATGGTAAGTATCTCTGAGCGTATAAGTCGGAAAGGGATATTGACATCACGAAGGTGGCAATGAAAAAGAACTTTTGTTGCAACTCTTGCAACATAAGTTATGAGACGTCTAACAGTTGTTTGATTGCGGTCTTGACGCCATCCGATAACTGCGTCTTTTCCTTGCCGTTTTGACCATAAAGCCGAGAATTGGTTTGGATTAATTTCATTATCACTGTCAGCCTGAAACACCCATTCAGCAATACCAATGGCCCTTTTGTAACCAGCTAAAATTGTCGGCCCGTGTCCCTCATTCTCTTTTATGATTGTCTGAATATTTTGGTTATCTCCATATCTCTCAAGTATTGAAGTAGTTGCGTCTGATGAACCGTCATCAATAATAAGAATTTCGTAATGCAGGTTTATTGAATTCAAAACCTTAAGCCACTCATCGATGCATTCACCTATAAGTTTTTCCTCATTGAATACGGGAATTACGACAGCTACATCTTTAAGTAGATTTGTCATGGTTATCGTGAAGAAGGGCGTTTAGCGACTGAACAGCAACCAGGTTGGCAGATCCATGGCTCGCCAAAAGCAACTAGAGGAGTTTGGTTGAGTATCTTTTCCTCAATAAGTTGCCCAAGCCCTGAGACAAAGGTGGGATGCACGCCTACGGTAGGGGTCCTAGTGACTTTCATACCCAATGCACGGGCATGATCCGCAGCTTCTGTATCTAAGTCAAACATCACTTCCATATGGTCAGAAACAAACCCTATGGGAGCGATGATCACAGACTCCACTCCCTGTGAGGACAGAGAGTCAAGGTGATCAACAATATCTGGTTCTAGCCATGGCACCGTTGGTGGCCCGCTACGACTCTGGAATACGAGATCCCATTCGATCTCGGGAGCCACAGCCTCTACCAATTGAGAAGCGAAATCTCTTAATTGCCATTGATAGGGGCTCGTTTCTCCCCAAGCTGACGGAATCGAGTGAGCAGTGAAAGCCAGGCGAGTTCCTTTGATGGTGTCATTGTCAATTTCTGAGATACTGCTTTTCAAACGCTTCGTCATAGCCTCAAAGAAGCCAGGGTGATTCCAGAAGAGGCGAATTTTTTCTACAGAAAGATCTTCAGCATTCAACCCTTCCACAGCAAGGTCAAGATCTTCTTGATACTGTCTGCAGCCGGAATATGAACCGAACGCACTCGTCACTAAAGCTAAAACGTTTCGTTTCCCGTCATCATAGATATTTTGAAGAGCTTCAGATATATACGGATCCCAGTTTCGGTTGCCAAAGTAGACAGGCAACTCAATATTGCGGGACATAAGTTCTTCTTTCAATGCAGTAATGAGGTCCCTATTTTGTTGATTGATCGGGCTTACTCCGCCAAACAACTCATACTGAGCCTGAACCTCCTCAAGGCGTTCCGCTGGGATATCTCTGCCGTTAGCTACATTACGAAGGAACGGTTCTACATCCTCTGATGCTTCAGGACCGCCAAAGGACGTTAAGAGGATACAGTCGAACTCTGTCATATTTTCTTTTGACAATTGGGGCAATGCCAAATCGATCGTCCAGCAAGTTTCGATATAACGATTTCGTCCGGACAGCGGCGGCAATCTAGCCCCGCTCTTTTATATGCGTATAAAGAATTGTTTTGTTTTTTGTTTTTTGCTTTGATAGTGCCTTTGTCCTCAGCCTGAATCGTTACGATTCTGTTGAGCTTTTTGCCCCTTCTAAGCAATTCAACAGTCCATTTCCACAATTCTTCAGCTTGGTCATCACGGATCTTGTTACATGGTGTTTCAGGGTGAATTCCGCAAAGAAACAGCAGTTCAGCGCGGTAGACGTTCCCGATGCCAGCGAGCAAGTTTTGGTCTAACAAAGCAGCTCCGATAGGCTTTTTTGACTCTCCGAGTCTTCTTTTAAACTTTGTCA
>DLTU01000022.1:0-238 GCA_002500385.1 Candidatus Neomicrothrix sp. UBA7828 | reverse complement strand
TCCGCGTAGGCCGACACGTAATGGGTCTGGGCCAAGCTTATTGATAACGTCTTGGAGATCATCTTCTGTGATTAATGCGCACGTCTGAGGTCCAGTCAAATGCCAAGCTGAGCTTTCGTGAACGAGACGCAACCTTATCGTATCCCTTGGAGGATCATCTCTATTCACCTTCCGAAATTTACCGATAAGGCCTAGGTGGACATGAAGGATATTCCCATTTTCCCAATGGCAAAAGAGA
>DLTU01000081.1:13839-39687 GCA_002500385.1 Candidatus Neomicrothrix sp. UBA7828 | reverse complement strand
GAGGCGGCGAAATACACTATTTTCCCATCACTGCACTCTGTTAAGTTATAAACACTGGATAACAAGATTCCACCGTTTGCGTCATCATCTACCATTGTCAGATCCATCATTCCATCCGGCCAGAAGAAATACATGCAGGCGTCAACCATTGGAATTTCAACGTGTTGCCCTGCACCAGTTCTCTCTCGGGCCAATAATGCAGCAGTAGTCGCTTGCGCTACTGTTAGAGCTGTCGATTTATCAGCATAAAGATTTCTTACCAAGTCGGGAAAAGGTATTTGGGGGTTCAGTTGGCGACTAATCACTCCACAAATTCCCTGGATCACAGGATCAAGCACTGGTCGGCTAGAATATGGTCCAGTTGGCCCAAATCCACTGATTGAGACGTAAATCAGATTTGAATTTATTGCAGATAGTTCTTCGTAACTCAATCCCATTCTATCAATTGCACCGGGTCGGAAGTTTTGAACGAAAACATCAACATTTTTGACCAGTTCCCTAATAATTTCAACACCTTCCTCTTTGGACAAGTCAAGGGATAAAGAATTCTTTCCCCTATTGTTATTCATGTAAAAAGCACCCATCCCACCCTTGTCGAAAGAAGGTAATCTTGTCATATCACCTAGCCCATCAACGGGTTCCACCTTCAATACTTCTGCTCCTTGGTCGGCAAGAAGCATCGTTGCTAGTGGCCCAGATACGACTTGTGTTAAGTCCAAGATCTTAAAACCGTCTAATGGTCCAGTCATAAATCTCCTTAGTAGTTGGTAAGAGGCTATTCCCTTACTATATTCTGGCAAAATCTATCGACCTAATTTTCTTATCTTTCGTCTAATAGCAACAGCGGATAAATCGCTTCAAGATTCTTTTATTTAGATGAAGGAAGTGAGACATTAGTGTCTTACCCACCAGAAAAAGAAGCTTTTATTTATGCTCTTTCGGCCGTTTGATCTGGTAAGCGGTGCTCGCCATCACCGAATCCTACGGGGGCCTGTTTGTTTGGAAGTGATAGCCCTATGAATATTCCAGCTATCACAATTAAAGAAAGAAATACTCCTGAGGTAAGCATAACAAGGGCTGGAGCTGGACATGTTCCCGCAATTGCCCATCCGCTACCAAAGATTGCTCCACCCTTAAGATGGTTTACCTTGATATCTGACCGTTGAAGAGCAATCGTGCCCCCAAAGCTTGTTTTGGTATTTCGGCTTTCCAATATGGCAAGCCCAAGAGTTGCTATGACAATCGTAGAACCCATGAACCCGAATACATAAAATTCATCTAGTCTGAGCATCTTGTGTATCGTGTCATATTCATGAAGGGAACCAGCGGCTAAAACTCCTCCAAACATTGCCCCGAAGGCAAGACCGGTAATATTTATTCGGAAGCGATTCATAGTTTCCCCCCAGAAATCAATCGAAGGAATCCTGTTGTGATTATTGCTGAAGTCATGAAGGTAGCTGTTGCAGCAATTGAGGATCTTGATCGTTGAGCAGTTCCACAAATTCCATGGCCAGAGGTACAGCCTCCACCTAATTTGGCACCGTAACCAATCAATATTCCGCCTATAAATATGGCAGGAACCATGATCCAAAGAGGCGCAGCATTTCTGAAGGCAGCAAAACCGATTCTTAAACCTTTTGAGTCTTGAAGAAACTGGGTCACAACATACCCTCCCAATGCAAGCCCCGCAAAATACCAGACTCTCCATGTAGCTCTGTCGCCTGCTCTCCGAACGTGATTCATTGTATGGATATACGCACCGCTTGCTCCTAGAGGCTGGTTCATTACCAAGAAAAAAGATACTGTAATCAAGCCAAGTATGGGTCCGAGAATATACCATTCAGTCTGTTGAGGTAACATAGCTCCGAAAAGCATTTTGTCGGGCATAAAACTCACGCTATTTGTAATGTGGGAGTTCGGCAACAATTAGACTAAAATTTGCGGAGGTGAATATATGACAGATCTTCAAGAAACAATAGCTACCAAGGTAGGAATCCCCCGCAACAAAGCACCGGAACCTACTTTGGGTGCGGATCCTATAATTTTTGGAGACCGCTACTACTCTGAAAAATTTGCATCAAATGAGTGGGATCGCATGTGGACAAGGGTTTGGCAGATTGCCGGACGCGTTGACCAAATCCCAACAACTGGGGATTACATTAACTATGAAATCATGCACGAATCAATAATCTGCGTACGAGGTGAAGATTCACAGATTCGGGCCTTTTATAACGCCTGCCAACATAGGGGAAACCAACTTGTCACGGCTGAAGTGGGTTCCCTTGCAAGTGGCGAATTTCAGTGTGCATACCATGGCTGGAGATTCAGCACTTCTGGAGAATGCACATGGGCATATTGCGAAGATGACTTTCCTCAAGGATCTCCATGTGGAAAAGCAAACCTTGTAGAAATACCCTGTGATACTTGGGCTGGTTTCATCTGGTTCAACATGGACCCTAAATGCATTTCTCTCAGGGAATCATTGGAGCCTGTTGCGTCTCATCTAGACACCTACCGTATGGAAGACATGAAAAGAACTCACTGGGTAACCATAGAGGGACAATGGAACTGGAAATGCGTGCAGGATAACTTCAACGAAAGCTACCATCTTCCCTTCGTGCATCCACAGACTGTAGCCACTATGAACGAACATCATACGGGTTGCCAGTTTGACTTATACCCTTCAGGACATTGTCGTATGCTAATGCCTGGCGGTGGTCCTGGGCCACACTTTAGAGGTTCAGCTGAAAAAACATTTAAAGGACTACAACAAACTTTTGACTTTTGGGAATTTGACCCCGAACCGTTTAGGGATGATCTACCAAGCCTTCGTGTAGCGCTTCAGGAGAGAAAACGTGAACTCTCAGAGTCTAAAGGGTATGATTTTTCCCAATACTCAAATGAGCAATTAACTGATCACTACCACTACACAGTTTTTCCAAATATTTCTTTCAGCATGAAACCTGATGGTTGCATATTCCTAAGGTCCGCCCCTCACCCGACCGATCCAAATAAATGCTTCTTTGATATGTGGTACTTAACCATGTTCCCTGAAGGCGCAAAAGAATATTATTCAAATTCTATGCGTGATTGGGTCTCCATAGACCACCAAGTTGAGCACGTAACTGGAATAGCAGGTGAAGTTAGTTGTGGTCCAGGCATTGACCAGGATGTCGCTATATGGTCCACCCAGCATAAAGGGCTTCGCTCTCGAGGTTACAGAGGAGAATACCTTCCTGCACAGGAGAGAAGAATAAGGTATTTTCACGAGACTCTTGACCGATACCTTGCTATGGACCCTACATGAGCGATGATAACTCTCACGAGTTGGGAAATGTTGATGATTTAGAAGAGGGTGGAATGAGAGTCTTTGAAGACATCGGCGATTACGGAATCGTTGTCTGTCGTGTCAATGGCGAATTATATGCTTTAGAAGATAACTGTAGTCACGCCGACACACCTCTCAGTGAAGGACGCTTACGATCTCACAACCTTACATGCCCTTTGCATGGAACATCATTTGACGTTAGAACCGGAGAACATAGCGGACCACCGGCATATGAAGGTGTTCCATGCTTTAAAGTGGAGATTGATAATGGAGTTGCAGTGGCTTTCCCATTAAATAACAAAACAAGCAACGATGATGGCTATGGAGGCATCGGCGGAATGTTCCAAACACGCTAGGGCTATACAGGATGAGCAGCATCGATAATCATTAGCGACTATTCAAGTCGCAACAGACAAGATGCAACAGATTAGTAAGTCAAATCTCTACTCCATCTTGATTTCAAGCTCAAGGCACTATTCCATCTTTCTTCAAAATCTCCCTATGTGATTTCTCCACTCCTATTTCTTTAAGAATCTCATCAGCATGCTCATTCAGAAGAGGAGCATTGGTTAGGTTAGAGAGCTCAGTTTTGCTAAACAATGTTGCGTGTCGTGGTGTTCTCACTTTCCCTGCAGTGGGGTGTTCCCACTCAAAGAAAGTTTGATTATGACGTATTTGTGGGTTGTCGTGGGTATCTGCTACGTCCATAACTTCACCGCATGGGACTGAGTGGTCATGCAAGGTTTGAGCTATTTGATGACTGTCAAATTTTCGGAAAGCGTCAGCAATTAGAGTACCTAGAATCTCATTGTTGTTGCCGGTATGGCGCGCTTCGCGAGTGGCAAATCTTGAATCCTCAAACCACTCTGGATGGCCAAGCGATTGATATAGACCCTTAATTTGATTTTCAGTTACTGCGAAATACACAATATGCCCATTTTTGGTTTCTGTAATATTCATAAGCCGGCTTAGGTGTGTGCCTGATTCGATATCTTCATCAAGGAGAGTCTCAGCCATTCCACCATCAGGCCAAAGAAAAGATATTGCTACATCAACCATAGCTACGTTGAGTTCTTGACCCCCAATTCCTTTCTCTCTGGCAAAAAGCGCTGCTGATACAGATAGAGCAATTTCCCAAGCAACTGCTTTATCAATAATTGCTGTTCGCATTAGGTCAGGGAATGGAATTTCGGGATTAACCTGCAAACTCACATACCCGCATTCTGCTTGAAGCACAGGATCAAATACGGCTCTTCCAGAGTACGGGCCATCCTGCCCATAACCAGAAAGTGAAACATAGATAACAGAGGGATTAAATTTGCTAATTGACTTATAATCAAGTCCAAGTTCCTCTATTTTTCCGGGCCTCATTGACTGCACAACAACATCAGCATCACGAATAAGGTCTAAAGCGATTTTTCGTCCGTCAGATTCTTTCAAATTTACCTGTATTGAACGCTTACCTCTATTGCAGTTGAGGACTGCGCTATTCAAACCCCCCTTTGAGAACCCAGAACTACGTGTGATATCACCGATTCCGGGATACTCAATCTTAATAACATCAGCTCCAAGCTCAGCTAACAACATCGTTGCAACTGGACCAGCAACAACTTGTGTGAAGTCAACGATTTTAATTCCATCTAACGGGCCCATAATTCACCTTAATGCTTGAGATCCGATGGCTTTGAGTTCTCTTCGAATGGGACAAAAGATTGCTGCCATGAATAACTTCGCCCTGGAAATTATTTGAAGTTGAGCACAAGAAAATTTATTATCTTTGACGTAATAGCCGCATAATCCCGTCATGAGATTTAATCTTTCCTGATCATCTCCAGTGCCCATTTCCCCCCTTAAAAGCCTTTTACACGGTTAAAGTCTAGACTGACATAATTCATTCTTTAAAATAGCGAGTTTATTATTATGACTTCTGAGATTCAGCAACAGCCAAAGAAGACTGATTTCATCAGAGATTTAGTCAAAGCTGATATATCTTCGGATAGGCATTTCGGAAGGGTCCAGACGAGGTTTCCTCCAGAGCCTAACGGGTACCTGCATCTAGGTCACGCAAAATCAATATGCCTTAACTTTGCTATAGCTGAAGAGTTTGACGGTTTTTGCAACTTGCGCTTTGATGATACAAATCCTGAGACTGAAAGCGTTGAATTTGTTAACTCGATTCGACGTGATATTGAGTGGCTTCTTGGGAAGGCGCTACCTACCGAACCACTATTTGCTTCTGACTATTTCGAATATATGTTTGAGTGGGCAGTTCTCCTGATCAAAAAAGGGAAAGCATACGTAGATGATCAAAATGCCTCTACGATTTCAGAGCTAAGAGGTTCTTACACGCAAGCCGGAGTGAATAGCCCATTTCGAGAAAGGACTCCTGAAGCCAACTTAGAATTATTCCAAAAGATGAGAGATGGCGCATTTCCTGAAGGTAGTCGTGTCCTTAGAGCCAAGATAGCGATGGATCACGAAAACATGAATATGCGTGACCCCGTTTTGTATAGGATCAGAAATAAATCCCACTTCCGGACTGGGAGTAAATGGGTTATTTATCCAACCTATGATTGGGCGCATGGCCAGTCAGATGCTGTAGAGAAGGTAACACATTCCCTCTGCACGCTTGAGTTTGAGTCCCATAGATTGCTATACGATTGGTTCCTTGAAGAATTGGAAGTGCCATTTGGTCAACGGCCTTACCAAACTGAATTTGCTCGACTAAATTTCACTCATACTGTCTTGTCTAAAAGACTTCTAAAAAAGTTAGTTAATGATGGCGTGGTTGAGGGTTGGGATGACCCAAGAATGCCAACAATTTCTGGTTTAAGGAGAAGAGGCTACCCATCAAAATCTATTCGGGATTTTTGTCAACATATCGGGATAGCCAAGACCAATAGCACCCACGAAATTGAGCTTTTGGAATCGTTTGTTCGAAACGAACTCAATCAATCTTCGCAGAGGAGAATGGCTGTGGTAGACCCTGTAAGGCTAACGATAACTAACTGGCCTGCTGGAAAGATTGAATATAGGACCGCAATCAATAATCCTGAGGACGGGGGTGCGGGAACAAGAGAGGTGCCTTTCTCTGGAAACCTTTTCATAGAACGCGAGGACTTCATGGAAGACCCACCAGCTAAATTTTTTCGTTTGTCTCCAGGTAGAGAAGTTCGACTTCGGTATGGATACTTTGTAACGTGCACAGACGTCATAAAAGATAAATCTGGAAAAGTCGTAGAGATCCTTTGCACATACGACCCTGAAACGAGTGGCGGGAAGGCTCCTGATGGGCGAAAGGTGAAAGCGACAATACATTGGGTTGAGGAAACTAATTGTCTAAGAGGTTCAGTAGCTACATATGATCGCCTATTCTCCTCAGAAAGACCTGATTTACTTGATGATCCCTTTGAAGATTTAAATAAAAAATCTATAGAAATTACTGAAGACGCTGCATTTGAACCATCACTAGCTGATATCTCAGTCGGTGAGGTAGTTCAATTTGAAAGACTTGGATATTTTTGCCGTGACGAATCCCAATTGAATCTTTTTCATCGCACAGTCGGACTTCGAGATGAATGGGCAAATATCCAGAAACGCAACAAATCTAAGTAGTAGCAGGTTCTTCTGGTGGCCGCACCCTTCCATCTCCGTGGTTGAAAAGAACATCGTTATAGCCTTTACCCTCAGGAAGTGCATCTAAATATTCAGCTTTATGAAAACTTACGTAGACGGTTCGTCGACATTTACCTGACTTAGTTGGCGGTGGCGCTACATGCAATGTATGTCCGTAATGGACAGTTACATCCCCGGGACTCGCAGATATTGGAACAGCTTTATCACTCACTTGAGCTACGTCTAGACCTCCAGAGAATCTATGTGAACCCGGTAGGAACATCAGTTGTCCGGACTCCTCATTGGCCTCATCAAGCTGAAGTCCGATGTTCAAACCAGGACAAATGAGCGGGTGACCTCCCATTCCACAATCTCGGTGCCATGGTAGGTCGGATAGTCCGTGTTCGATTTCGGGAACTTTCATTACGACAGAGATACCATCGCCATGATCTGGAGTTGGGAGGAGTTTTTCTTCTGCAAGACTTGCGAGATTCAACAAACGATTATCGTTTGGCAACTGTGAAAACAGCTCCGAGCCTATATTTAAGTAGGTAATCCTGCAGCAATGCTCGCTCCCATTTTTATCTGTTGCCCACCAGGACCTCCTATCCTCCACAGATGCTAATGACTTTCGTTCCTCTACTTCTTTTGACATAAGTTCTATCTCGTCAGCTCCGAAAACATTCTTAACAAGAATAAACCCCAGCTTGCTTAGCGAATTCCTCATTTTTCTTTGGTTAGAGTCGTAATAAAATTCGTGAGAAATTTCATTAGGTATATCCCCATTAGAAAGGATTGGGCGACTGTTATAAAGCGCTTGAAGGGGAGCTTCCCAAGCCGCAACATGGTTAAATTGACCCGCGACAAGCGAAATTTTCTTCTGCAAAATCAAACCCATCATTGACCAAGATTCACTAGCTAGGTTTTCCCACGTTTCTCTGTCAGTTTGTAAGATTACCTTCGCTTCATCTGCTCTTCTGTCTAGCTCTATTCCTTTGTCAGTTGAAGAAAGCCTAAATGCATAATCTTCATCTAATTTCACTCCGAGAGATCGGCCGACTCCAACAGAGTAAGCCGCTTGCTTTCCAAGCTTGCCTCCACCGACTTCATTCATCAGATGATCGTGGAGTTCCGCAATACTTCGTTGAGGGAAGAAGATGGAATCAAGTTTCATCACTTAAGTGTACTCTCATTGAGCTACTTGAGAAATACTTTTACTAGCGATTAAATTTTTAAACATTCAAGTTTCAATATGAAAATCTAGAAGGCGAAGATAGTGGAACAGAAGAACTACGCCCCGCGAAAGTCTTGCATTAAGTCACCGGGCAAAGGCTCATCAAGAAATAATCTGTCCTGAAATTTTCTCATTCCTGAGAGCCATTTCTCTATATTCTGTGCTTTGAACTCTGCATAGCCCTGCACTTGAGTATGAGGAAGAACCATAAATCGCTCCTCGCTAATAGCTTCCATACATATTTCAGCCACATCATTGGGCTCTACGATTCCGTCGGAACTTGCTACTCCCCCTTCTTCCCATTCTGGATCATCACCATCTTCATTATCCGGGCTGTTTGATAAGATGTCAGTTCTCACTGCTTGAGGGCATAATACTGAAACTCTGATCCCTTGATGAAAGTGAGTAATTGAAATCCATTCAGCCAGTGAGACCGCTGCACTTTTCGTAATTGAATACGAAAGGGAGCCTATCTGTGTAAGTAACCCAGCTGCAGAGGCGGTATTTAGCAGGTAACCACCACCGTTAGCTATCATTTGTGGCAAGACAGCGCGGGCAGCATAGATATGAGACATCACATGCACTTCCCACATCTTTTGGATACGTTCGTTCGTATCTTCCAAACCCGCCGATGTAACAAATCCAGCGTTTGAGCAAAATAAATCTATAGGACCATGGTTATTTTCGATTTTTGCTACCATTTTTTGGATTTGGTTTTCGCTAGACACATCAACTTCATAAGGTATTGCATTAATTCCCCCAGCTACTTTGGCCGCATTCTCGCCATTCTTATCTGCAACTACAACTACCCGAGCGTTTTTGCTTGCTGCAACATCAGCGAGGGCAGCTCCAATACCCGCTCCAGCACCGGTAACTATTACTACCTTCCCCTCAATTTCCATAGATCTCTCTTTCTATAAGGATATTCTTTCGACAGAAGTACATTTTCACGTTATTTCAAGTAAATATGATTTTTTCAAATTCTGCGAATAAAAGACATTTTTCATTTTTTTCAGTAGAATGTTAATGCGGTGGCGTTGTCACATGGCTTTACCCGAGAGTAATGCACGTGATTTACGTAACGGCTCGGACCCGCGGGTTTGAATGAACAAGGAGAATGCGTTATTAACAAAGGTAGTTCTGATATAGCTGCGCATAAGTTTGAAATTATGGTGCAGAGACACCTTGATGGACTGGCTGATGATATTAGCCTGCATCAACTTCAGAGTAATCAGCCACAATGGGTAGAGACCCTTTTCAGATTCCTTGAAGAGACTGATAAGAGCATTGCGCGCGCGCGTCGTCAGCATAGAGGAACCGAACGCAGAACTGTTTTGGATGACTTGAACTCAGAAGCAGATCGAATAGATAAGGTTTTAACAGATATCCTCGGTCCAGCCCCTACTCAAGAAGCTATCAACCTAGATGCGTGGAAAGATGACTCTAAAGCTGA
Organism: Candidatus Neomicrothrix sp. UBA7828; assembly: GCA_002500385.1. GTDB lineage: Bacteria > Actinomycetota > Acidimicrobiia > Acidimicrobiales > UBA8592 > UBA8592. The sequence continues at coordinate 30,057 of DLTU01000081.1, read as the reverse complement.
GATTCAACTTGCATGGAGAGACGGAAGACTCATTGCGTGGCTAGGCGCTCATAAGTCTCAATCATTCGGGCATGAAATAATTCGAGATAGCCTTGGGCGCCTTGGAGCAAACTCCATTGACTGGAGCGCCTCAGACGATTTACAACTCCCTAGCGAGCAGACAGCCCCCTGTGTCTCCGCACCCATTTCTTCTACTTTGGGGTGGCTGGTATCTCTTGGAAGTGACCGACCTGAAGGGGTCGGGGCAACATCAATTTGGATGGGCCTAGCTTCAGGCTTAGCTGTAAAACTCGTTGTAGAGGGGAAAATCTATCCTACTTTACACTTAGTAGGGGGTACCCGAAATTCTGACTCAGGTGATGCTCTCTTCCATGTGCGCTGGTCACCTGCTCTGATTGATTTAGATTGGCATGCAGCGCTTGTTGCTTCCACTCCAAGTGCTGCGATGCTTGCATGCGATGAGACTGACCGTCATCGTTTCGTTGGGAAGGTTTTGTCAGATTTGACTGACTCGATTGTTCGCATGGCAGCAGGCCAAGTCAAACTGCCTTATGCTCCTGCTGAGATTAAATCAAAAGATGATTTTGGTGAAATGGTTGTGGCGGGGCTTGATGGAATGGCTTTTCGAGGCGATTCTGATTACGGCTCAGATATTTCTAGGAGACTAAACCAATGGGCTGTTCCAGTAACAGGCATTGAAAAGCTCCGCCTTTTGGTTCGCCTTAGCCCTCCTGATGATTCAGGAGCTTGGTTAAGTGAAGTTCTCGTTCCAATTGAGTCTGGCGGCTTAGAACCTATCGAAATAACCATAAATACTGGAAGTGAAACGCGGCGCAAATTAGTGAACAAGCAAATTTCACGATTGGAGCGTCTTTTCCCAGAATTATTGAGACCAGGAGGTCGAAGACGGGGAGAAGTTCTTCTATCACAATCGGAGGCTTGGGACTTAATGACCCATACTGGCGAGAGACTTACAGCGGCAGGATTTGACGTTGAAGTTCCACCTATGTCAAAGAGAAAAGCGACTCCAATCTTACGCATCACAGCTGAATCACAAGAAACGATGGTAAGTGCGCAGCAACTTGCCGATATCAGTTGGAGTGCCGTGTTTGATGATGTCGAACTTAATGCCGAAGAAATAGAGCGACTTGCAAGCGAAGCGCGACCACTTATTGAGTCTAAAGGTCAATGGATTGAATTAGATAAAACTGATCTAGCAGAAGCTGCAGCCGCGCTTGCTGACTTCTCTAAGAAAACACAAATGAGCGGAGCAGAGATGCTTCGCCACGCTCTGGGTCTTGAGGGACGCGCCCTTGGGGGCATAACGCTCGACGGCGACGGGTGGGCCGCAGATTTGTTAAGGAGCGTAAAGGATTTACCCCAGAACCCAGACACCAAGCCAAAGGGGTTTGTAGGGGAACTTCGCTCATATCAAGCTGATGCACTGGCGTGGATTAATTTTCTTGACAACGCTGGTTTAGGAGGATGTCTTGCGCTAGACATGGGTCTAGGGAAAACGCCTACAACGCTCGCTAATTTAGCCAACACTCCCCGTCCTGAACCTGGTCTGGTAATTGCTCCACCTGCTGTAGTCGGGAACTGGCGAGTTGAGGCAACTAGATTCGTACCTGATGCTTCAGTATTGATCCACCATGGCCCCAGTAGAGCCAAAGGAGAGAATCTAAAGAAAATCGTAGCTACGCACGACATTGTTATAACTACATATGGCACAGCTGTTAGAGATATTAATCAACTCAAAGATATTCAATGGTCAAAAATAGTTCTTGATGAAGCACAAGCAATCAAGAATCCTGCAGCCGAGACTTCGCAACAATTGCGAAAGTTAGATGCACATTCACGAATAGCTCTGACCGGAACGCCTATTGAAAATGGTTTGGGCGACCTATGGTCAATTCTAGACTGGGCGAATCCAGGCCTTCTTGGCCCACGAAATCAATTCATCGCCCAACTTACACCAGAAAAACGAATTGAATCAGGCAATGAGAGCGCTCTTAAGGCACTAAATGGAATTATGGTGTACCGGCGAACAAAATCAGAGCCTTCAATCGCAGCTGAGCTCCCAGACAGAATAGATGAGCTTGATCATTGCGCTATGACTCCTGAACAGATAGGACTATACAAAGCTGTCGTAGATAGTTTGATAGAAGAAACAGAAAAAAGTAAAGCTGGATCTCCCCAGAGAAAAGGCGCTGTTCTTGCTGCCATTACTGCTTTGAAACAAATATGTAATCATCCATTAAATTATCAAGATGATGGACTCGGAATTCAGGGGCGATCTGGGAAGTTAGAACGCCTATACGAAATAATAGAAACTGTATTCGCTGCTGATGAGCGTGTACTAGTATTCACACATTTTGCAACGTGGGGCGAACGTCTTGCAACTCATCTTGCTGAGCGCTACGAATTGCCAATCCATTGCTATCACGGTGGTTTAGGCCGAGCTACACGTGATCAAATGATTGATAGTTTCCAGAAGGGGAAGGGGCGAGGCGCTATGGTCCTTTCCCTTAAAGCTGGAGGGACGGGTTTGAATTTAACCGCAGCAAATCATGTTGTCTTATACGACCGATGGTGGAACCCTGCAGTTGAGGATCAAGCGAGAGATAGGGTGTGGCGAATTGGGCAAAAAAATACTGTTATTGCGCATCGATTAATCTGCCCTGGAACTGTCGACGAGCGTGTTGAAGAAGTTGTTGCGGGGAAACGACAAATAGCTAACTTAGTTCTTCCTAAATCAAGCTCTATTGGAGATCTTGATGCCGACCAGTTGCAGGAGGCCTTAGGAATTGATACTGAGTCTTTGCTTGAGTTTGAATCGGCGCAAGGAAACGGAGAAACTGGATGAGTAGAAGAGGTACGGCTAGAGGCTCGTCCGCCGCTCAGCCTATGAATACAACAGGCAGGAAGAAGCGGCGCAGAAATAGGAATAGAACAGATCCAAAAAAGTTTTGGGGAAACAAAGAGGCTCTTCCACTGCCTGTTCATGACGTAAAGGCGCCATCAACAACTCAAGCCGTTCTGGACTCTTTGGGGAAACCTCCCATCTCGGGCCAGGAAGTTTCTTCCTTAGAATATTTAGCTAAAATCTATGACCGTTCAGCTGGGTTAGCATTCGCTCTAGCTGCTGCCGGAGGACTTGATAAGCCACTTCCTGACGGCGCCGATCAAGAACTAGACCCTATTAATACTGTAAATGATGATGACCCATACAACATTCTCCGACCTGAGGATGATATCGATGGGAATCGTATTTAAGGTATTAGAATAATTTTGCTTGGACGTTTATTTCATCCCCTGTTATTTCTCCAAATTCAACAGTGATTCCTAAGAGTTCATCTAAATCTGCGAGAAGCGCCATTCCCGAACTGTGCTTGAGTGCAATTACCTTCCCAACGACACTTATGACTTCCATATCATGGCTGCCGGTTGAGAGACTGATTGGGTATTTTTGAATTTTTTCCCAACACTTTTCAGAAGAGTATTTGTTATCCCAAGTGGTACCTATTTCTTTAATCCCTATTATGCCTGAACCCGAAATGCACTCTTTCACTTTTGTAGAAATTACGTTGAGTTCCTTCTGCACTGAGCCCTGCATTAAAGGGTTCAGTAATCCATCTATCTTTTTTCGTGTTGAAATTGCTTGACTGATACCCAATTCCTCTGTGATTAGGTCTTCTAATAGTCGTACTGAGATCCCGTCAGGTGTTTCTACGGTTAGAACTGCATGAATAGCACCTTGTTCAAGAAGACGTGTTTGAATTCTGTTTGACGTACTAATACCTACCTTTGTGGATCCGTCAAAAAAACCTGCGATGTAGAGGATACTTTCTCTTTGCATGCGTTTGAGTATCGTTTGCGAAATCGAGTTTCGATCCTTTGTATGCACGTTATGAAATTGCGCTGCGAAGATATTATCTTCACGAATACAATTGCTGCATTTCTTCCCGCTTTTTACTAACTTCTCACACCTATTTTGCTTTTCAGCCTCGAATAGCTCTCCGTAGTTGACACACACCCTTTCAAATTGCTTTGGCACCCTATATGAAAGGTGATGCCCTATCAACCTTTCTGTGGTGACTTTAACGGCATCATGATCGTAAATTTGGATATGTGGTTGATTGTCTTTCCATATTACCTTGAGGTAGGTAATTCTTTTGTATGGAGTATCGTTTGCTATTTTTTTCATTCTAAATACTTTAATCGGTGTACGTTAAGAGTGTTCTAAAGCTATCGTTCGTATCTATGAATACTTCTCCCCATTCTCAATTTCTTGTTACTCTGGATGTTGAAGGTGTACTGACACCAGAGATATGGATAGCCGTAGCTAATCATTTTGGCATTGATGCGCTAAAAAAGACCACGAAGGATGAACCTGATTACCAGTTACTTATGGACGAACGTATTGGGTTGATTAATGAACACAAGATTAGTTTGTCAGATATTCAATCTGTTATTTCATCTTTAACTCCTCTTGAAGGTGCTTTGGATTTTTTAACTGAGCTACGCTCAACTGTTTCAGTGGTGCTCCTTTCTGATACTTTTGAAGAATTTATTGGTCCGTTGATGCTTCAGTTACAAAACCCTTTAGTTCTGTGCCATAGGCTTCTGGTCAACAATGAAGGATATATTTCAAGCTTTGTGGAGCGAACTCCTAACCAAAAGTTTGAGGCCGTTGCTGCCTTCAAGAAACTAAATTATCAAGTAATTGCAGCAGGTGATTCATACAACGATCTATCCATGATCGATCACGCTGACGCAGGGTTCTTATTTAGAGCACCGGAACATGTCCGCACCGAACGATCCGACCTCATATGCCATGATGATTACAGTGATCTACTGACGTCAATCAAGGATGTTATCCGAAGTTGTTCTTAGTAAATGGATTCCCCGCCACTAAAACACTGCTACTAGTTGCTAGCCCGAGGCTCCCTGTCAAGTCCGAGTACTCGCTCACCGAGAATATTACGCATGACATTCGATGTACCTCCCATAATTGTGTACGCGGGGGCGTAAGTTAAGCCCTTAGTTACTTGATTGTCGAGAAGGGCTTTGGGTCCGAGTATCCGGTTTACAAATTGAGCTACATTCCATTCATGTTCGGTGCAGAAGCACTTTGTTGCTGCGCTGAAACCTGCTGGTGCTTGTTGCAGGGTTTCGCGGTACACGAGAAGTCTTCCTATATGGTACCCGCTTTCAAGTTTGCTGATCTCTTGCCGATTTAAAGGGTCTGATAGGTTCGCGTACCCTTTTGCTTCGTCGTAGAGTGCTTTATTGGATACAAGTCTGTCGATGCCGCCTCGCTCATGTTCAAGTTGTTTCATCGTTTGTTTGAATGCTGCTCCTTCTTGCCCTACAAGGTTCTCTGCAGGTACTTCTACCTCGTTGAAATACACTTCACAAAAGTGTCTGTTCAGTGTCATATCAGTAATCGGCCTTACCTCTATCCCAGGCAGGTTCATAGGAACAATTATTTCTGAGATTCCTCGATGTGGCGGACCCTCAGCGTTTGTTCTGCAGATTAGGTAGCAATAATCAGCTACCTCTCCGAAACTTGTCCATATCTTTTGTCCATTTATTCGAAAAATATTCCCATCACGTTCTGCCGATGTTGACAACGAGGCTAAATCAGATCCACTATCTGGTTCGCTCATTCCTATACACCATGTTGTTTCTCCCGTAAGCATATGCGGAAGGTATTCTGCTTTTTGATCGTCTGTCCCGTAACTAATAACTGTCGGACCCATTTGGCGATCTGCAAACCACATTGCAGCTATCGGAGCCCCAGCAGCAATCATTTCCTCCGCTACAATGATGCGTTCAATTGGTGGTCTTTCTTGTCCGCCATGCTCTTTAGGCCACCCCATCCCGATCCAACCGTTTTCTGCCATTGTTTGTGCAAACTCTTTTGAAAATCCGTTGATCCAACTGTCGTTAAATCTTCCGTGCTTTTCTACTCCTTTAAGTGCTACTTCACGGGCCTTCTCACGCAATTGAATCTGTTCTTTTGTAAAAGCAAATTCAAGAGTGGAACGCATCTTTTCAAAATTCCTTAGCGCAGCTCATTAACTTTGCTTAGAATCTCTTCGGCATGTTCTTTTGTCTTTGGCTTTGTAAACACATGGACGATTTTTCCTTTCGGGTCGATAAGGAATGTAGTCCGGTGCAAGCCCATGTAGGTTTTTCCGTAGTTTTTCTTTTCCCCCCAAACCCCATATTTTTGAATGATTTTATGTTCATTGTCGGCTATAAGAGGGAAGGATAGTTCATATTTAGTCGCAAACTTTTCGTGACTTGCATTTCCATCCGGTGAAATACCTATAACTTGGACATCGTGTTTTTTGAGTTCGCCGAGATGACCTTGGAGATTACAAGCTTGATTTGTGCACCCTGGCGTATTGTCCCTTGGGTAAAAGTAGAGTGCAATATATTGTCCGAGATAGTCGGAGAGTTTGACTTTATCTCCCGAGAAAGTTACCGATTGAAAAGCTGGGGCTTTCTTACCGGCAGGTAGCGGTTGTGCTTGTGTGTTCATAGATTCCTTACGTTTCTGATATTCTACCACTTAGTTTTTTTTAGCTGGAAATCATCTGACGATTGAAGTCTTACCGTTTATCTCGGTCACTAGAACTGTAATTATATAATCAATACTTTCTTTGGTTGATACGGGAAGTGTGAGTTGTCCATTTTGATGTAACGCGGAGTACCCATAGATGGCTGAGAGAACGAGTCTACTCCAATGAATGATCATGGATTCCTGAACACCTGTGTCTTGGAGTATCTTGTGCATCGGGTAATTAACTTGCTCTATGGCCTCTTTGATTTGGGCATCGTTACCAGGTGGGTAGATTGATGCTTTAAACGCTGCTGGATGCTCTAAAGCGAAATCGAATTTTGCTTTGAGAACCGCACGTATCGCATCAATTCCAGCCACGCCTATAGCAGCTTGATTTAAATGTTGTGCAAGTTTTTTTAGGCTACGTAACGCAAGTTCCCGTTGAAGGCCAACTGTTCCGTCTATATGGGCATAAAGAGATTGCACTCGTATACCTAAGCGTGCCGCAACAGCCGTCATTGAAACCAACTGAATATTTTGGGTTTCTTCCAACAAGTCGAATGCAGTTTCTACGACGTTAGATTTTGAAATTCCTATACGTGCGGCCATTTTTCTCGCTTAGGTTGCTATTTGTGTCTAAATATATCAGACTATAACCTAATGTCATTAGATATACCTGAAATACTTGAGTTGCCCAACAGCACCGAAGACGAACTCCGAAACCTATTCCATGAAAAAGGCTGGGGTGATGGTCTTCCCATGATCGCCCCCACACGCCATCGCGTTGAAGAAATGCTAAGAGCTTGCGAGTCTCATGATCCGGATGAAGTCATAGCAATACTTCCTCCACGTTCTGGAATAGCAACGCGCCGAATCATAGCTATAAACGCTGTTATGGCAGGTTGCAAACCAGAACACTTACCCGTTCTTGTTTCTGCTATACGTGCGCTAAATGCACCGGAGATAAACCTCCGAGGTATTAATGCGACTACACATTGTGTTGCACCACTACTAATTGTGCACGGCAAAGCAGTCAAAGACGGAAATTACAACAGTGGACTTGGAGCGTTCGGGCCAGGAAACCCCGCTAATGCGACCACTGGTCGAGCTATACGATTAATGCTTCATCACATTGCAGGAGCTATACCAGGAGTCGGAGATGCCTCAACTCAGGGAAGCCCAGCGAAGTATTCATATTGCGTAGCAGAAAACCTTGACTCATCCCCATGGGGTGGATACGCAAGAAGCGAAGGCATTGACGCAGAATCCGCTGTCACCATCCACTGCGGGGAGGCCCCACACAACGTTCATGACATGGAATCCTCAGAACCCTCACTAATACTCGACAAGGTTGCGTCAGCAATGACATCATGGGGTCAAAACAACGCCCCCATAAGCCAGGGAGAATACTTTCTCGCCCTCTGTCCCGAACACGCCGCGACGTGCGCACAAAATGGTTGGGGCAGGCACGACATTGCATCTTACGTATTTAACAAAGCCACGGTGAACGTAGGTGAAGCACGAGGAGCTTTTGAACTTCGAGCTTGGGCGCCTTGGCAAAATGCACTGAAAGATACAGACACCATGTCAATGACGGAAAAACCTGAAAATATCAAAATCTTTGTCACTGGCGGCGCTGGCAAACACAGCTCTGTCATACCAAGCTGGGGCATGACTAAAAGCGTAACAATACCAGTAACACCGTAAAGGGGAAATGATGGAAATCTATACACCAAATGGAAAAACAGGAGAAACACCAAAGCTACTTTCTGACCCTATTCCCGTCCTGAGTGGACTATCAATGGGAGTCCTAGACAATACGAAACCCAATGCTGGCCTCCTGCTCAACAGACTAGCGGAGCGCCTCACGGATCGCGTTGGATTAAAATTAGCTTTAACAGAAACCAAAAACGCTGCACTCGCAGCCCCTGATCAGGTATTGGAAACTCTTTCGAAAGAGGTTCAAGTAGTATTGACAGGTTCAGCTGATTGAGGAAGCTGTACCTCATGGAGTGTCCATGACGCAATACAACTAGAAACAGCAGGCATTCCGACTGTGGTAATCACGACTAATAATTTCAGCAAACTCACGTACGAGGTAGCTAAATCATTTGGTCACAACAATCTTCGGATACTCACGGTTGGGCATCCACTTGGAGGCACAGACGAGACAACAGTCCTGCAATGGGCTGACGAGGCTGTTGAAGAAACGGTCCATTTACTTACTGGGAATTGAACATGGCTATTGAAATTGATTTACAAGACGAGAAGGCACTCATTACTGGTTCAGGAGCAGGAATCGGGCGAGAGATCGCAATATGGTTAGCTCGTTCTGGGGCTACTGTTGTCGTTAACGATATGATTTACGATCGAGCTAATTCAGTAGCAGATGAAATCATTCGGGAAGGGGGAAAAGCTATCCCGATCACAGCTGATTGCAGAGACGATGCTGCCGTGGATGAATTGGTAAAGCGGAGTTTTGAGGTGATGGGTGGGTTAAGCATTGCTGTAAATAATATCGGCATGCTTCCACCGAATAGAGGCTTAAAACCCTTTGTCGAGTACCGCGGTGATGACTGGCGTGACATCATTGACCAGAATTTAACGCTCTCAGCCCTCTCTGGCCGCGCTGAAGCTGAAATAATGGCGGAACATGGCGGAGGCGTAATCATCTTTGTTTCATCTGGGGAAACGACTCGCCCGTCCCCTTATAATGCAGCTTATGCGGCATCGAAAGCGGCTATAAATCACTTGGTTACTTCTATGGCTGTGGAATTAGGGCCGGCAGGAATACGGGTTTTAGCAGTTGCGCCGGGCACAACACTAACGGAGACTGTTGCCTCCGCTTTCACAGAAGAACGAGTGGAACAACTCGTTGCGTCAACTGCGCTGCGAAAAATGGTGGAACACGATGAACTTGCGCGACTCATTATTTTTTTAGCGAGCGACCTAGCACGATGCATTACTGGTCAGTTTATTATGGCCGATGCTGGAGCATTCCTCTCGAGAACTCGCCCAGGGAATCTTGAAGGTGTGCGTAAAGCATGAAACCTGAAGTAGCTCAAAAGCTCACTGATTTGATCGCTGAATTAGTTGCCCACGATGGTGGAACGGTCAAACTCATCAAGCACACAAACGACAGCATAGAGTTTGATCTACTATTAAAGGATGCGCAATGTGCCGAATGTGTTATGCCTAGTCATTTCCTTGAACAAATTTTTCTTGATCAAGCCCAAGCAATCTATGATAATTTACGTTCGGTTCTAATTAATGATCCCCGAAGAGAGCAGGTTCTTTAATGCTTGCATCGCCGAAGAATGTCGCTGTCGTTCTTCTAGATTCACTAAATCGACATCTACTTGGTTGCTATGGAGGTACCGAGTTCTCCACTCCTAATCTTGACCGTTTCGCATCACAGCACGCAGTTCGATTTACGAACCATGTCACCGGCTCGCTACCTTGCATGCCTGCACGTCATGATATCCTATGTGGAGCACTTGATTTCCTCTGGAAACCATGGGGGTCTATAGAAGTCTGGGAAGAACCAATAACCGCTATCCTTCGGGACCGAGGCGTTACATCCTATTTAGCGACTGACCATCCTCACCTATTTGAAACAGGAGGGGAGAATTACCATGCAGACTTTAGTGGTTGGCAATACGTACGTGGCCATGAAGGGGATTTATGGCGAACATACAACGATCCGACATGGATGGGTTCACCTGCGATGCCAGCTCGACCCGGAGGGTGGTTTTGGTCAAGGTATGGGATTGATACTCCTGCACGAGGATATGACAGGTCTCGAACATTCTTCAGAGCTGAAGATGATTACCCTGGACCGCAAACGATGAAAGACGCTGAGCGCTTCCTTCGCGAAGCATCACCACATCATGACCGTTGGTTTCTATTCGTTGATGAGTTTGACCCACATGAGCCCTTTGATACTCCCCCACCATGGTCCGGTATCTATTTTGATGAACCGTGGGATGATGAATGGATTATTTGGCCACCATATATTGATGGTGGAGTCACAAGCGGAGTAATCACGGAGAAAGAGGGGCGACACATACGCGCGAATTACGGTGCCAAATTATCAATGATTGACCATTGGTTCGGGCGTATCCTTGACACCTTTGATGATATGAACTTATGGCAAGACACGGCACTTATCGTATGTACTGATCACGGTCATTATCTTGGTGAGGAGCGAGAAGGACGGGACATATGGGGAAAGCCTGGGGTCCCTCAATATGAACCGTTAGGACACACTCCCCTTCTTTTTTCCTGGCCTGGTGTTGACGGTGGAGCAACAATTAATGCATTGACCACCAATGTTGACCTCTTTGCCACCTTGGCTGATGTCTTTGATGCGCAAGTCAATCATCGAACTCATGGATCATCGCTCAAGCCATTACTTACCAAAACCGCTACGACCATAAGGGACTGGGCAATAGGTGGCGTCTGGGGTAATTGGGTGCAGATCACGGACGGAAATCACAAGTACGCACGTTCAGCTGTTGACACAAATTTCCCTATTTCTATTTATTCGAACAGGTGGTCGACAATGCCAATCCATTTTGACGGCATTGTGGGCATGCCACCCCCTGATCAGCGGGCATACCTTGACACAATGCCCGGCACAGACATACCAGTACTTCGGCAACCTTTCGAACAAGGAGACCAAATGCCGATCTGGTCTTTCGGGAACCGAGCAGTCGGCAAGCATTACCTATTTGATGTCGCCACTGACCCCAATGAACGGGAAAACCGAATCGGTGAGAAGTCAGAAGGTGAAATGCTTGAACTTCTGCGAGTAGCTATGATCGAACTGGATGCACCCTCTGACCAATTTGAACGGATCGGGTTACGTTAAATACTTTTACCGTGTGGATGAACAGCTATTCGCATGTGGCGTTCAGTGTCTGTGGAATCGGTGAAAGCTTCGATAGCGCCATCAAGGTTGACATGCCCTGTCTGCCAAAAGCTTACATCTATCTTGCCCGAAGCTAGGGCATCCAATGAATCCGTATAGTCCTTTCCAATGGGAGAACCGCCAAATTGAACGTTGATTCCCTTTGTGTGAGCGGAAGCAGTAAAGAGTACATCATCATTAAGGTTTTGGCCCGCTACAATAATGCGCGAAGACCAAGGGGCCGTAATGAGTATTTCATTCAGCACACCAGGCGCACCGACACATTCAACGACAACACAGCGCGATCCCATAGGTGCATTGAAGGTCCAAATACCCATGGGGTTCTCAGCTTTTGGGTCTACCACTACATCAGCTCCCATTTTTTCAGCTGATTTTCGCCTGAATGGCGAAGGATCTGAGGCGATTATAGGCCCAATTCCTTGCACTTTTAGCGCCGCTATGACAGCCAGCCCTATCGCACCGCAACCAACAATTAATGGGACTTCACTATCTTGAAGATCAGCTATTCGAGCATATTGAATTCCAACTGAGAGTGGCTCCATTAACGCAGCGGTTTCTGTTGACATATTTTCTGGTACTTTCTGAACCAGTTGCTCACTCAAAGCCAAATACTCACCAAAGCCACCAGGGTAGTCATTAGAGTAGCCGAGCACAGCAAAACCATCTGGGCCAAATACTACCGGTTGGGAGACTACCCGATCACCCTCATGAAAGTTACCTGTTACCGATTCTCCCAGTTCGACTATCTCACCACAGAATTCATGACCTAGAACGATATCCTCATCCGGATTGAAGTTAAAAGGACCTCCGAATTCTTGAGACCATTCTGAGAGTCGTTTCGCATTATGCACCATATGTAAATCACTTGCGCAGATACAACAACAAAGAGATTTAACAACGATCTGGCCTTCTTTCGGAGTTGGATCAGGGAATGCACTAACTCGCAATTCACCTTCACGTAATAGCAGCGCTTTCATTAGTCCTCCGTTGTTTCAACATTAACCTGAGATGGGTTGATAGTGAAACTGCCTCAATACCAATTGCATCTACAAGATAGTTGGTGAACAATAGACTTGGAGAATATTATGAATAGCTCTAATGATTCATCTATCGAAGGGAAAGTAATACTCGTAACTGGTGGAACTGCCGGCATCGGGAAAGTAACAGTCAGGGCTTTATGTGCTCAGGGAGCATCCGTTGTCTTTACTGGACGTAACAAAGCAGCCGGCAACGAAATTCTTGAAGGCATCAAAAGTGATGGACACGATTGCATGTTTGTGCCTGCTGATCTTCGTGAAGCAGTTGGCATAGCCAAAGTTATTGAGGCGTGCATGTCACAGCACGGCAGACTAGATGTCGCCTTTAACAACGCTGGGATTTTTGATAGTGCAGCATTATTCCATGAATATACCGATGAGGACTGGGAAGAGATGGTTTCATCCAATCTCACGACTATTTTCCGATGCATGAAAGCGGAATTAGGAATCATGCTAAAACAAGACGAGGGTGCCATTATCAATAACGCGTCCGTTGCTGGCCACAGAGCAACCGAAAGAGCATCCCCGGGATATGTCGCTAGCAAACATGGCGTTATAGGGCTAACAAGACAAGCCGCACTGCAGTACGCCAATTCAGGTATTCGCATTAATTCTATTTCTCCTGGACCAACATTTACTGCAACCCAGCAGCCCCTAGTGGACCAAGGCCCTGAGGCTGTGGCAGAGCATTTAACAACCCTGAATCCCCGATCCATGTTTATTTCTCCAGAAGAGATAGCCGATATCGTGATTTTTTTAGCTGGATCCTCGCCCGGGATGCTGACAGGGCAGGATATCGCCATTGACGGCGGACAATTGTATAAGTTATAGGTCGCTTATTGCTCGTAATCGCTTATTTCAACGTATTGCGTTAATGTTTGACAAAAGAATCTAAGAAAGGGTAGTCATGGGCGTGAGAAGAGTAGTTACAGGGCACAACAATGAAGGGAACGCTATATTTGCTAGCGATGAGATTGTGGAACCCACAACTTTATCTTTACTTCCAGGAGCTGAGTTCTTTCAACTTTGGGGCGCAGATGAGATTCCCACGTTCCCAGACGCCGGCAGTTGCCCCCCCCACACAACCTACTTTCCTCCCTTAGGAGGTTACCGGTTTGGAATTTTTACTGTACAGCCGGACACTGAAGCTTCCATGATGCCAGAGAATTTTGATATTGAAGCCGCAATCATGGAGGTAGAAGAGAAATTACCAGGAATGGCAGAACATCTCGAAACAGATAACCCTGGGATGCACACCACTGACACGGTTGATTACGAATTCGTTATTTCCGGTGAAGTTGTTCTAGAGCTTGATGAGGGGGCCGAAGTTACTCTTAAAGCCGGAGACACGGTCGTTCAAAATGGAACGCGCCACGCTTGGCGAAACAGAACTAATGAACCCGCAGTATTAGTAGTAGTTCTCATTGGAGCCAAAAGGGACACTTGATGACTCAAATTGATCATAAAAACGTCAACGACTCCGAAGATGAGCTTGTCGAGCCAGAAACATTATTTATGTAGATTGAATGGCAGAATTAGATACAGACCATTCGCCAGAAATCCCTTTTCCTTCTTCTACATCCTGAAAGACACGACACAAATTATTCAACGCTTCCATCTCTGTAATCGTTTTGGGTTGCGTATTTATGAGATCTTTTGCACCAACTATTACTGATAGACACTGGGCTCTGCTGACAGCAACATTTGTCCGATTCGGCATAAAAAGGAACTCCGTACGGCCAGCTGGGATTTCTTCTTTATTTGAAGAAGTAAGAGAGTAAATAACTATTGGCGCCTCTTGCCCTTGAAATTTATCTACAGTTCCAACACGGACATCTGAATAACCTTTCCTTTCAAGTTGTGTAATCAACACTTGGCGTTGATCGTTAAATGCAGTGACGATTATGAAATCGCTCTCAGCCACCATCCGTTCTGTCACTTCACCGTTAGAGGAATCCTTAAATGTCATGGCCAGTAGATCGTCGACAATCTCAACGACTTTTTCTGCTTCAATCTTTGACGATCGCGAACATGCTTCATGCTCAACCTCAGAAAAGTACAGGCCATTCCGCATTCCTAGAATTTCTCTCTTATTGCAGATTTCTCTTTTCCAATCTAGGTCATGGTCGTAAAATTGCTCAGAGATGTACATTGTCACTTCTTCACGCATCCTCCAGGTAGTACCCAGATAGAAACCTTTAGTTGGATCAGCATTCCTGTCTTTCCCGATTAGATATTCCATAACGCTGAGATCTGCGCCGCATTCATGGTTAGCCTTTACAACTTGTGGAAGTTGCTTGGGATCCCCAAGTAACACAATATTCTTTGCTGCGTGGGAGATAGCGAGGGTTTCAGCCAAAGAATACTGCCCAGCTTCGTCAAGGAAAATATAGTCAAACTTAAAGTCATCACCATAGATCTCCTCCTTACAGGCTTCCCGCATTTGGGCCGATACAAAAAACCATGAAGTAGCAGCCAACAAATCTGCGCCACTGTGCAAATCGACTCCTTTTATGGGCAAAACTGGCTCAGGAGAATTATCTTCCTCGTTATTGAAATACCATTCTTCGCCTTCGTTATCGTTATGTGGGCTCACTCCATACTGAATAGACTTTCGTTTACCAGGTAATCCGTTTCCCACCTCAAATAGCTCATGAACTTGGGGGAACTTTCTCACTCTCTCTGCGACTGGTTTGAATGCCTTTCTCCGGCACACCTTAATTTGCTTATTCTCTAATTCAGCTCGAAGTCCTGCTTCACAAAGACGATGAATTGTTGATCGAAAGAGGTTGTCAATTCCCTCCCAACCCTGGGAAACAATAGCTATACGGGGTCTATTGTTATTCCCCGCTTCCGCAAGTAACCTGCTAATAATGTGTGAACCGATATAGGTTTTACCAGTGCCGGGAGGTCCTTGAATCGGCAGAAATGACCTGTCTAAATTCCTTACAGCCTTAAGAGCAGGTTCAATTAAATTTCCGTCCCCATCAGGACAATACGTTGTTACCGAACCTGTTTTCGGTTTATTTTTCTCGATTATTTCTCTTGTCACCGACGGAATATCATGGTTGAGATAGTCGTTAATAACATTTAACAAAGAGCGAGAATGGTCATATCGCTCACGCCAATCCCAAAGAGTTAACGCCTTTACCTCACTTAAAAAAATATTTGGATCAGCGCGAGTGCTTTCACCATCTTCTTCATCCACCGCTTTCTTACTCCAGCGAATTGTCACTTCTCCCGCGTCCTCATTGAAATTACTAATTCCTTCTGTGTACAGAGAGCCATCATTTAAAATCAGAGCTATAACTGGCCTCCTTTCTGGGGGACCCTGTTTCCATTTAGTCGTTAAATTTTGACTTGCATCAAATTTGAATGTTGCTTTGGTGAGCTCTTCATTAGCTCCTAGGTAACTATCTACTATGAGAACGGAGTCAGCATCCCTATCTTCGCTCTCGATTGCCCTGCGCGCTTCCATAACAGTGATCGATCGCTCTTTTTCCCAAAAAGCAGGTAAATGGAACAGAAGTTTCAATATTTCTATTTCTTTTATTTTGTTCTCGTCAAGTTCCATAAATACCTTGAAATCGCTCTATTAATATTTCTTGCACGGCCTGAATCTGTTCCCCAATTTCGCTAACGTCACTTTCTGGGCGTTCATATCCTGTTTTCTT
>DLTU01000081.1:0-13444 GCA_002500385.1 Candidatus Neomicrothrix sp. UBA7828 | reverse complement strand
ACATCATCTTTGTTATATTGCCTAATTCGTTCTAAACGTTCTTCGTCTCTTTCTAATGGGTCACCATTAGCATCCACATACCTTTCGTAATTTGCGTACAACTCATACTCATATACAGCCCCAGCACCTGCTGATATATCACCAGAGCTTTCCTCATTAGAATTTTCAGGTACTCCAGATAGCCCTAATTCATTCAAGGACATTATTTCATCTTCTACCGGGATCATTAGATCTAGGTCTGTACCTTCCCCTCGTTGAAAGCCAGCGAGTTGTTCAATTTTTTTAAGGCTGAACCCCTTACATCCCACTTGGCAACTGTTGCGGATAACTGCGAGCAGATCTACAAACACGCCATCGCTGATCATCTTGTTCAATTTTCCGCTTGGAGTATTTAGATCATTTTGAAAAAATTCATCATTGGATGGTGCATACTGTCCGAAGGCTGCAAGAATATTCAACATCGGATTTTCAGAACCGCTTAGCTGAGCTAAGAGATGTCGTTCCGTGTGGTTGTAGTGATACACCTTCATCTCAGGGTGAGTTTGAACCCGGTCGTAAAAATAATTAATAAGCTCTTCAACTCTCTGAGCTTCCATTTTCTTTGAAGGATTACCTTCATCATCGTGAGATTCAAGGTATCTATATTCCCATTCACCCTCTTCTTTCACTATGTACCCAAATAGGAAAATAATATCTTCTTCGATTGTCCAGAAGGGATGGCCCTCAAAATCTAAATAAATATCAGAGTCATTCATTTCTGGTAAATGCAATAACGATTCTTCTAACTGCCAATCGGCAGTCTCTGGATTTTCGCATCGAACTTGCATTTTCTCTCGCATTTCCTTTTTGGAGAAAAAATTAGCAAGGACTAATCCTTCCCCTTGCGCTTGTTCTTTATATTCTTTTCCGTTTTCGTCAGTTTTTTCTACTATTAATTCTTCTGTGCATGCTTCATTTTGGCATTGGCTGTCTGTTTCAGCGACTCGTTGACCACAGCTAGGGCAAAGAGCTGTCTCTCTCTTTATAGTTTGCAGACGAGCCTGCCTCCATAGCCTTGTTAAGGAATACGGATCTAATTCAAAGCGGTCTAAATCCACGTTACTTTCCCATTCACTTTTTATTTCTTCAATTGTGACACCGACACGGTTTTCTAATATTTCGACAAGCTCTCGAAAATGATCAAGGTTTTCGTCACGCAAATCATATTTCTCTTCAAAATTCGGAATGCATTCTTTAGGAAGTAAGGCAAGTTTGGTTACGCAATCGATACCGTACCCTTTGAGTGCTTCCATATGGGTCTCAAGAATGCCAGTAATTTCATGGAGCGGATCGTTTCCCCAATCCTGATTGCATTCATCTAAAAATTTACAATATGTGCAAGACGAACACCATTTTGCTTGTGATCGGTTATCCAGTTCATCATCACTAAGCTCCACTATCTGGTGCAGCTGTTCACGCGTCCTATCCCATTGCCACTTATACTTCTCTGTTGCAAATGATTGAAGCACTGGAAGCTCAGCTGTTCTATTTTCATTTTCCTCTTTGGAGTTACTTTGGATTCCTAGCGCTACATGTATTTCTCTCGGAGTGACCTTTGGAGTGAATGCCTCTCTTATCGCCTCGGTATAAAAGAGCAGTTGTTTAATATGCGAGATTTTCGCTGCATTTCGTGTCAGTTTTGAATCAACAGGTTCATAACACACCCTCTTGACAATGTTTCCTGACTCATCATTCTCTTCGTAAACTCTACGCTCAAGAAAGTCAGCGATTCCGCGCATGCCATTGAATTTGAACGGCATCTGAAAAATAATCTCATATTCATTCTCATCTTCAAATGGATTACCAACTCGTTCAATCCATTCAGTCCAGGTCTTGGGTAAGTTCTGAGGATCAGGAGTGCAATCTAAAATTTTCTCAGGTGAGTAAACGCGTTTGTATCGCTCAAAGCATTGTTTCTCATGCAACAAGCCTTTTTTGAATAACATTTCTGTGAAATTCTTTGGCATAGATCGCTCATGATCTTGTTTAAAGAAATCTTCATGAAATTGGTCAGGGGTAAGATTTTTTTTCCGTCGTTGGATTTCTTTATCTAGGAATTTGTCGCACCCAGCCCATTGCGTCACGAGACTCGGAGAAAGATATGGCTGCGTCATGTTGGTAGCATAGCATTCGGGTACGACGCTCTTTTGGGAGAGACTATAAACCTCCTGATGTGTCGGGCTGAGAGGATTTGAACCTCCGACCTTCGGTCCCCCAGACCGACGCGCTAACCAAGCTGCGCCACAGCCCGTTTGGTTAAGTCACTTATCGTAGCCATATTCTCGTTTACCACCTACTCTTCACCAGAAAAGTAAACCTACCCCTTGAATAAGTCGCCATCCCAAGTATCCAATAACGGCTGCTACTCCTACCCAGAAATGCCATGGCACTTTAACGCTTTCATTATCTGCATTGTGTGCTATTTCTCCGATTGTTACCCGTTGGCCACAGTCTGGACATAGTCCTTCTTCATCTAAGGTTGAAGGGTTGAAAAACTTATCGCAGGCATTACATGATGGCATAACATTTATTCACGTCTAATGGCGAGAATCGCTACGTCGTCCTCAATAGCTTCTCTGGAGAAGTCTCGTGCTGACTCCAGTAACGTCTTTGCTAATACATCTGGGGCCATGCCAGGGTCTCTAGTGATGTGTTGCGCAATTCTATCTTCACCAAAAAGGTCCTCACCGTTTCTTACTTCTGCAAGACCGTCGGTGTACATGAGTATCATGTCACCGGTTTCTAATGGTATTTCTCTACTTAGATATGTTGCATTGGGGTTTAACATCAAGAGCGGCCCTGTGGCTTTCAGCGGACGTACTTCACGTTCATGCCAGAGAAACGCTGCTGGATGACCTGCTGATGCAAAGCGCAGCGTTCCTGCTTCCGTATCAAAGACAACTACCACAAGGGAAATGAATTCCTCTATTCTATCTCCTCCCGCCATTTGAGCATTGAGTTCCTCTAATGCTTGAGCAGGGTCACGAAATTGTGCAAGGAAGACTCGCAATAGGTATTTGGCTTGGAATGCGGTGATGCTTGATTCGATACCGTGCCCTGCTACATCTCCTACAACTGCGACGAGCCTTGACTCTGAAACTTTGAAGAGGTCAAAGAAGTCTCCTGCCATCAGTCCGGTTCCTGCTTGGTAGATTCTTCCGACTTCAAATCCTGAGAAGTTAGGAAGTTCATCTGGTGCTAGTCGCCCTGCCCAAGCTCTTGGAGCTAATGTCTCTTGGTTTAATGCCTCTTCGGCTCTCTTTTCCATTTCGAAGCGTTCTTCGCTGAGTCTGGCCTCACGCACTGCGTTGCGGTTGTAGATCAGAGTAAATAATGCAGGGATGGCCAGTAAAGCATAGACAGCTACTATTGATAGCGAGTCGGTAAGCCCCACTATGAGTGATGCTGTAGCTAATAGAAGATAAATCATAACTGCGTGGAGGTCACGCCGGTAATCTCCGCGCGTGAGCGCTATTGCTTTTCTCTGCGCGACCGAGTCCAACTCTTTAACATCATGCAGGTCAGTCTCTAAGCGATCCAAAAGTCGCAAGCGTAATCGCGCTGAACGACTCCAGGCGTAGGCAGCGCCTACGCTAAGGACAGCAAGACCAATGAGAAAGACTGCTTTCATACCCATAGGCTACCTGTGTTCTGCGTTCTAAGCCGTTTCTAAGAGCTTAGAACCATATTTTTCCTAAGCTTTTTTAGCATTAGAGCAGGTCAGAAGCTTATTCGGTTCGGTTTCGTATACGAATTTTTATTGGCGTTGCACCTAATCCGAGGTGTTCACGTAATTGGTTTTCTAAATACCGTACGTACGTGCGAGGGAGTTTCTTGTTTACGAAGAGCGTGAATGTCGGAGGTTCTGTAGCTCCTTGGGTGGCGTAAAGTACTCTGGCCCCGCCGGGTGCTGGGTGAGCTGATTGTGCTTTACGGATAATGATGTTGACTTTTCGAGTAGGGACACGCTGGTTGTAGCTACTGATCGCACTTGCCAAAATTGGGTATATACGATGTACTCCTTTTCCTGAAATGGCGGTTGTTTTCATTATGGGTGGCTCGCCCAGAAAACCTAGCTTTCGTTCGATTTGAAGTGTCAATAATTCTCTTTCGTCAGTATCGACGAGTTCCCATTTGTTAAAGACGATAACGATTGGACATCCTGCTGCATCTATTCGTTCCGCTAAGCGTTGATCTTGATGAGTTACGCCGATCGTTGAATCTATGACGAGAAGAGCTATGTTGGCTTTGTCAATAGCATTGAGTGCTCGAACGAGTGAATAATATTCTGTGTCCTCTGATATACGTGCTTTTCGCCGCATACCAGCAGTATCAACAAATTTTATTGTACCAATTTCTGTTTCCACGATCGTGTCAATAGCATCCCTTGTTGTTCCAGCTTTATCGTGGACAACTGCTCGGTCTTGACCTATGAGTTTGTTAAATAATGTTGACTTCCCGACGTTGGGCCTACCAACGATAGCGACTGCGACCACGTCATAATTACTATCCTCAACTTCTTCGTCATTCTCGACTCCTGGAATCGTGGCTATCACTAAGTCAAGGAGGTCAGCTGTTCCGCGCCCATGAAGTGCTGAGACTGGATTAGGTTCTCCTAAACCCATGGAGAGGTATTCCCACATTCCAATTTCATGATTTTGATCGTCGATTTTATTTGCTGCGAGAAATGTGGGTTTTTCTCTGTTACGTAGCATGTCTGCTATTAGCGCATCTTCTACTGTTGGACTAACCCGAGCATCAACTACCAGGATTGTTACATCAGCTTGGTTTATCGCGAGCTCTGACTGTTTGCTGACCTTATCATCTATGCCTTTTTCGCTTTTTGATTTGGGCAACCATCCCCCTGTATCAATAAGTGTGAATTCGCATCCAGCCCATGTAACGTCAAATTCGTTTCGGTCTCTTGTGACACCTGGACGCTCTTCCACGATGGCTTCTCGCTTCCCGATTATTCGGTTTACGAGCGTTGATTTACCTACATTTGGCCTACCGACAACTGCAACTGTTGGTTTATTCATGGCCAACTCCGAGGGCTTTCTTAAGTGCTATTCCATCTGTAGCTATTATTTCGACTTGACGAGGAAGGTCTTTGGGTTCCATACCATCCAAGAATTTTCCTTGCGATAGGCAAACATCGGGCAGCAGGTATCTGTGTCCTTCTGGTTCGCTAGTAAGCGTTTGGGCTATATCTTCCCCTACAAGGAGTCCTGCTACTGCAACGTTTCCACCAAAAAAATTATTCTTTATTGGAATGATCCTGATATCTGGGCTGTCCAACGATTTGATCAGTGGCTCGAGTGTTCGCGCTCCATATTCCCCTGTCAAGATTCCTACAGGTCTGTTCTTTTTCGTTCTGAATACAAGCTTAGGCTCTGGATTTCTAATGGATCTATAACCTTCTGGGGGGGCGCCATCTACCCAAGCGAAAAATCCTGCTGCCGTGCTGGTGGGTTCATTGACTTCACCGGTAAATTCTCGTTCAAATGTTCTCACAATACCCACACCATCTTCGTACATATCGAAGTTGTCATATCCGCTTGTATCGGGAATTGGTCGCCCAGCTACTAAATAATATTCATCAGCTGCGTGAACGATATTCCTCCCTACCTCACGTCTGATGATGTTCTGCCACTTTTCAACAGTCTTTAGCACCTTCAGTGCTTCTGATTTTGTATGTGGGCGCATTCGCTTCTCATTTGAATGTTTACTCACTCCTAACGGTACGACACATACCGATTTTAGCGATAAGTACCGTTCGTAGATTGTGCACAAGGTATCCTCAAGGATAAGGCCATCATTGACATCAGGGCATACGACGACTTGACCATGAACTTCTATACCGTATCTTAAAAGTTCATCGAGCCATCGCAAGCTTGGCCCACCTCGGCGATTACGGAGCATCTGATTCCTGATCAGGCGATCGGTTGCGTGGATGCTCACATTAAGGGGAGACAAGCCTTCCTCGACAACGCGCTCTAGATCAACTTCTGTAAAGCGAGTGAGAGTAGTGAAATTTCCGTATAAGAAAGAGAGTCGATAGTCATCGTCTTTTAGGTACAGACTTTTTCTCATTCCCTTTGGCAGTTGATAGATGAAGCAGAATTCGCAGTGATTATCACATGTGCGAATTTGATCAAACACTGATGAATGTACTTCCAAACCGAGCGGCTCCCCCGGTTGTTTCTGCACATAAATATCCATTTCAATGCCACCTCTTCTGATAGATATATCAAGTTCAGGTTCATCAGTCAGGATTTGGTAACGGATAACGTCTCGAAGGGCTTCTCCGTTCATCGAGAGGATTTCATCATCGACAGTTAATCCAGCATGATATGCGGGCGAACTATCGAATACATTAATCACTCGTGCAGAAGCCATATATAAAGGGTATTAGCCAAAACATGGGAAACGTGGAATACAGACTGATGTGACCGAAATATCTCTGCATTTCTGCAGAATTAGCTCTGCAACAAGCCACAATATGTATATGACTATCTCTAAGGTTTTACTTGCTGCCCCACGGGGATTTTGTGCAGGGGTTGAAATGGCCATTAAGGCATTGACTTGGATGGTCAGGGCTTTCCCAGCACCTGTGTACTGTTACCACGAGATTGTGCATAACAAAATAGTTGTAGAACGATTTGAATCCCTTGGCGTTATCTTCATTGACGACATTGATGAGGTACCTCTTGGGGCTCCGGTTATGCTTAGTGCACATGGGTCTGCCCCTGACGTGGTTATGAAAGCTCGACAGGATGGAGGGTTTGTCGTTGATGCAGTATGCCCTTTGGTTACAAAGGTGCACCATGAGGTCAAAGTTCGTTCTCGCAAAGGTCATCAGATTATCTACATAGGCCATGAGGGTCATGAGGAAGCTGTAGGGACAATGGCGGTTGCGCCTTCCTCTACCCATAGAGTTGAATCAATAGCTGAGCTCAGTTCACTTCCAGCCTTTGAGACTCCTGTTTCGCTTTTGGCCCAAACAACTCTCAGCCACCGTGATTGGTCTTCTATCCTCTCGGCTGCAAGAGGTAAGTTCCCTGAGTTATCGGTACCTGGCCGCAGTGATTTGTGTTTCGCAACAACTAATCGCCAGGGGGCCTTGATGGATATAGCTGAGCAGTGCGATAGTTTAATTGTTATTGGGTCCTCAAATTCCTCTAACACGAGAGCACTGGAACGTTTGGCAAATGAAGCTGGCTGTAAGGATGTTTATAGGGTTAATCAGTCATCAGAGATTCCATTGCCCCTCGATGGGGTCGTTGGAGTAACAGCAGGGGCATCTGCACCGGAAGAGCTGGTACAGGAAGTACTTAATGTTCTTGATCCAGATGATGGCGTTGAAGAGATTCATTACGTTACTGAAGAAGAGTACTTTCCTCCGCCAAGGGAACTTCGTAACCTGATTAATGCAATTGGCTTTTTCGCTGGTCTGGGTTTTTCAGACTCAGAGGTCAAACGTGAAGCCGAAGATCGTTTAATCGGTGCTTCTGAGGTTCTTCAAACTCTGAGCTAATTATCTGGATTTGGGCACCCTGCTTTTCGCTGGGCTGCATCAAAGAGTCCCTGCAGTGTCGTATGTAGTTTCTCCGAATGTTCTCGAAGTTCTGATCGAGTAACTCTTTTAGCGCCTTCTTTCGGTTGCGGAGCAGGTATTGGGTCTCCGTAAATGATAACGATTTTGCGTGGTTTCGGTATGTAACTTCCTTTGGGCATTGAACGTTCAGACCCACCGATGCCAACTGGGAGTATCGGAGCGTTAGCTTTAGCGGAAAGCCAGACAGCTCCGTCCAACATAGGGAAAACGTCCGGACCAGATTTCCTTTCGCCTTCTGGAAATACTGCGAGAGCTTTGCCTTCTCTCAGAGCTTTTAATGATGCGTCTAGAGCTAGTTTGTCAGCTACGGAGTCGCGATCAAGAGGAATGATCCCACACCCAAGAAGTAACCAAGCTACGATGCTATTTGTCATCAAAGACCCTTTCCCAAGGTAATGTAAGCGTCGCTGGAAAAGAGCTCCCATCATAGGAACGTCTAAGTTACTTCTGTGAATTGGCGAGACAATTACTGGACCTTCTTTAGGCAATGCTTTTGCGTTTCGCACAAAAAGCCGAAAATAAAGAACGAAGGCACATCTGGCGAGATACTTTATAAATATATAAGCGATGAATGACAGTTTTGTTGGCCCCTTTTCCATTCTCCGTCTGGCATTGGTAAGAGCTTCAGTCATTGAAACTCCAAAGCACTTCTTCAGCTACTTCATCAAGAGTTTTATCTGTTGTGTCAACAATTATTGCATTTGAACTCACAGAAAGAGGTGAGTCAGCGCGTGAGCTATCAATTTCATCCCTTCCTTTAATTTCCGCAAGGATTTCTTCTATTGACCTCCCAGATTCAAGGCTTCGTCTCCGAGCTCGCTCCTCTGGCGTTGCGGTGACATACACCTTCAGTTTCGCTCTCGGGAAGACTACGGACCCGATGTCCCTTCCTTCAAGAACTCCTCCACCTCTTTGACGTGCCCAACTTCTTTGAGCGCGCCGAAGGATCGCTCGCACTCCTGGATTTGCTGCGACATGGCTTACAACCGCATTGACTTCAGCGCTTCGTATCATTTCTGTTAAATCATTGCTATTGACGAAGACTTGCTGCCCTTCAAAGCTGATATCTGTTTTGTCAGCTATTTCAGCTACAGCAAGTAGATCCTTTGGGTTAACGTTTGCAGAGAGTGCTTCGGCGGCGACGCTGCGGTACATGGCTCCGGTGTCGAGATATTCAAGTCGCAGTTTTTCAGCTAGAAGTTTCGCTAATGATGATTTACCGGAGCCTGCAGGACCATCTATGGCTAGGATGTCTAGCTCCTCATCGCCCTCTAGTCGGAGACTGTCGACGAATTCAAAGAATTCTGGGCAGGTTTTCGCAACACAGTTCGGTTCATCGATTGCGACTCCTTCTGAGAGGAGCCCTAACACAGTAAATGCCATGGCAATTCTGTGATCATCGTAAGAATGCACGATGTTCCCAGTTGGTGAACCTGGCTTGATGATAAATCCGTCAGCTTCAATGCTGGCGTTGATTCCTAGTTTCTGCAGTTCAGTGACTACTGCATGAACCCGATCTGATTCTTTATGTTTTATAAAACCTATATCTGTTACTCGTACTGGGCTGGATGCGAATGGTGCGATGCTAGCAAGAGTAGGTGCAGTATCAGAGATGTTCTTCATAGAGACATCAATTCCATCCAATCGCGTTGGTCCAGAAACTTCGACACTGTTGGGCCCTATTAAGGTTTGGGCCCCCATTTGCTGAAGGATATTGACGAATTCTAGGTCACCCTGGATTGAGTTTGCCCCTATGCCATTCACAACTACTCGTCCTTTGCTGGCTGCTGCAGCTGCAAAGAAATAGGACGCTGTAGACGCATCTGTTTCAATTTCGTAGTCACGTCCTACATATCCTGTCGGGTGAACCGTGTAAGAGTTTGGCTTTGAAGAATCAACTTGAGCACCGAAGGCTTTCATGATCTCAATTGTCATTTGTATATATGGAGTTGAAACTGCGTTTCCGTTAAGAGTGAGCGTGATCTTTTCTGGTAGGCATGGTCCGATTAGGAGAAGTGCCGATAGATATTGGCTGGATGTTTCCCCACTGACGCTGATGTTCTTGACGGTGAGATTTGAGCCGTCGATGGTTAAAGGTAAATGGCCCATTTGCCCATTGTGTGTTATTTCCACTCCTAATTCGTTTAAGGCTACGAGAAGATCGTTTTGAGGACGTGAGCGAATTTGGTTATCTCCGTCTACTTGAATAGGTGCCTTAGCGAGAGCAGACAGTGGAAGAATAAATCGTGCAGTGGTTCCACTTTGCCGTACCCACAGTTCCTTTTGCGGCGTATCGAGTTCTCCCCTAGAGCCATTGATGGTTATTGTTGCTGTTGTATGGTCATGTTTGGTGTCGATGCCGAATGCTTGGAGGCAACTAATCATCGCTAGTGTGTCTTCAGCGAAAAGGGCCCGAGATAGTGTAGATCTTCCTTCCGCAAGCGCTGCTATTATAAGGGCTCTATTTGTGATGCTTTTAGAACCGGACAGCTCTAGTTCTGCGTTGGGTGGTTTTCTCAGTGGGTCAATTTGAAGCATTAGGATTCCATGGCTCTGGCCGAGGGCTTATAACCATTTGCCATGAGTCCTCCTATAAGCCTTTCACTCTTCTCAAGGGCTACGACCATGATTACGACACCTTTTTGCCCTTCGCTTGAATGAGCAATTTCTATATCATAAATATTCACGTCAATATCGGTAGCTAACCTTGTGAGGCTTGCAAGCTCACCGGGTTGGTCAAGTACTGGAACTCGGACAATTGCAAGATCAATGTCCTCTGGAACTCCGGTTGGAAGGTTAATTCGTGCTGTTCTTGCCTGTTCAAGTTGATGCAGTAATGAGGGTTTATTCTGGTTAGAAATGAGGGATTTAGTTTCAGTAAGTGATCCGATCACTTCATCTATCACTGAGAGGATTGCGTCGGCGTTATCAATGCAAATATCAGGCCAAATATTTGTGTTCCCACCAGCTATACGGGTCATATCACGAAACCCGCCTGCAGCTAGGCGAAGTAGTGACCTGTGCTCTTGAGAATGACTATCTGCAATACGCATGAGAGAACCTGCTGTAAGGTGCGGCACATGTGATACGACTGCGACGAGTTTGTCATGTGAATCAGGGTCAATAACTACGACATCTGCTCCTAGGGAAATGATGGCAGATTGCACGATTTCAAAGCATGCGTCATCACTGCCTTCTGGTGGAGTGAGAACCCATGCTGCACCTCGAAAAAGGTCAGAGCGAGCCCCCTTAATGCCTTCTTGTTCGCTTCCTGCCATAGGATGTCCTGGTATGAATCGCTTGCCATCTACTTGACTCACTATTGACCCTTTCACACTTCCGACGTCTGTAACAGCCTTTGCTCCCTCTTCGAAAGCTTGATGAACGGATTCTGCTATCCCCGACATAGGCGTTGCGACGAAAACAATTTCACAATCCCCCATTGATCCTTCATCTGTAATGGCTCCCATCGTTTTAGCGTCATTGACCCGTGACGGATCAATATCTCTACCTATTACTTCCCAGCCTTCTTCGCAAAGCGCTAAGCCGATAGATCCTCCTATCAGTCCTAGCCCAATAATTCCTGCTTTCTTTTGCATATTCCCTCTTGAATTTAACGCTGTAGAAATTTACCTCTTACGCGATGCTACTTGTTCTTTGCTGTAGGATTCGATTAATTTACGGTTCCAGTGAATTTTATAAGTATTTCTGATCACTCAGTTGCTTGGCCTGTCTCAAAATGTAACAAATCTATGGTAGTTAATTGTCTCCATTGACCTGATTGGAGTGTGTGGTCAACCATATTTCCGATTCGAGTACGTATTAACCTTTTGACTGGGTGACCAATTGCTTGAAACATTCGACGTACTTGCCTGTTCCGGCCTTCGTGGATGACTATCTTTATAATCCCATCCTGAATTTGTGAGACCTTAGCTGGAGATGTGAGTCCATCCTCGAGCTCTATACCTTCGCGTAGTCGGCGCAGGTTTCCTCTAGAAACCTTTTGGCTAAGTTCCACTAAATATTCCTTTTCCACTCCTTGGGAGGGATGGGTAAGTCGGTATGTGAGGTCTCCATCATTGGTAATCAAAAGTAGCCCCTCAGTATCTTTGTCGAGTCGTCCTACTGGGTAAACTCGTGGCTCAACTGGGACTAGGTCGGTCACGGTTTTACGTCCTTGGGGGTCGTTCGCTGTTGAGATCACTCCTTTGGGTTTGTGGAGAAGGTAGTAGACCAGTTCAGGGTTAACCCGCAATGGAACACCATCAAATGAGAGCTCATCTTTATCTCTGTTAACTCGTTGACCAATATGCGCTATTTCTCCGTTTACAGTGATGCGCTCATCAAGGATGTACCCTTCAACTACTCTTCTGCTAGCAAGCCCTATACCAGCGAGCACCTTCTGAAGTTTCTCTTCTGATGGTCTTTCTGTTGACACCTAATTTATTTCGATGGAGCTTCGTCGTTACTTGGTTTTGCTTCATCATTATGTTGCTGCGAGTCAAGTACGTCGTTGTATTGATCTGGTCGGAGGCCGTCCTCAAGAGCTTCAACTATGTCAGCGCCAGGGACAAAGTTAGCCAAAGGCGGTAGGTCAGAGAGGTCGTTAATTCCTAATCGTTCGAGGAATGTTGACGTAGTCCCGAATAGGATAGCATTTCCTGGTCCAGGGTCTTTACCTACCTCTCCTATATATCCTCGCTGCTGTAAGGTTCGTATGACTGCATCAACGTTTACACCGCGTATAGCTGAAATTTGCATTCTCGAAATTGGCTGTTTGTACGCCACGATCGCAAGTGTTTCTAGTGCAGCAACTGAAAGTCTTGATGTCTGTCCCTCCAAAACAAATCGCTCAACATACGGCGCCATTGAAGGGTCTGTCTGATAGCGATATCCACCAGCAACATTTGCTAGCACAAATCCGCGATTATCGTTCTCGTATTCGGCCATAAGCTCTGAACAGATATTTTCTATCTCAGCTTTAGGGATTTCCAAAAGCTGCGCCAATAGACTGGGCTCTACTGGCACGTCAGAAACGAGCAGAATGGCTTCTATCGCTTTTCGGTATTCTTTTGACTGCATTTAACCCTCGTATGTGTTGATATTTGCGAAATCCGTATCTTCGTCAAATCCAAGCCAGCTAATGGTAAGGTCCCCAAAGGTTTTGATTTGGGTCAAATCCACAACGCCTTGCTTGTAAAGCTCAAGGACGGCTAGAAAATATATGACGACTTCAACCCGATCAGCACTTGATTTCGTGAGGTGTTTGAGGGTTGTCTTACCCAGAACCGGGAGTTCCTCTATGAGGGATTCAACCGTTTCAGCTACGGTAAGCTTCACTGGTGTGACATGAAAGAGATCAAGTTGCGGTTTCGGTGCTGTTGCTCGGAGGTACGCCTGATTAATCGATTTTGGAGTCACCCCTTCAAGAAGGTCGGGCATCAATCCAAGAAACTGTTCTTCCATTCCAACAAGTCTTGGAAAGGACAATGATGCATCGTTACTCAATGCCTTTAGCGCTTGCGAAGCGTCTTTGAATGTTTTG
Source organism: Candidatus Neomicrothrix sp. UBA7828 (assembly GCA_002500385.1). GTDB lineage: Bacteria > Actinomycetota > Acidimicrobiia > Acidimicrobiales > UBA8592 > UBA8592. The sequence continues at coordinate 242 of DLTU01000081.1, read as the reverse complement.
CATTCAAGTAGTCTTGCTAAAAGCAAATCTCGTTCCTCCCACAGGGCAAGTTCCTCTTCAAGATCTAAGTCTGATGTGTCAGGGAGGAGTCTGCGACTTTTGAGTTCAATGAGTGTGGCGGCAATTAATAGAAACTCAGTTGCAACAGCTAAATTCACGCCTTCCATACGCTGGATTTCTGTGAGGTATGCTTCGATGATTCCCCCCAGAGAAACTTGATATAAATCAACTTCGTCTTGCAA
>DLTU01000064.1:9707-13078 GCA_002500385.1 Candidatus Neomicrothrix sp. UBA7828 | reverse complement strand
CTCGCTCCTGGAGGAATGCGCTCAGCGAATAACTTCTGGAATAATATGTTATGGAACCCAAGAGAAAAGCTTCAAAATCAATTTGAACTAATTGGTATGGATCAACGCAATGCAGGGGCCTCAACTGCTCCCATTACGAAAGACGACAACTGGGACACTTATAAAGAGGATCAGGTTTCTTTACTAGACCACCTGCAGGTAGAGGAGTGCCACCTCGTAGGCATGTGTATTGGGGGGCCATTCATTGTAAACCTACTCAAAACCTATCCCGAGAGATTTAAGTCAGCGGTACTGTTGCAACCAGTAGGTATTGATCAGAATAGGCAAGCTTTCTATGATATGTTTGATGACTGGGCTGGTGAGATAATTAATCAGCAATCTGAACCCACAGCTGAAACTATGGCGAAGTTCAAAAGCAACATGTGGGATGGTGACTTTCTTATAACCGCAACCGAAGAAGAAGTTTCCAGCATTAAAAACCCATTATTAATCTTGATGGGAGATGACCTCTACCATCCACAGTCCACCTCAAGAAAAATTGCTGAGCTTGCCCCAAACGCAACACTAATTGAGAAATGGAAAAGTCCAGAGTTGCTAGAGAACACAAACAAAGCAGTCATTGACTTTCTTAAGCACCACTCCTAACAAATTATAAATCAGGTGAGTTGGCCTATAGGCGGGGTTCTGTTCAGAAGATTGTTTCCAATTGTTTCCTTGACGATCATCCATCTTTGCGGTCCACCTGGGAACTATCACCATCTCTAGCAATTGGGATGAACGACCCATGTTCCACACTTGACCTTGCTCCAAACGGAGGTTACCTAGCCATCTAAATCACTTCAGATGCTGGTGCGCTCTTACCGCACCGTTTCACCCTTACCTGTGCCATGAAGGCCATCGGCGGTTTACTTTCTGCTGCCCTTATCGATAGATCACTCCATCCTGACTCTCGTCAGCGTTTTGTTCATAGGAGCCCCGACCTTCCTCAGCACAACTAGTTGCGCTGCGACCATCCGGCCAACTCACCAATATCAGTTTGTCTGGTAAAACACAAAAGGGCAACCTTACGCTACGACAAGCGATTACTTTAAAAATCAAAAGAAAGTTTCCTCCCAAGTTATATCTTTCCATTTAAAGTGCTAATTTTCTAAGTAAGGCTTTGTTATACACAGATACAAATAGGAGATATACATGACCGCACCTGAAGACCTAACCGTTGAGAATTTTGGACCGTTGCTTTCCATGGTCGGTACTTGGGAAGGCCACAAAGGAATGGACTTCTCGTACCATAACGAGGAACAAGAAACTGGAGATACAAGCTACTTCGAGAGAGTAACATTCTCAACCTTCGGACCTGTAGATAACGGAAACCAGCACCTATACGGACTAGATTACCGGATGGCGGCATGGCGATCAGACGAATTAGATCAAGACCCCTTTCATACAGAAGTAGGTTATTGGCTCTACGACCCAGCCGAAAAACAGATCATGAGATGCTTTATGGTGCCAAGAGGAACAGTTGTCATCGCAGGAGGAACATGTGAGCCTGATGCTACTTCTTTCACCATGACTGCAGAACTGGGTTCAACGAATTATGGAATCCTTGAGAATAAGTACCTTGCTCAAAACGCTTCAACAGTAGAGTACAAAGTTGACATCACTCTTGGCGAAAGCGAGTGGTCCTATGAGGAAGATTCGGTTCTTAAAATGGCTATTCAGGAAGAACTCCTTCACCACACAGACGCGAACACGTTGACAAAAGTTTCTGACTAGTCAGAACAGAGCATAAAGAATCCACAAACTAAGAAAGGCGTTAGCCTAAATTAGGACATATGCCCTTTGAAAGTAAACCATTCAATTTTGCTAAGATTCTTGAAAGTATTGATGCCGGTCAAAATCTAACAAGCGAACTCTCCCAACTTGGGCTCATGTCAATACTTCAAGGCGATGTTGACGACAAAGACTTGGAATTATTCCTGCTCGCGTTGAATCAAAAAGGAGCTACGGATCAAGAGGTTACTGGTTTCGTGAAGGCAATGAGAGAATCTTGCATTAGATTGCACTGCCCCGAAGAAACAATCGACCTAGTTGGTGCAGGGGGATCCCAAATGGGAAGGGAAGCAGCACTAAACGTGTCAACAATAGCGTCTTTTGTCGCATCAGGGGCTGGGGCTACAGTCTGCAAGCACGGAAACAAAAGAGCTTCATCAACTTCAGGTTCATTTGATTTGCTTGATGAACTAGGTATTTCAGCAACGCTCACGCCTGATCATGTAGAAAGTTGCGTAAACGAGGTTGGTCTCGGTTTCGCTTTCGCTAGAACTTTTCACCCAGCGATGAAATATGCGGGACCAATAAGAGCGAAACTAGGGGTACCTACAATATTCAATACCCTAGGTCCGCTTTCTCATCCTGCTTTTCTTAAAAGACAAGTAGTTGGTGTTCCATCCGTTGAAACTGCAAAGATGATGGCGAAAGTCCTGCAAAGCACTGGCACGGACTTAGGAATGGTAGTTACCGGGCATAACGGCTTGGACGAACTCTCAATAACCGGACCAAACTTGGCTCATATTATTACACCAGAGAAGATCGAAACAACCGAAATCCATCCCCGTGATCTTGGAATTACAACAGTTAATCCGGAAAATATCTACGGAGGCAATCCACAAGACAATGCACAGATTGCAATTCAAGTACTAAATGGAGAAAGCGGACCTAAAAGTGACATTATCGTTCTAAATGCTGCCGCAGGGTTAGTTGTGGCTGGAATAGCAGAAAATCTAGTTGATGGTATCGAAAGAGCTCGCTCTTCTATAGATTCCGGAGCAGCTAAATCAAAGCTTCAAGAACTGCAAACCTTCACTCAAGGACTGGTTCTTAAATGAACACAAACAACCGGTACCGATGTAAAGCGTGTGGAAACTTGACACGATTCGATGTTATCAGAATGCAACGAACAGCTGAGTTCCACCACTTCACGACAGACGGGAAGTTAGCTATTGAAGATCAGAATATACTCGAAGAGGACATAGAGTCAGTGAAATGCCGATGGTGCGAAAGCGGAGCTGACGTTGTTGAAATACAGAATCCATCAAATAAATAACCACCTTCCCAAATAAATTGTCACACTCGTAGGTTACTTTGGGCGCATGAGTAAAAAATACCTTTCCATTGACTGTGAATTATGCCCGCTTGCTAATACGGACTCTTGCGATGACTGCTTAGTCACGTTTATATGTGACAGAGATCCTAAAGCAGCAGTGATCGTAAGCCTTGAGGAATGGAAATCTATGAAATCAATGACAAAAGTAGGACTCCTCCCAGAGCTACGCAATCCCGTCATTAGTATCAGAAGCTCCGGTTGATAGTTT
>DLTU01000064.1:8399-9321 GCA_002500385.1 Candidatus Neomicrothrix sp. UBA7828 | reverse complement strand
TGAGCTGGAAAAGACCGGCTATGAAAATGGGCTTGACGCTTTTGGTATAGCAAAAGCTGACCAGTTCAGTAAAACGCTTGAGATACTTAAAGCCCGTAAAGAGCAAGGTTTGCACGCTGGAATGAATTTCACGTATCGGAACCCAGTCAGATCATCGACACCAGCAATTACCATGCCAGACGCACAATCCCTCATAGTCGGCGCAAAGTCATATTGGAAACCCCGAGAGGAAGCCATTGATAAAAGCGATCCGCAAGGCAGAATAGCACTTTATGCTCAAGAAAATTATTATGAAAAACTCCGAGAAGGCCTTTCTGCGGTTGCAGGGAAACTAGAGAGCAAAGGGTATAAAACAATAATTTTGATAGATGACAATGCTTTAGTGGATCGTGAAGCAGCATATCGCGCAGGGATCGGATGGTATGGAAAAAACGCAAATATTCTAATACCTAAAAGAGGCTCCTGGTTCGTTCTCGGTTCGATACTGACAGACGCTATTTTCGAACCTAGCACCCCAGCAAAAGAACATTGCGGGTCCTGCACAAAATGTATAAATGCTTGTCCTACTGAAGCAATAATTTCTCCCGGTGTAATTGACAGTAACCGTTGTCTAGCTTGGTTAGTGCAATCTCCCAAAGATTTTCCCCCAGAGTTCAGAGAGGCGTTGGGCGATAAGATGTACGGTTGTGATGACTGTCAAGATGTTTGTCCAATAAACAAATACGAAGAACGAGTAGAAAACTTGAATAATAGAAGAAGCAGATCTACAGTCTCTATTCTCAATATTCTTGAGCAAGACGACGAAACACTCATATCGAAATATGGACGGTGGTACATACCGCAACGCGACCCACGATATTTAAGGAGAAATGCTCTTTTAGTACTGGGCAATATAGGGACTGCTCAGAGTAAGAAGGTACAG
>DLTU01000064.1:0-8021 GCA_002500385.1 Candidatus Neomicrothrix sp. UBA7828 | reverse complement strand
GCCGTATGGACGGCAAAACGACTTGGATTGACCAATCTACTGATGGGCATGGAAAATGATGGATCTAAAGATGTTCAGCGAGAACTCGCGCTACAAGTTAGACAAATAGACTAAACGCCAAAGGTTAAGAGTTGAATCATTTACTAGTTACGAACGATTACCCCCCCAAAGTAGGAGGGATACAGTCGTATCTTTGGGAAATTTACCGGAGATTGCCTCAAGAAGAAGTAACAGTTTTGTGCACCCCTTATGAGAATTGCCAGTCATTCGATTCCGAACAGACTCATAAAATTATTCGCACCAAACAGAGGGTGCTGCTACCAACACCACAGCTAGCCAAGCAGATTCAATCAGTCATCGAGGAGCGAAACATAGATTTTGTTCTTTTTGACCCAGCGGTTCCTGTCGGAATTTTGGGTCCAAAAGTAGGAATACCTTACGGTGTCATACTACATGGAGCTGAGGTTACGATTCCTGGAAGAATTCCAGTCCTTAAACAAATATTACGTAAAGTATTACGCAATTCACAGATGGTAGTAACAGCTGGCCAATATTCAACTGAAGAGGCTGAAAGGGCTGCAAAAACATCGCTTCCTGTAGTCATTGTTCCCCCTGGAGTTGATGAAAAGCGTTTCAAACCATTAACACCTCAGCAGCGGGTGCATGCTCGTTCTAAATATGACCTAAATGAATCGGATGAGGTCATTCTCACTTTAAGCAGGCTTGTCCCTAGGAAAGGAATGGATGTACTTATTAAAGCCTGTGCGGACCTACAGGCGAGCCGCCCTCGTTTAAAGCTACTCATAGCAGGAACTGGGCGGGACCAAAGAAGGCTAGAAAATATTGCCAGGCGGAAAAAAGCTCCAGTGACTTTCCTAGGTCATGTGCCAGATGCAGAAATACCAAGCCTCTATGGACTAGCTGACCTTTTTTCTATGCTTTGTAGGATTAGGTGGGGAGGTTTAGAACAAGAGGGGTTTGGGATTGTTTTCTTAGAAGCTGCGGCAGCAGGTATACCTCAGCTTGCTGGCAAAAGTGGGGGGGCAGGAGAGGCTGTACTAGAGGGAAGAACAGGAAAAGTAGTACCAAGCCCAAAGGATGTAGGAAGCGTGAAAAATGCGATCTGTGAGATACTCGATGATAAAACTAGATACGAACAAATGAAAAAGCTATCCAGACAAAGGGCCGAAACAAAATTCTCTTATGACAATCTCGCCATGGAATTTTATGATTCACTTCTGGCGCTGAAGCGAAATTGAGGAGCTAAACCAAAAATGAATTATGCCAAATCAGACTATTTGGTTAAATTTTCCGGAATAGCCACCGTTTTATTTTTGCTATCAGGTGTTGCTGCATCGATACAGTCAGCATTTGAGATAGTTTACGTAATCGTATCTTTAACCATGTTCTCTATCGGAGTGCTACTTGGGATGAGAGCATTCGCTCAATCACTTTCAAAAAGTAGATACGAGATAATTACAACCATTGATTTAATCAAACTTCCTCACGGTACGCCGAAAAAAATAAAACTAATCCTTTATGGCTCACTTGCAACAGAAGTCATCGCAAGTATTTTTCTCGCGTCCATGCAATCTAGCACCAACTTTGCGTTTGGGATCCTCGCATCTTTATTTGCCCTTGGTAGCCTTAATATGTGGGCTATCATGAATGGCAGATTCAAGAAAAGACCCAACCGAAAGACTTAATATGAGTGATCACGCAACTCAACGAAAAATCATAAACGCAACGCCACAGCAATGCTTTGATGTGATCACCGATTTCGAAAGCTACCCAGAATGGGCCGAAGACATAAAATCTGTCTCCATACTAGTATCAGATGAAACTGGTTTGGGAGGAGATGTTAGATTCCGAGCTGCAGCGATGGGTCGAAGTACTACCTATACACTCCGTTATTACTATGGAAGTAACCCTCTCCGAATTGCTTGGAGGCAAATCGAGGGCGACATTACAAAAAAAATTGAAGGTGAGTACGAATTCATACCTGTTGAGAATGGAATGAAAACAGAAGTTGTCTACCATCTCGCAGCTGATCTTGCGATTCTAATTCCAGGTTTCGTTAAGCGAAGAGCAGAATCACGTATTGTTCGCGCCGCTCTTGACGCGTTAGGCGCGCGAATTGATTCTGTTGCTACTGCATGAACTGTTAGATGCCAAACCTCGGATTTGATATCGGAGGAACAAATCTGCGTGTTTTGCGTCTAAACGAGGACGGCTCATCTTCAACACTGAAGCAACAGGAGCACTCTAATGAACCAGAAGCGATTATTTCAGTAATTGTAAAATTAGCAAGAGATCTTATCAAAGAAACCACAAAGACCATTGAAACAATAGGTGTTGGTTGTGCAGGGCATGTTCTGCCAACGGGAGTGATAAAGTCATCACCAAATCTTTCAGATTTTGTTGATTTTCCCTTAAAGCAAATCCTTGAGGAGGAGATTCAAACCCAAGTGATCGTAGAGAACGATGCGAATTGTTCTGCGTGGGCTGAGCACCAAATTGGAGCAGGGGTAGGAATAGAGAATTTGTTAGTTGTTTCATTCGGGACAGGTATCGGAGCTGGACTAATCCTAGGTGGTTCAATTTTCCGAGGTTCCTACGGATTAGCGGGCGAAGTTGGACATATGACATTAGAAGAGAACGGACGCCCTTGCCCATGTGGGAATTATGGATGTTGGGAGCAGTATTCCTCTGGGGCTGAGCTAAGCAATCTCATTACAAAGAACAATACAAAAACAGTTCCTTACGAAGATACCTTGACTGAATTTGGCGAAAAAATAGCAATTGGATTCCGGAGCCTATCTCATATCCTAGACCCAGAGATGATTATTCTTACGGGTGGAATTACTTCTATAGGGGATCCCTTGCTGAAAGCGATACAACAAGCCTATTACAGGAAACTAGGTCACAGGGATAACGAAAAGCTAACCCAAATTAAGATCGGAATGTTTGGAAATGAAGCCGGAGCTCTTGGAGCAGCGCTAATAGCGTCAGCGCAAGAAAGAATTCAATAGAGATATTTAATGGTTCGTGCCCTAGACGCTGGAACCGGTTACCCTAAACACATGGAGTTCAGGCGAATCACTAATTTACCCCCATACGTTTTCACGATTATAAATGACCTCAAGATTGAAGGAAGAAGAAATGGGGATGACATAATGGACTTCGGGTTTGGCAATCCCGACCTCCCGTCTCCAGAGATCGCTGTCGAAAAGCTCTGTGAAGCAGCTCAAAATCCACGCAACCATAGATACTCCCTCAGTCGTGGTTTACCTAAATTGCGCGAGGCTATTTGTCAACTATATGAGAATAAATTTGGGGTAAAGCTTGACCCTGAAACAGAAGCAATTAATACAATTGGCGCTAAAGAGGGGCTTTCACATCTAATGTGGGCACTGGTTCAGGCAGGAGATGCAGTCCTCGTCCCTTCTCCGTCTTACCCGATACACCTCTACGCTCCGCTTTTCGCAGGAGCGGAAGTCAGGGAAATCCCCCTATCGACAGGAACAGACTTTTTCGGCTCAATGCAAGAAAGGTGGGAATACAGTTGGCCCAAACCAAAGGTTATTCTTTTGTCTTTCCCACACAACCCTACGACAACATGTGTTGATCTTGACTTCATGCAAAGAGTAGTTGACTTTGCAAAGGAAAAAGACGTTTTATTGGTCCACGATTTCGCCTATGCCGATTTAGGGTTTGATGGTTATCAGCCTCCGTCAATTCTTGAAGCAGAAGGAGCGAAAGACGTCGCTGTAGAGCTTTATTCAATGACTAAATCATTTTCAATGGCTGGCTGGCGTGTTGCCTTCATGTTGGGCAATAGCGAAGTAATTGCCGCGCTCGCCAAACTCAAATCTTACTTAGACTACGGAACATTTCAGCCAATACAGATAGCTGCAACTGTCACAATGAACGAAGCAGCCGATCACCCAAAATTAGTGAACAGCATATATCAAAATCGACGAGATAGTCTTTGCGACGGGCTGAATAGGATAGGTTGGGAAATTGAGCCACCAGACGGAACCATGTTTGTTTGGGCAAAAATACCTGAACCTTATAGCCATATGGGTTCGATCGAATTTGCTTCATGGCTTGTCAAAGAAGCAAAAGTTGCTACTTCCCCCGGTATCGGTTTCGGACCTGGTGGGGAAGGGTATGTCCGGTTCGCCTTAATAGAAAATGAACAAAGAACTAATCAAGCGATTCGTCAGATTAAGAGCACCCTTACAGAACTCTAAACCTAAATAACCCATTCCAAACTTCGCTTAACTGCAAGTAACCATTGCTGGTATGCGAATTCATCTATTTCGGTAATTTCTGATGGGTAGGCAGTGAATTCAACTGTCCAAAGGCTAGCAATTTCTTCCAGTGATTTCCAAAACCCATGAGCAAGTCCTGCCAGGTATGCAGCGCCCAAAGCTGTTGTCTCATGCGAAACTGGTCTAGATACATTGACCTGCAAATGTTTTGCCTGTAGTTGTAGCATCAGGTCCATTACGGAAGCCCCGCCATCAACTTTAAGACTTTTTATAGATCTCCCAGTGGCCCTTCTCATGCTCTCAACCACATCGCGAGTTTGAAAAACCATAGATTCAATCGCCGCACGTGCTATCTCGCTTCGACCCGTTCCTCTTGTGATTCCGATTAGAGTACCTCTTGCTGTCGGGTCCCACCATGGGCTACCAAGACCGGTAAAAGCTGGAACAAGAAATAGCCCGCCCGTCGAATCGCATTTGAGTGCAAGGCTTTCCAGTTCTGATGCCTCTTTAATGATTTCCAGCCCATCACGTAGCCACTGAACGGTAGAGCCTGTTGAGAAAATTGACCCCTCTAAAGCATATGTCACAGAATTCTTGCCATTCTCCGAGATCGACCAGGCTATTGTATTCAATAAACCATCAACAGGGTCTGGGCATAAGTTTCCGGTATTTAGGAGAACAAAAGACCCTGTGCCATAGGTATTTTTTGCGTCCCCCTCTGCAAAACCTGTTTGTCCAAATAATGATGCTTGCTGGTCACCTGCAATTCCAGTTATTGGAATTCCTGCATTGAGCACTGATTGATTCATTGTCGTTCCGAAATGACCACTTGAAGGCAAAACTTCCGGCAGATTACTTGCTGAAACTCCAAATATTTTAAGTAGGTCGTCATCCCAACATAAATCATGGATATTGAAGAGCATGGTACGTGACGCATTGCTGATATCAGTAGCGTAAACCGCTCCATCTGTTAATTTCCACAGAATCCAACTATCAATAGTCCCGAAAGCAATTCCTTCAGATAGTTGAATCTTATTTTCAATAAGCCACTCAATTTTTGTAGCTGAAAAGTAAGGATCCAAAACAAGCCCAGTTGATTCCCTAACTAAAGGGAGAACACCATCTTCCAGTAATTGAGTGCACCTCTTAGAGGTCCGTCTATCCTGCCATACAAGAGCATTACATTGAGGAATTGAGCTTTTCTTATCCCAGCAAACTATAGTCTCCCGCTGATTTGTTATTCCGATTGCGACTGGTTGCGACCCAAATCTTTCAATAACATCGCGTATGGTGTGTTCAATGGCTACCCAAATTTCCATAGGGTCATGCTCTACATATCCGGATTGAGGAAAATATTGCGGGAACTCTTGATAAGAGCTTTCAACTATAGACCCCTGCTTATCAACCAGCACGGATCTAACTCCTGTGGTCCCAGCATCGATTGAAAGTATTACTTCCATTTTGCATTTATCCTTTTAGTTTCGTGAATAAGACGTTCTATATTTATTACCCTGCGATTCCCAGCGTGACTTCAGGAGCATAACTCATAAATTGAATTCTTCTTAACAGTTGTTGGTCCCCACTATTAGGGGTAGGCCATGTTTTGATTTCTCCCTCTATTGAAATGATAATAGAATCCAAATCGCCAGTTTCTGTCAAAGTCCAAACAATCTGCGCTAGAGCTTTAGCAAGTTCATCTCCTTCAATCACCTCTAAGCCCCCCGCATCAAAGTTGATAATCACAAGATCGTTATCTTGAGTTACTCCAGTTAGGGATAAACCTATCGGAACTGTAGTGCTCAAGTTTGCTTGGCGCTCAATTGGCAATAAGTCAGCAGTCAGTTCGTTTATTAGATCAGTGACTTTCAAGTCAACAGATGGGACCTTTCTTAAGACAGGCGATAGTTTATTATCTTTATCAAAGAGGTATATGTATTCGTTTCGGCTTTCCCCATCTGCTGAATCACTTTCAGTAATTTCAGCACGATCAATCAATGGCGAGGTGACTTTCCCAGGTTCGTCATCCACCGGCACACCGCAGGATATCGGTACAAACAATAACAGTGCTAAAAGAATTGGGGTCTGCCTCATCGAATTACTCCTGGCAAAGTAACGGTAAATCTTGAACCACTCCCGTCAGAATTAGCGCTCAAAACGTCCACAGATCCGCCATGAAGTTTGACATGCTCTGCTACTAGCGATAACCCCAAACCAGTCCCTGTGCTGGAGCCTCTTCGACTTCCTTCTGAACCACGCGCAAACCTTTCAAAGATTGATGACTGCTCTTCGTTTCTAATCCCCGGCCCATTGTCAATAACAGAAAGTATCAGTGTGTCCTCATCAACTCGGACCTCTATACGGGTGGCACCTCCTGCGTAATGATCGGCATTATCAAGTAAATTGCTTAGTACCCGTGCTAACCGTCTCTTATCAGCCTCTATAAGAATATCATTTATTTCAAATGGGAAATCAATATCTATTAGTCCGGAACTTCTCTGCTCGGTTACCCTTTCCAAGAACTCAACAATAAGAAATCTTTCTAGTGTTAGGGCGTTGACACCGACATCATAACGTGAGATTTCTAAAAGGTCTTCAACTAATTGTTTAAAGCGATCTAGGTCCGCATTCAAAAGATCAAGAGCAAGTTTAGGATTTTCATCTAACGAGTCTGCGTTGCTATTTAGGACGTCAACAGACGCCATGATGGTAGTTAAGGGTGACCGAAGCTCGTGTGATACGTTGCTTGCAAATTTAGCGTCCGCTTGGATTCTCTGTTCCAAAGTATTAGCCATTTGATTAAATGTTGATGCGAGCATCTCAAGATCGGGATCGTTCCCAACGTCAAGACGCGCTGAAAGGTCGCCAACTGCAATTGCTCTTGCTGTCTGCCCTACTTCTTCAACAGGGAATAGGACTCTTCTAGATGACCACAAGCCCAAGGCGATACCGAAAATAAACACGCCACCACTTACTAGCATTAGAATGTTCGCTAGCGATTCAAGGGTATCTTCAATGTCGTCAAGAGGTGTTGCCTCGAAATAAAGAGCATTCCGAGTGACTAAAGGAAAGCCAACAACAAGCACAGGTGTACCATTCCCCATACGGTATTTCATTTTTGCTCCGTCTACGGGTGAGTTATTTACTATTTCTAAGAGTTTCGCATCAAGACTATCTGGAGCTGCGAAAACTACCGGATCAGCCGAAATCCAGTCAGTTTCAAGCCTTAATACTGGTGTTGATTCTGCACGAACACCTCGAAGGTTTGAAAGAAAATCCCTTACTGCTTTATCTGTAGCTCCTTCAAATATTCTACGTTCAGCTTGTCTCGCATTAACTGAAGCGACGCTCAGGGCGCTTTGGTCCCTATTCTCAATTAGATTTCCTCGGACAAGAAAGTATGTGAGCACGGATATTCCACTGGTGATCAATAATGCGCTTAGTCCGAAGGTCAAAATGAGCCTTGTCCGGATACGTAGTGACCGTTTGGACGATTTCACTTTTAGTCACTCTTTAATTTATAACCAAAACCGCGAACGGTAACTACATATTGAGGACGCGCATCTTCAGGTTCAATTTTTTTTCGTAGTCTCCGAATGTGAACGTCAACTAATCTCCCATCGCCGAAGTAGTCCTTACCCCAAACTCGCTCAAGGAGTTCATCTCTGCTGAAGACGCGATCTGGTATTGAGGCTAGTTCAGCGAGCAATTGGAACTCAGTTCTAGTTAGGTGAATAGTTTGACCGC
>DLTU01000162.1:0-4222 GCA_002500385.1 Candidatus Neomicrothrix sp. UBA7828 | reverse complement strand
CCCTGAAGGTGGCCGTCGGTTCGCGGGAGCGATCGTTCCTGAGCCCAACGCCCGTTGCCGTCCATGATTACAGAGACATGCTTTGGTAAGGATGTTGGATCAATGTTTAACTTGGTTATTTGTTCGGGTGTTAGTTTCTTTGTAACCACATTAAAAAGGTATCTCTCTGAGGGAGCAATTTGGTGTATGAGACAGCAGTTGTCTAGCTATATGTATCCACCTTTTCAGCAGGAGGTAGATATAAGTTGTGTTTATGGCTTCGAGTCAGCGTGATTGGGCGAACGACGTAAGGTATTACCATGGGAAAGGCCAAGCCCCGCGTCGCTCAATCCATTTCCCTTTTTTTGGCATGTGCATTATTTCGCTAGCGGTTTTGACCGTCGCTGCACTTATTGTTGAATTCGCATAATCAAAACACAGTGAATCAGTATCCCAATCGTTCTATTTCATCGGGCCTTTTTTGCCAGTTCTTGTCAACATTGACCTGTAGTTCTATGTAGGCCCCATCTGTAAGTTGCTTTCTGACTTCTGTTCCTACTCGTTTGAGGTTTTCGCCTTTGTGGCCTATTACTATACCTTTCTGACTTTCTCTCTCGACTAGTATCTCTACCCGAATATGAGGCCATTCCCATTCTGTGACTCTCGTAGCAATTGAGTGCGGAATTTCTTTTTCCATTATTCTCAGTAACTGTTCTCTTACCAATTCTGCTACATAATCACGGTCTGACATATCTGTGACCTGCTCAGTTGGGTAGAACATCGGCCCCTCTTGAGTTAATCCGAATAGGTGCTCTATGAGTGCTGGAAGCCCTTCACCACTTTTGGCTGAAACTGGAAAGTATTCGGAGAAATTAAAATTTGACGCCTCTATTAGTCGCTCTGCTATTTGAGGCTTCTTTGCTTTATCACATTTATTTACGAGCACAATTGTCTCAGGGCCCAATTTCTCTGCGATAAATTTATCACCCGGCCCGATTGAAGACGTAGCATCAACAACAAAGCAGACGATATCTATTTCTGACAATGTTGATACAGCTTTTGTGTTTAACCGTTCCCCTAACGTTGTTCGTGGCTTATGAATGCCTGGGGTGTCAACAAACACGAGTTGTGCATCTGATCGATGAAGAACTCCGCGGATCTTGTGTCGAGTTGTTTGAGGCTTATTAGATGTTATCGCTATCTTTTCGCCGCATATTTTATTCACGAGGGAAGATTTCCCTACATTTGGCCTCCCCAATACGGTTATGAAAGCCGATTTGTATGCGCCCGTCTTCATAGAGTCACCCATTTGTGAAGTCATTAGCTAGTTGCCTGTGCTGGCGTGAACAGAACACGCGCTATCCGCCTTCCTTGCACGCGCTCAACGAGGAAGTGGTGACCATTAAGTTCTACTGCTTCACCGACCTCTGGCACATGCCCGAGTGTGTTAAAAATGAGGCCACCCACGGTACTCCAGTCTCCTTCGGGTAGGTCTATCTCGAGTATTGCATCTAGGTCATCTAAATTTGCTCGTCCGTTAACTCGTAGTTTGCCCTTACTTAGTCGCTCTATCATCGGTGGCTCTACATCGAATTCATCTACTATTTCTCCAACGACTTCTTCGATAAGATCCTCTAGTGTTACCAGTCCGGCGGTTCCTCCATATTCATCGATAACAATAGCTATATGAGATTTTTCTGCTTGCATTTCTCTGAGCAATTGAGATATTTTTTTTGATTCAGGAACAAAGATAGGTGGTCTCATGATTTGGTTTACGGTTTGAGACTTATCGCCATCTCTAAGTGCTCTCATCAGTTCTTTTGAATACACAATCCCGACTATGTCATCGATATTGTTTTGGAATACTGGTAATCTACTGAAGCCTTTTCCTATAACAATATCTATTGCTTCATTTATGGATGCGTGTTCATTAACTGCGATAATGTCCGGACGTGGAATCATGACTTCGTGAGTAACGGTGTCGCCGAATTCAATCACTTGCTCAATAAGGTGTCGTTCGTCTTCATTGATTGCGTCGCTTGCAGCTGCTTCCTCTGCGAATGCTAATAATTCTTCTTCTGATACTTCACCATCTGTGAATCCATTTGGAAGGTCAGCTCCTACCAGCCGCACAACACCATTTGCTACCCATCTAAGGGGTGCTATTTTTGATAAGACTCTTACTAACGGAGCTGTTCTAGTAGCGCTTCTATCGGGGTGAGCTAAGGCCCAGCTTTTAGGAAGAGCTTCTGAAAGAGCGAAGAGGACAAGTAGTTCGACGACAAAAACAATTACTAGTTGCCACGCGCCCCAATGTTTTAGCACTAATCCAGCAACTACAGTCGCAACCCCTATTTGGCAAGCTAACACTACGAAAAGGATAGGGTGCAGAACATGCTTCCTCCTATCAATAAGATCGCGCAGAATTAGCGCCCCTTTCCCTCCTTCTTCAGCAAGAGCTTCGGCTCTAGCTGAGCTGACTCGCGTGATCGCCGTTTCTGCAGCGGCCAATAACGCAGCTGCAGCTATCAATAAAACTAGCGCAATCAATCCGATAATTTCTGTTTGGCTCATGATAGATACAATTCAGATAGTAATTGTTTTTCTCTTTTTTTCATAACTGCTTTTTGATTAGGTTCAGCATGGTCGTAACCCAAAATGTGCAGTACCCCATGGAGCACAAGGAGAGCTATTTCTTCTTCATGTCTTCTATTTTGGGCTTTTGCATTCTCCTTCGCCTTTTCTGGGCAAATAACGACGTCTCCAAGAAGCAAGGGGGTATCCGTTGTTGGGATATCAAGCGAATCTATAGGGAATGCAAGAACATCCGTAGGTTCACTTTTCCCTAAATATGTTTCGTTTAGTTGTTGGATATTTTGAGAATCAACGAATATTAAATTTAGTTCGCCGGCATGAACACCTTCGGCTTGCAACGTGTTGAGAGCTAAATTTCTCCACTTCTCTTCATCGATGATTCCATCGGGGTGCCCTTCGGGGATTTCCGAATTTACGATAACATTCAAGTTTTTTTACTACTTCCTGAACGTTGATCATATGCGTCTACTATGGCCTGAACGATTCGGTGACGGACAATATCTTTACTATTCAGGTGAATGAAAGCTATATCATCGATACCACCAAGTATCCCCTCAAGCTCCCTTAGTCCTCCCCTACCATCTGTTACGTCAATTTGCGTTAGATCTCCTGTAACGACGACGCGTGAACCAAATCCGATTCTTGTTAGGAACATTTTCATTTGCTCTGGCGTCGTGTTCTGTGCTTCATCAAGAATAACAAATGCGTCGTTAAGGGTCCTTCCCCTCATGAAGGCTAAGGGCGCCACTTCAATTATTGCTTCATTTAGGAATCTTTCTACGGTTTCTAATTCCATCATGTCATAGAGTGCGTCGTAAAGTGGACGAAGATAGGGATCAACTTTTGCCATAAGATCACCTGGGAGAAAGCCGAGCCGTTCTCCCGCTTCTACAGCTGGCCGGGTAAGAATTATTCGCCTGACTTGCTTTTGTTGCAGAGCCTTAACTGCCATTGCAACTGCTAGCCAACTCTTCCCTGTTCCTGCAGGGCCTATTCCAAACGTTATAACATTCTCACTGATCGCCTCGATATATTTTTTTTGACCAGCTGATTTTGGGCGTATTGTTCGGCCTCTCACTCGAAGAATATCAGTGCCGAAAATGTCAGAGGGTTTTTGATCCGCTAGGACCATATCTATGGACCTTCCTAGGCTCGTTGCGTCTATCACATGCCCCTTTTCGAGTAGAGCTACCATTTCTTCGAAGAGGGCGCCTACTTTAGGGGCACTTGCTCCTTGGATCGATATCTGGTTGCCGCGTGCATGTATTGTTGCATCTGGAAAGGCAGCTTCAATTGATTTGAGATGAAGGTCTTTTTCTCCAAAAAGTCCTGGCATAAGATGGTTACCAGGGATACTTATTTTTACTGTGGATTCAGTCATTGCTGTGTCTAGCGTATTGCACTGTCGTAGTAATGCCAAGATAATTTAGAAGTTCCTTTCTTTTAAAGGATTTCATATGATGTCGATGATAATTTTCCCAGTATTGAGGTTATTCTCCATCCTGGTGTGAGCTTCTGCTATTGATTCAAACGGGAAGACTGAATCAATTACCGTTTCGAATTGATTGTCAAACTCTGAAAGCAAATGGAGGGAAAACTTTTGTGTTAATGCAGTCTTTTCTTCTAATGATCTTGACCTTAAGACTGT
>DLTU01000059.1:0-4236 GCA_002500385.1 Candidatus Neomicrothrix sp. UBA7828 | reverse complement strand
ATTGATGTGCAACTCGGTGGTTTCTGAGACAACATAAAGTCATGGTTACTGATTTATTTCATTTGCAAAACCATGTTGCTGTGGTGACTGGAGCGAGTAGAGGCATTGGCAAAGGTATCGCTATTGGTTTTGCGCAAGCAGGAGCAAAAGTTGTAATTGGATCCCGCAATGAAGAGGACCTTGTAGCAGTCGTTGAAGAAATTAAGGCTTTTGGTGGCGAGGCGGTGTATGTAGCGGGAAGCCTTTCAGAGCGAACAGGTATGCAGCGACTAGTTGATGCTGCTGTGAACGAATTTGGTGGAATATCTTCGGTTGTGAATAATGTTGGCGGGTCTATGCCTTCATCTTTTATGGATACGACGGAACGTGCGTTTAGTGATGCGTTGGAGTGGAATGTAAAAACAGCATTTGATTTGATCCAAATCAGTGCACCTCTTCTAGCTGAATCTACTAACGGTAGTGTCATTAATATTGCGTCGGCTGCAGGCCGGTTTCCTAGTAGAGGCTTTGCTGCGTATGGAACTGCGAAAGCTGCAATGATTCAACTCACTATCCATGCGTCACTTGATCTCGCACCACGTATTCGCGTCAATGCGATAGCGCCTGGTGCGATTAAGACGTCGGCGCTTGACATTGTGCTTACGAATGATGAGATTCATGATGCAATGGTTTCGGGGACACCGATGCGGCGATTAGGGGAAGTCGCTGACATTACAGCGGCCGCACTATATTTGGCTTCGCCTGCAGCATCATATGTGACAGGTCAGGTTCTTGGCGTTGACGGGGGGATAAGATCATCAAACTTTGATATGGGAATCCCCGATATCTAAGGATTGATCATTACAGAGCGCCCTAACGTAACCGCTCGAGCAGGATCAATTACTTGTGGGCCATCTCGACGAACAGACAAATGCACTGTCTGATCGTTTCGCACACGCAATTTACGTTCACCATCAAAAGCCAGCAAAACCTCTCCTTGGACTGCAACTGTTTCATCAAAAGGAAGCGTTGAGACTTCATGTATGCCGATACTGTCGTAATGGCCGGGCGCTGTTGGTGCTTTGATAATCATTTCATCTCTTCCACTGCCGATGGGAGCGAACCGAACGAGCAAAGCATGGTCATCTTCGCCTGAAACTGGCTGTAAAAGCCCTCCGACTGATGAAAATCCTATAGCAATAGGGTCAGCTTGTGTGAGTATTGCAAGAACCATTGTTTGAGGATCAAAAAGCTCCAATGACCCAACATAGGGATCATCAACAGCAACAGCATCAATCAAAGCAAGGTCAATATCTCCTTCGTGATCTGCTACATGAATCAACTTTGACTGATCTGATACGTCTTCAAGACCCACAGCTCCTGTCGACACAAGACCCAGCGCTGTCCCAGCCACTGTTGGTTCAATAAACACGGGAAAAGCATTATTTGTTCCAGTTGAAATCGGAATAACAGGTATGTCCACCCACCCTTTCGTGACAGCACGGTTCGTTCCATCACCACCTAACACCGCTACGCACGGAACTCCATTATCTTTCATAAGTCGTGCCGCTATCGTCGAGTCCTCTTCTGTAAAGGTCATAGAATCATTGACATACACAACATTTATATCTCGGATCGTTTCAGTTGCCCGACGAACAATTTGCATAGGTTCATAATTTGCATGAAATATTCTTACCCCCGCAGCCATAGAACCCAGAACAATTCTTCGAACAATACTTACCTTATCCTCTAACGTTGAACGAGCCGCCGCCGCCACAGCTCTTCGAACATCCCCACCAGATCTTGGGTTCACAATGAGGCCTACAGTATTATCCACCTCGTTGAATTTAGAGCAAATACGCACAATAGGAAATTAATAGTGTGTCATTTTCCACTACCACTCCACGACAACATGAGCTAGAATAAAGGTATGCCTTATCAAAACAGTGATTACCATCCAGCATTTGAAGAATATTGCGAAACAATATTTGAACTGCAGGAAGATGGTGTTGATGTGATTCAGGCAAGAATCGTTGAGCGATTGCAAGTCTCACGACCAGCTGTTTCTGAAATGGTTAGAAAAATGGGCGACGCCGGACTGATCAAATTAAAAGATAACTCTATTTCTCTTACCTCTAGTGGTGCAAAACTAGCTAATCAGGTTGTACGACGCCACCGTCTAGCGGAGCGGTTTCTAACGGATGTTCTTGGACTTAGCTGGGCTGAAGCTCATCACGAAGCTGGAAAATGGGAGCATGTAGTATCTCCTAGAGTCGAGGCTGCATTTTTAAGGTTGCTTGAGGATCCAACAACATGCCCTCATGGCAACCCAATCCCTGGATCTGATTACCAAATTCCTGAAGGAACATCTGCTCTTGCTGAGATTAGTGTCGGAAACCAATTTGTTATTGAACGAATACCAGAGGAGCTAGAGTTCCAACCGGGACTACTCGAATTTCTAGAGGAGTCAAACCTCATTCCTGGTGAAAACGGTACCGTTACTGCTGTTTCTCCTGACGGGACAACTACAGTTGACATGAAAGGGAGACAAATTGGTGTAGGCGCATTTGCTTCTCAACGAATTCTTGTCTGCGCTCCCTGATAGCGACTAAGTATTCTTTAAGAGTTTTGCGTGCGTCGCTTATCAGTTTGATGATTGGTCGCACCACATGCGCTTCCAGATTCTAATGAGCTGGAAATCTCATCAATCAAGCATGAACTATATCCAACTAGAACTAACTCGTTCAATGTGTCACCAGAAACATTTTCTTCTACAGATATCTGAACCGTAGTTACTCCTAAAAGTGAATCCGGAGTTATTGTCGCATCTACCGGAATAGAACAGATTCCATCAATGTCAGCATTCTCTAATGATTGATACACGATTTCAGGTCGCAAAGTAGTGCTGAACCATCTTGACATTTCTTTACTCTGGAGACTTTTGTAAATCCCTACGCCTAGGTCATTAGCAGCCCCACGAATTTCAAAATCTTTTATCCATTTAGTGAAGTTAGGCCTGCTTGGGCATGCACTAGAAGCAATTAGCTTTCGCATTTCACATAACGTAAATTCAGCACTTGGATGATTCCCTACAAGATAAACATCGTTGTCGTAACTCCGAAGTAAAAGTTCAGCGCCAGGTATTAAGTGTGCTAGTGCTGTTGATAGACGAAGTTGTTCGAATTTATCGCCCACGGAAATCCCGATCTTAAAGATAGAAACTGTGCGGCCGCACAGCCAGCCGCACAGTTTCTAGATCTTTTTTTGCTTTTGTTATATGTAGATGTGGACGCAGGTCTCCATCTGGGGAAGTTGTTAAGCGATGTTTACCGTAATCCACATTCTTATATTAGGTATACCTAACAACATTTGCAAGTCGTACTTGCTATATTTCAAAATTAATCTTCTACAATATTTCGCTTAAAGCGCTCGACTGAATTTTTCCAAAATTCGAAGTTTAACTCCGTTTCTTTACCAATAGATTCTGCTAAGTCCCAGCCCATACCTAAAGTGTGGTGAAGATTATCTGGCACAAGAAATCCTTGTCGGCCGAATGGAATGAGGTTTCCGAGTGTTTGACCCCATTCAAGGACTGTCTCTCGGTCTTTCATTGTTTCACGTTCAAAAACAGGGTAAACCGACGGGAGTCTTCTAGTCTGCGTTTCAACGTGTCTGGCCGATGGCAACCCTAACTTCACTAAATCTGACATAACTAATTGCCCAATTTCTTGGTCAGAACTATTCCACACATCATCGTCACTCCAACAGGGAATCTCTGCGCAAAGTACTGTTACTCCCTCTGGGTCAATGCCATCTCTGTAATTTTTTGGTTCCGAAAGCCGAGCTATTTTCGTTTCTCGGCTTGGTAAATAGTGAGCGTCAAATTCCGTGTATTGACCCTGATCGAGTACAAGGTATGCAAGTACCATTCCTCGTACTCGTAAGGACGACGCAGCTACCGAAACTTCTTTTGGTGGGCTCGGGTCAACAATGTCAGTGAGTTTCGTAAGAGGAGCAGTGGACCAGACATGTTTAGCCGTAAGGCTATTTCCTCCAGCAACTATTTGAATTGACTTACTTTCAATCTGAATATGTGTGACAGGGGAATTTGTATGTATTTCTCCTCCGTTATCAATAACTGCATTAGCAATAGCTTCAACAATCTGACCGTACCCTTTTTGTGGATAAAGGAACGTACGCCCAGTAGGGGTTGAAGACCTAATTAAGCGTTTGATAATCGCTAGCGGCGATGATGCG
>DLTU01000066.1:0-6984 GCA_002500385.1 Candidatus Neomicrothrix sp. UBA7828 | reverse complement strand
GTTCTATCATCTTGATGGGTGGCCATGACTGAAAAGAAATCTGTATTTCGGGAGATAACGCGTAACGTGTTACGTGGTTCTTTCATGGGTGCAGCAGATGCTGTCCCTGGTGTGTCAGGTGGGACAATAGCTCTGTTGTTAGGAATTTACGAGCGCCTTCTTCAAAATATCCAGCACTGCACAGACTTGGTTATCTCGACACTGAGAATTGATAGGGCCGCTATGAAACGGTCTTTCCTATCTATAGAGTGGCATTTTTTGTTGTCGCTCTTATCTGGAATCATTATTGCTTTCGTTTTATTAGCTCAAATCATTGAACGCCTCCTTGAGAATCATCCGACTTCGATAGCGGGATTATTTTTCGGACTTGTTTTAGCGTCAGTTATTATTGCCGGATTCATGGTGGGTACTTGGAATCCTTCTCGTGTTGTATTGGGTGTTGCGACGGGAATTGCAGTGTTCGTCTTACTTGGATTTCGTGCAGGCCCAGTTCAAGAGCCAAGCTTATTAGTTTTTTTCTTTTCTGGGGCAATTGCAATTAGTGCGATGATACTTCCAGGAATATCAGGGTCATTTTTTCTATTGATGATTGGTATGTATGGGTCTTTGATAGAAGCTGTGAATGATCGCTTATTAGGCAAACTTTTGGTTTTCGGGCTTGGAGCGGTTTTGTCGCTGAGTTTATCTGCGCGGTTATTGAATTGGATTTTAAGAAATTACCGTGATTCTGTTTTAGCTCTTCTCATTGGACTTATGATCGGAAGCCTTCGCGTAATTTGGCCGTGGCCCAATGGTGTGGGGGTTATCAGCGAGGAAGAAAATGAAATCGTTGAAGGTTCAGCGCTTGCATGGCCTGACTCTTTTGGAACTCTCATATGGCCGGTGTTATGTGGACTGGCTGGTTTCATTATTGTAATTTTTATTTGGAATCTAAGCCGGAGTGATTAGTGATTCACGTATTGATTAACCAGTTAGCAAGACGCGGGAAAGGGGCGAAAGCTGCGAGTTTGATCTTCCGCTGTTTAGAAGTGTTGGATGTTGACTATGCACTCGTACCTGGAGAGACACTTGCCGAAGTAAAGCATAATTTACAAGAACTTGTAGATCGGGGTGCAGAGAGGATAATTGTGGCTGGTGGTGATGGCATTATTCACCATGCCATCCAATCGATTGCAACAACAGAGACCGTATTGGGAATTATCCCAATAGGGACAGGGAATGACTTTTGCAGAGCGTTAGCAATTCCTACAGGGATTGAAAATGCGGTTGCGACATCATTAGAAGAACCCAGCTCAATTGATTTATTAAAAGTAAATGATCGGTGGGTCGCGTCTGTTATGACTTTTGGTTTTTCTAGTGATGTGAATGTACGTGCTGAAGAGATGCGATGGCCGACTGGTCCGAGTCGATATACAGTTTCAACCTTGGTATCTCTGCGTTCGCTATCTAGTCAATTTGTGAATTTTTCAATAGATAATATTCCCTTTGAACGTGAAATTTCATTGTGGAATGTTGCTAATACGAGCGATTTCGGGGGTGGAATGAAAATTGCACCCACGGCGAACCCATTTGATGGGATCGCTAATTTAACCCTTGTATCAAAGGTAGGACGTTTTGAATTATTGCGTTTCTTTAGGAGGGTGTTTAGCGGTTCGCATATGAGTCACCCCAAAGTTGAAGGTTTAGACGGAAAACGAATTGTGCTCGAGACCGCCGGCTTAGGTTTATGGGCTGATGGTGAATTTATAGGTGAGTCTCCTGCGGTCATTGATTTGGTACCTGACGCCATACGACTTGCAGGATGTAAGGATAATCTTAAATATGGGAATTGATGAAGTGGAGTGGGCGTCGGAGCTCCAGAACAATCTTTTGTTATATGTTTCGCCAAATCTTGACGAAGAGTTAACCATCCAATACGAAGTTGCTAATTCTGATGGCAGCATTGAAGGCTTTTACTGTGTGATCGGAGCAACAACAAAAACATCTACTGGAGAAGCCGAATCACCAAATGTTATCTTTAGTTTGAATAAAGAAACTGCAGTTTCGATTCACCGAGGGGAATTGACTACCGAGGAGGCTTTTCTGAAAGGATTACTTCAATTGTCTGGTGAGGTAGAACGATTGATAGAAGCATTCCCGAGCTTCACGCAAAAGTAGGATTTAAATAAGTCCCAGGCTGGCAACTGTTTCTCGTTCAGAGACAAGTTCATCTGCCGAAGTATTAATTCTACCGCGGCTGAAATCGTCAATTTCTAATCCTTGAACAATTTCATAATCGCCATCTTTACAGGTGACTGGGAAAGAGGAGATAACTCCCTCAGGAATACCGTAACTACCATCAGATGGGATAGCCATTGATACCCAATCGCCGTCTGGTGTTCCGAGTGTCCAATCACGCATATGATCGATGGCTGCATTGGCGGCGGAAGCCGCTGATGAGGCTCCTCTAGCCTTAATTATTGCTGCGCCTCTTTGTTGCACAGTTGGAATAAATTCATTTTCCAGCCATTGCTGGTCGTTTATTGTGTGTGCCACTGATTCCCCGCTAACTTCGCAATTGAAAAGGTCTGGGTATTGGGTTGCCGAATGGTTTCCCCATATTGTCATTTTTTTCACATCATTAACTGGAACACCCAACTTTGAAGCAACTTGAGTTTGAGCACGATTATGGTCAAGGCGTGTCATAGCCGTAAATTGTCTTGGGTTTATACCACTAGCGGAGGATTGCGCTATTAAGGCATTTGTGTTTGCTGGATTTCCGACTACGAGAACCTTAATATTTTCGTTAGCATTGTTCGCAATCGCTTTGCCCTGCGGGCCGAAAATTCCTCCATTAGCCTCCAAGAGATCAGCTCGTTCCATACCATCTCTTCGTGGCATTGCTCCAACTAACAGACCATAATTACTCTCTGCAAACGCCACATTCGCATCATCTGTTTTAACTACTCCGTCAAGCAGCGGAAATGCACAATCGTCAAGTTCCATATGTACTCCATCTAGAGCACCTAATGCTGGGGTAATTTCCAATAGGCGAAGGACGACTGGTTGGTCAGCACCAAGCATTTGCCCGCTTGCGATTCTAAAAAGCAGTGCGTAGCCAATTTGCCCTGCTGCTCCAGTTACGGTTACGTGTACAGGTTTTTTAGTCATGTCAACCTCTTTAAGTTCATCAAGAGATTACCTAAAAGTTGATACCCTTTGGCTAATCCTCAAGAAGTTGAGGAAATTTTTATCTATACAGCTTGTGTGTTCCCCATCCACGTATTGTGCAAGTCTGCATAAATTCCGTTTTGTGCGGATAGTTCTTGATGGGTGCCTGTTTCGACAATTTTCCCCTGATCAAAAACGAGTATGAGGTCTGCTTTTTCTGCCGTGCTCAAACGGTGAGCAACCGATATTGTTGTACGTCCTTGAGATAAACGCTCTAAGGCACTGACGAGCGCAACTTCTGTTTCGGGATCAACTGCGCTAGTTGCTTCATCAAGAATGAGAAGCCCAGGGTTTGCAAGTTGAGCTCGTGCAAGTGCAACGAGTTGGCGTTCACCTACTGAGATTCTTTCACCTCTTGAACCTGTTTGTGTATTGATGCCTTCTGGAAGTTTACTCAACCAATCAGTAAGACCTAAAGACTGAAATGCTGTTTGAATTTCTTCTTCACTTGCATCTGGTTTACCAAACGCAACATTCTCTCTTATTGTTTGATCAAAGAGAAACCCGTCTTGTGGAACCATTTGTATAGATTCATGCCGTGATTCAGAATCTATTTCGTGGATTGGTAGACCATTGATAGTTATCTGCCCGTTTGTAGCATCAGCTATGCGTGCTAGTAACTTCACGAACGTTGTTTTTCCGGAGCCTGTTTCTCCAACGACAGCAACGTTTGTTCCAGCAGGTATACGAATGCTTATGTCATCGAGAACTTGGCTTCCTGTTCGGTATCTAAAATTGACATTGCTGGCTTCAATCTCCAGTGCTCCGGGTCTGAGCTTTTCGCCGCTCTCAGGTTCAGAAACCTCTATTGGAACATCAAGAACAGAAAGGACTTTCCACCATCCAGCCAAGGCTGTCTGTGTTTGATCAAGGACTTCCCCCAATTCCCAGATTGGGGCGATAAGAATCGTTGTTAGAAATACAAAAGCGATCATTTCTCCTGATGTGAGTCCCATATCAGGCCCAAGGTAAGACCCTGCGACTATGACCCCAGCTATAGATAGAGCACTGAATGTATCCATAACTGGTGCAAGTAAAGCGAAGAATTTATGTGCCTTTATTTGGCGCCGGTACTGGTTTTGATTAGCCATTTCTAACTTCGATCGGATTGAGTTCTGGTATCCGTATGAGCGAATTACCGGGGCTGCCGTAACTGCTTCAGAAGCCTGCCCAAGTGTCTCAGATACTGCCTCGCGCACTTCTCTGTATTTGATAAATTGTTGTTGTTGGATTGCTTTAAGAATTGGAATGATGGGGAGATAGATTGCAATCACGACTAATGTCAATTGCCAACTGTATATAGCCATGACAGTGAGCGTCCCAACGATTATGACTGAATCAACTATCCAAGCGATTGCACCCCACTGCGCGAATTGAGAGAGAGTTTCAATATCACTTGTTACTCTTGCTGTAAGAATCCCTTTCCTTGATTCTTGATGGTCGGCGAGGCTGAGGCGATGAAGATGTCGGAAAACCCTTACTCTAAGTTCAAGAATAGTTGTTTCAGCGACTCTAACAAGACGGTTATAGGTAGCGCGTTGAGCGAAAATCACGAAAGAAACAATAATGAAGGCAATTGCGCACGAAATATAAATGAAGTTTGAACGGAGACCATCTTCTCCGCTAAGCCCCTGATCTAATATCTGTTGAATTAACACTGGAATAGATAAAGATCCAACAGCAACTATTAAGGCCATCAGTACTGTGAGGCCGGCTCCAGTCCTCAGCTCAGGGCTTACCTGTAATCCCCGCTTTAGAACTATCAAAGCACCGGTTTTTTGCTCATCTTCTCCTTCACCCAATGAAACTACTTCATTTTTTTGTGAAGAAATTTCACCTCTAGTATTTCTTTGTGAATGGCGGGATTGGCTCATGAGTCCATACCTGCTTTTTCATATGCCTTTGCAAGTGATGCATACGCTTCTAACCGCATCAATTCTTCGTGGGAGCCTGTTCCCCCAATTACACCGTTATTAAGGAAAATGACTCTATCAGCGAGCTTTATAGTTGATAAACGGTGAGCGACAATCACAAGGCTGATATTTTTTCGGGTTCTAAGCCCATCCAGAATCCGCTTTTCAATAACTGGGTCAACTGAGGAGGTTGAATCGTCTAAGAAAATGATTTGTGGATTACCTATTAGCGCTCGTGCCAATGTGACGCGTTGACGTTGCCCACCTGACAGTGTGACGCCGCGTTCTCCTAGTAGCGTATTTAAGCCATTAGGAAGACGTGAGATGAAGTCGTTAGCCTGAGCGATCTCTATTGCCTCTTGCAATTCGCGGTCTGCGAATTGCCTGCCCAAAAGAATATTTTCTTTCACCGTATCAGCAAACAGAAATGATTCTTGGAAAGCGATAGTGAGCGTTTTCGTTCTATCCGAGGGTTTGATGTCATTAAGAGCGGTATTTGAAAGATATATTTTCCCTGCCGTTGGCTGCTGTAAGCTTCCGACTAAGTCTGCGATTGTTGATTTTCCTACTCCAGTAGGGCCTACGAGTGCAACAACCTCACCGGTTTCTACTGAGAAGCTGATGTTATCGAGAATAAGTTGGTCATCATATCTAGCTTCAACATTTTCTATCCGTAAATTAGCTGGGCTGGCACTGACTGCTTTCGTTCCCTGATGTTGAAGTTGCGATGATTCTAGGTTTAGGACTTCATCGATTCTGTCCAGAGCGACAACTGATCGGGGAAGTTCTTCAAAAAATATTCCTGCTATTCGAACTGGAAATGCGAGTATTCCAAAGAGTGCGATCGCGCTGACGAGTTCTCCAATTGTGAGTGACCCTTTATCAATTAGCCATGTTCCGATCATCAGGAGTGCTATCACCCCAAGGTTTGGGAGCGCATAAATAGCTGGTTCAAAAACTGCCCGTAGTCGACCTACGCTTATTCGATGCTTTCGAATTTTTTCAGCAGATTTTCGAAGTCGTTCTACTTCTTGGTCTCCTCGACCAAGAGATTTAACAACTAATATTCCATCGAAGCTTTCGTGCACTAATGATGATGTGTTACCTACTGCCTCTTGAACTGAAGATGCGGGTGTAATAACTCTTTGGGAGTAAGACTTATTCATTGCCACTAACAACGGAAATAGCACTAATGCTATCAGCGCTATGGTTGGGTGAATAAGGAAAAGGTTTACTAAGGCGACAATGGCGAGAAAGAATGTTCCAATGGTAAATGCGAGAGGCATCAATGCGAGCGAGGCAATCATCATGTCATTATCAGCATGGGCGAGGAGTTCACCGGGAGATTTCTTCCTGTGAAAGGACATTGGCAAGTCAAGGTACTGATTAAAGAGTTGACGTCGCCAGTAAAGCTCTGTTCCGTACCGTGCACCTGCGAGAAAGTAGCGTCGCAAAAAAGCGCCGAGGCCTCGTGCTAGGCCTACGGCAATAATTAGTGTGAAAGCGAGCCAGAGGTCTCGTTTGTCTAGCGCATTGTTATCTAGGTTAGGGATGATTACGTCATCGGTTGCGTAGCCGAGAACGCGCGTCAGGACTACGGCTGCGATAGAGAAGAGGCATGCTCCAGTGATTGCAATTGCGTGTGAGAAAGGTCGAAGCTTTAGTGATCTAGATATGAGTTTAAGTCCACGTCTGAACTGATTTTTATCGGAACCTTCAATTTCTGTAACTGGTGGTTGCATGTATTAGCCACCTGAGGCTTTATAGATCTTGAGACGTTAATTCCAAGAGGAATTTCTTTGTCTTGGGGTTGGAGTTTAAAGTCTATCCACAATCGCTGAGGCAAATTCAGAGCATTTCA